>NZ_QJPL01000002.1:0-527802 GCF_003204205.1 Sanguibacteroides justesenii
TGAAAAAAAACACTCGTGTTCATGTCATCTTATCTTTTAATTCTAAGCTACGCTAATACAAACAGGTTGGATTGCCAAACTAAACTTTTTTCCTCGATACAAGCTAACCGGGAAAAAAGAAGACCGTGATCGACACCTCTTACATCATCCGTTTTACCCATTCTTGAAGCCATGGAAGCGTCAGGCTTCGGCATAACAACAAGCGTCACTATTAATTTTGTATCAAAAGCAACAGTAGACGACCAATGGCCAAATTCATACACTCCGCTCTCTTCTAAAGTTACTCCAACGTAACAATACATTCCTATATCTGTACCGATATCCCAAGTCTCGTAAACATCCTCAAAAATATGATGTCTAATATAAATCATTTCATTTGATTTAAACTGAATACCTGTAAAACTGACAACCCAATTTTCTCCCTCGTAACAAAATTGAGTTCGCTCAACAGGATAAACCTGTGCCATACCCGTTGATATTCCCCCAACCAGGAGAACCAATGTTAATACTACTAGTTGAATCGTTTTTTTCATAATTCTTAATTTTAAAAGTTTAGTACGATAGTTATTTAAATGAATATTATCATAAAAGATAATATTTGTGTAAAATTAAGATAATTATTTTTCATATCAACATACTATGCACGTATAATGTTTATTATTATAATATAATTTATATTAATATAACAACAAAACACGAGTAATTCACAAAAAAAAACGTTTCGTATTCATACTCTTTTAATAGCATCTGTACTTGTTTATTTTACCCTTTCATCCGGGACGACGAGTGTACATTTCGTGATCTTTTTGTATATTCGCAAAAACGAATTCACGGGACATGCAAAAACTTTTCAAATTCACCAAACTGAAACTGATTGCCGGATATCTTATCCTGCTCTTTCTGGCAACTGTAGCCATTATCTTTATCTACAAAGAGACGCTGCAATTGACAGAAAAAGATCCCAAAGAAACCATCACGCAAACAAAACTATTCATCATCAGCAATACATTGGCCAAACTTTATGAAGCGGAGGGCATCGGTATCGCTTTCTCACAGACCAATTCCAAAACGAAATTCAATCGTTATATAAACTTGATGAAAGAGGTTCGGAGAAATATGGATACGCTAAAAAACCTGACTACCATAAAACTTCAGAAAAAAAGAATAGATACGATCAATTATCTTCTCAACCAAAAAATCGATAACCTCAAGGCTTTAATGGAGGTAAAGCAAATTTCCCTTCCGGAAGATTTCTACAATATCGCCATCGAACGGGTCGAAGCCATAAAAGACAGTACCGCCGTGGAACCGGAAGAGACAACACCCCAAACGATCACCACATATGATAGCGTGTACACCGTGAAGAAAAGAAAAGGCTTTATGGGACTTTTCTCCCGCCGGGACACCACGCTTCAAGTTACGATCAAGCATATCCCAGTCGATACGATCACACAGGAAAAACCCGTGGCAAAGACAGATTCATTAGTCACGGTAATCAAATCGGCCTGGGACGAATTTCAGCAACAGAACCAGGAGATGGCCAAAGAGGTCTACCGGAAAGAGATTGCCGTTATTCAAAGCGGACAAAATATCACGGAAAGAATAAAACGCATCCTCAGCGATCTGGAAAATGAGGAATTCGATCATACCATCACGAAGATGGAACAGCAACAACAGTTGACTCACAGTATTACACGCACGATAGCATGGATTGCCATCATATCCTGCGTATTGGTCATCGTATTTATTTCACTGATCATAAGCGACATATCCCAAAGCCAACGGTACCGAAAAGCTTTAGAGGAAGCCAAATCATTTACCGAAAAACTTTTACAAAGCAGGGAACAACTCATGCTGACGGTTACCCACGACATCAAAGCACCTCTTAGCTCCATCATGGGATATATTGAACTTCTGAACAACACATCTTTAGAAGAGCGTCAACGTTATTTTCTCCAAAACATGAAAAGTTCCTCCGAACACATTCTTCATTTAGCCAATAATCTGTTGGACTTCTCTAAACTGGAGTCCAACAAAATGGATATAGACCACGTTCCGTATAATCCGGCCCGTCTGCTACAGGAGACAAGCGACAGTTTACAACCTTTAGCAGCGAAAAAAGAGTTAATATTACAAAGCAACATAAGCTCGGCCTTGGATACTTCATATTCGGGAGATCCGATGAAAATCCGGCAAATAATCATTAATCTGTTATCGAATGCCATTAAATACACCCGGGAAGGAAGAATCGAGTTATCCGCCTTCGTGAGCCCCACGCAGGCAGAGACCTTAATTATCGTCATTAAAGACTCCGGACCGGGAATGACCCGGGAAGAGCAGGAGTTGATTTTCAAAGCATTCACGCGCTTAGATGCACAACACAATAACGGAGCCGAAGGAACGGGTCTCGGACTAACGATCACTCAACAGTTGGTTCAACTTTTGGGCGGAGAAATCAGCCTTGAAAGCGAGAAAGAGATCGGCAGTAGCTTTACGGTCAAACTTCCCCTACTGAAAGCTGTATCCCCGGTAGAAGTGCTGCCCGAAAAAGAGGAGACCAATCTTCCGGAGGTTCAACAATTGAAAGCCTTGTTAGTAGATGACGACCCATTACAACTCCACATGAGCACCGAACTGCTCAGACAAAAAGGGATTGTTTGTACATCTTGCAATGATCCGACAAAAGTATTGGAATATTTAGAGAAGGAAAGGTTCGATATTATTCTTTCCGATATTCAAATGCCCGGAATGGACGGATTCGAATTGATCGAGCAAATCCGGAGATTTCCGGACCCGGACATTCAAAAAATCCCGGCAATAGCCCTTTCCGCCAGAGGAGATATGAAAGAAAACCATTATAAAAAATCGGGTTTCTCGGCCTATCTGAATAAACCGTTTACACCGCAACAACTTTTCGAATGCATCGCCAAACTAACCGGATTTTCAGTAAAAATAAAAAACACGGAAGGAGAGTCCGTGACAAATAACCTTCCTTACGATTTAAACAGCATAAAAATATTTGCCGACCACGATCCTCAGGCTATAAAGGAAATCATCCGCTCCTTCATTAGGGACTGCGAAACCAATTTCTCGACATTAGCTCAACTTCTCGATAAGAAAGAGTTCCAACAAATCGGCAGGCTGTCCCATAAGATGCTGCCCATGTTCAGACAATTTGCCATAAAAGAGATTATACCGCTCCTGGCTTTTTTGGAGCAAACAGATTCTGCCCGGACCCCGGAAACCCGAATAAAAGAGCAAGTTGAAAAAATCATCCGGCAAGGAAAAACGATCTTGGAAGAATTGAAAAAAGAGTTATAAATCCTCCAACCCGAAATGTTTTAGTTTACTGTAAAGAGTCTTTCTATCGATTTGAAGGATGCGGGCCGCCTCGCTTTTGTTATTTTTACACCGAATCATTACGTCCCGAATCAACTCTTTTTCCATATCCTTACGACTTCCGACACTCTTCTCGGGAGAAGGGGCTTGTTGCTGCCATAATTCAGGCTGCAAACACTCTTTAACAATAAGTTTTCCGGGACACAAAAGGGTCGCTCTTTTCACCACGTTTCGCATCTCGCGAAGATTCCCCGGCCATCTGTAATTCCGGAAAATATCGGCAACACTCTCGTCAAAACCGACAACCTCTTTTCCTAAATCCTCATTGGCATTATCTAAAAAATGATTGGCAAAAACCATAATATCTTCCTTCCGCTCTCTTAAAGGTATCGCCTGAATAGAAAATTCATTCAACCGGTGAAACAGATCTTCCCGGAACTTTCCGGAAGCTACGGCTTCCTTTAAATTCTCGTTCGTGGCGGTAATGATACGGACATCGAAAGATATATCTTTCTGCCCCCCGATCGGATGAACCTTTCGTTCTTCCAACGCCCGTAGCAGTTGCACTTGTACATCATAGGAGAGATTTCCGATCTCATCCAGGAAAATAGTACCCCCCGACGCTAATACAAAGTAACCTTCCTTATCGGAAACAGCTCCTGTAAACGAACCTTTTATATGACCAAAAAACTCACTCGCGGCTAAATCTCTCGGAACCGCACCGCAATCCACAGCCACGAAAGGAGCATCCTTCCGGCTACTCATCGAATGAATCAAACGGGCGATATACTCCTTTCCCGTTCCGCTCTCTCCATTGATCAGTACACTCATGTTCGTGGGTCCTACCAAACGGATGTAGTCGTACAGTTGATCGGCCTTCTCGCTTATTCCTTTAATATAAGTGATTTCCGATGTTTTCGCGGTAGCGGTTTTTCCCTTTTCCTTGGGTTTTGTTTCCAATTTCAGGGCTTCCTGCAATTTTTTCAGAATCTCATCGGGGATAACCGGCTTGGATACATAATCGAAGGCTCCCAATTTAATAGCCGTTACGGCTGTCTGAATGTCGGCATAACCGGTCATTAAAATAACCTGTGCCTGAGGAGTTTTCTCTTTAATGATACGAAGCAGATCTATCCCATCTTTATCCGGCAAGCGCAAATCCGTGAGAACCACATCAAAAGCGGTTCCCTCCAATTTTTTTACAGCCTCTTTGCAGGTAAAAGCATTCTCTACTTCAAATTTACGCTTCCCCAACCAATTTTTCAACATGATACAGAAAGTCGTATCATCATCGACTACTAAAATTTTTGCCATAGATCGATTATTTATCTTACGAAAATAACCTTAAACGACTAAACAAAAAAAGATTTAACGCTATTTAATAAATAAAGAATCTTGAGGCGTTACGCCTCGGATCACCTCCACACATTCGGTGATACAGATCAGAAATTGATTATTATCTACATATACAATGAAAAGGAGGCTATCCCGGAATAGATCCGAACAGCCTCCTACAAATGCACGATTATGTACCTCACTTATTTCTCCCCTTCACTAATGAATTTCCCGTCTTTATCATATATGACCGTGATTGTTTGTTCATCTTTTTTCAAAATCAGTTTATATTGGTCGTTATCACCTTTATAAGCCTCTTCAATCGTATAGCCCTCGTATTTTTTCGCAACGGCATCCTTTACTGCTTGCGGCACATCGGCTACGTCAATTTTCGTCCAAACCACATCTGCCCGAGTGACCAGACTCAACATAACTTCCTGCTTGGTTGTATCCGGAATAACCGTATCTCTGGCAATAGTCTGGTGGGACGCTGCCACAACATAATTTGAAAAACCAAACACAACAACTGCTACGACTACGATACTTTTCAATACATTTTTCATAATTTCCCGTTTTAAAATTAAACTCATATATATTCAGTTCACTTATTAGATTCCAGCTTATGATCAGGTTCCGTTAAAAAGTGCGGCAATAACAACCCCGATACGGCTACAACGATAAAAAATCCAAAAACTACCATACTTTCAATTTTTAATTTTAACCTCTTTGCCTTTTCTATAAGAAATAGTATGCCAAAACATACAATTTCCGCCGCTTCCAAGATTTCATACTAATAATCAATACTATACAATATCGTTTATCGCCATACACCGTTTCCCGGATTGTAGAAAAACGGGGAACAACTGTGGCGATTTTCCACACCCATTCCGTGATTCCACACTTTACGAATTAATCCGTCGAAAAAACTTTTATTATTCTTCAAAAAATCGTAGTATTGTTGTTTATTTAAATATATGAAAACATTACTATATGGGTTCCTGTTCGCAGGACTACTCGTCGGCTGTCAGGACGACAAGATAGGGGATAAGAAGGATCTTTCGGAAAACTACAACATCAATCAATTTGTAGAGTCCCACATGAAAGAAGAGTATTTTTGGGCCAAAGAGGTCCAAACGAAAAACGTGGATAAAGAAACAGCTCCGTCCAGCTTTTTCAATGCCCTAAAATACGAAGGAGACAGGTGGTCTCGTTTAACCGACGAATCGGCTGACGGGACTCTCTCTGCCATTGAAGACGGAGATGATTACGGTTTCGGCATACGCGTAACCATTTGGAGCGATCAATCCGGCAATACCCTTTTTTCCAAAATCAATATGGTTTTTCCGGATTCCCCCGCGGGGAAAGCCGGACTGCGTAAAGGGGATATTATTACACGGGTAAACGGATTAACCCCGAATCTCTCTAATATACAAACGGCATTAAACGCCCGAGAGATAACGATTCAAGTGACCCATAAAAACGGTTCTTCCGAAAGTATCAGTCTGAATGCCCAAAAATATGAAGTCAATCCGATCCTAAAAAATACGGTAATCGAAGAGGGAGACAAAAAAATCGGTTACCTCGCCTATGCCAGCTTCGTTTATAAAAATCAAAGCTCTTTAGATGAACTAACCCGGATTTTCAACGAATTCAAAACACAGGAAATAGACGAATTAATATTAGACCTTCGTTACAACGGGGGAGGTTACAATCATGCGGCCGTTCATTTGGCCTCTCTTATCGCCCCGACATCCGCAGTTATGTCAAACAAGTTGTTGATTTATAAACAATGGAATGAAAAATACCAGGCGATATACCAAAATTCTTCTCTTATGACAGAAGAACATTTGAATGCCAAAGTTCCAGAGAATGCCCGGTTAGGTTTGGAAAAGGTATGGATTCTTACCAACAACTCCACCGCTTCGGCTTCCGAAGTTGTCATATCGGGCCTAAAACCTTATATGGATGTTATTACCGTAGGAGAAACCACTACCGGTAAAAATGCCGGAGGAATCGTTTATACTCCTTCCGATGCAAGCATCGACCAATGGAATGTCTATTTGATCGCATTCGAATATACCAACAGTAACCGTGAATCCGTAAGAAACGGGATTGTCCCCGATTACTACATAAAAGAAAGCGATAACGCTTATTTCCGGGATCAGAACGACTGGGGTGATAAAAACGAATATTTAATCGCTTACACGCTTGACCAAATAACCGGCCGAAGCTCATTCCGTTCGGCCCGCACGATATCGGGACAAGCAGTTCCCGAAACCTTGGAGCCAGAAGGACGTTATATTATCTCCTTTTAACTAAAGACCCTCCACTACTCAAATTACGAGTAATAACAGGGCTCCCGCCATACAAAAGCAAACCGGAAGAAGATATCTCCGCGTTTAATTTCTGACGCACGAAGATCTCTCCTTTAGCAGCATTGCTTATGTCAGCATTACACGTATCCGCTGATAATTCCCATGCCTTCAGGTAGGATGCCGTTGAAAGATTCAAATCCAATTGCTTTACTTCCCCTTTCAATTCCAAACGGGAGGCACCGGAAGCTTCCACCTGTAACTCGTTTCCCTTCACCTCCAATTTCATATTGGATGCACCGGAAGCGACCACCTCCAATTGATCGACCCGCAACAGCGCCGAGCCCTCAATCCGTGCCGCAGAAGCAGCCTCCAAACGAACAAGTCGCGGTAAGGTCACCAATACGTTCATTACCGTGTAGCGGCGAATGCTAATACCCGGTTCTATATATACATTCAACTGATTATTTTTTATCTCCGTCTTGATATATGGCAGAATATTATCATCCGACTCCACGGATATCGTTGCCGTCTTATCCAATGTCACATAGAGTGTAATCCCCTGTTGAACGGATATTTTTTCAAAATGGACCTCCGAAGGTCGTTGCGACATCAACACATAACCCGTTCCCGTTACTTTTTTGTCTTTTGCCCATCCGCTTACCGCAAAAAGCAAAAAACACAATCCCCATAATAGACCTTTCATCATTCGAATTATTTATATTCATATTCATTTTTTCCCTCCAACAAACCGATAGACTGCAGATACTCGGTTTCACTCAGTTTCAACTGCGTCTTGGCTTCGACCCAGTCGCTCCATGCTTGTTGCCATTGAGCTTGAGCCTCTAACAAATTGGTCAGATTTTCCATTCCTACCTCGTATTGGTTTGTCGTAATCTTTAAATTTTCTTCCGCCTGAACCAATGCCGTACGGGTTAATTGAATACGGGTTTGAGCATCTTTCAGTTTAAATCGGTTTCCGGCAATTTCCAATCTCATCAATTCCCCCATTTTCTCTTTGTTTAAACGGCTTATCTCCTCGTCTACCTTTGCAGAACGGACCTTGTTCCGACCTTCCCCCCAATTGAATACGGGAATCTGTACCGAAGCCAATGCATTAAACGAATGATCGTCGGCACCATCCCCGTTTAATTCCAAGCCCCCGCTAAAACCATACCCTACAGAGACTCCGACCTGAGGCAAGAAACCGGAACGAGCGATACGGATCTCTTTCTGTTTCATCTCGATCTCCTTTTCTAACATATTATAATCGGGACGTTGCTCCAGATGATCGGGTAAAGCCCATATTTGCGGACTTAATGTTGAAGATAACGAATCTGTCAATTCTATCCTCGTCTCCAAATCCAATCCGACCAAACGACAAAGATTCATCCGGGAAAGTTCCTGCCCGTGTTGGGCCTTCTGTAATTGCAAAACAGCCTCATTGAATTTCACCTGTGCTTTCAACACATTATTTAAAGAAGTCATTCCGGTTTGTTGAGCATCTTCCAGATTTTTCACCAACTCCCCCACGACCTCCTTGTATTTCCGGGCCACGAGAACCAACTCCCGAACCCGTATACATTGCCAATAAGCCTGTTCCAACTCAACAAGAACTTGCGAACGATTTAAGCGCACATTCTCCTTTGCCAATATTTCTCCCGCTTTGGCTGCCTGATGAGCGGCCCGGATCTTCCCTCCCAAAAAAAGGGGCTGTTGCAACTGCACGCCGGCCATATATACTCCTCTCATCGAAAGAGAAATCGGAATATCCGGTAAAAAAGCATACTCTTTAAACACGGGTTTTCCATCGGGACCGAAGATAGGTTTCCCGTCCGGACCGACAACTAAATTCGGTTCTAACTTTTGATTCTCTCCGGGCACGTAAGTCGGCAAATATCCCCCGTCCAAACTATACTTCTGTTTTTTCTGGTTATAAAAATAAATACCGGTAATCGAAAGTTTCGGATAGTAATTGGCTCTATACTCTTTTTTGGTCCAAACGGCCTTTTGTTCCTGTTGGCGGGCAATAGCCAATTGTTGGCTATACTCAAGTGCCATTTCCCGACAGCGCTCTAAGTTCAGCACGACCTGCGCCTTCACCGGACTCAGTCCTAACACCAGTAGGGTAATAAATAAAAATCGCATCTTCTTCTATTATTTAAATTCTATCGTTCAAAACTCATTCATTAACTTAATCCCATGTGAAAATCTTTCTTCTCCCGTTTCGGATGTTTGATTTTTAAAAAGAGAGAATAAAGAACCGGAAGAATAACCAACGTGATCACGGTCCCAATAAACAACCCACCCATTATGGTCACGGCCAAAGCCCCGAACATATCGTCGTTAACCAAAGGAATCATTCCCAATATGGTTGTCATCGCGGCTAAAAATACAGGACGCAACCGGGAAGAAGAGGCATCCAACAAAGCCTGGAAAGGATCTTTCCCCGATCGGATCTGGATATCGACCTCATCCACCAACACCACACCATTTTTAATCATCATCCCGACAAGCCCGAGTGCTCCCACGATAGCAACAAAACCGAACTCTTTTCCGGCCAACAACATTCCGAAAACGACTCCGGTAATCGCTAACGGCAAACACAATAAAATCATCGCCGGACGTTTGAAATCTTTAAAAAGTGCAATCAAAATAGCCAACACGAGAACAATAGCAACCGGCACATTCTTAAACAGGTATTGTTTGGACTGCGTACTGGCCAAATACTCCCCTTGCCACTCGGTCGTATACCCCGGAGGAAATTGAATCGTGTCGATTTTAGTAAGAAGGCTGTTCCGTACTTCATTGCTGGTGTATCCCGGAGCATTGTTACATTGGGCGGATATAGAACGCTGGCCGTTATAACGACGCACCACGGGAACCTCCCAAACGGCATTTATTCCATTGGTCGCTTGATTTAAAGGCGTTGACCCGATTGCAGCCGTCAATAACTCGTCTGCCGAAATCATTCCGCTTATCAGCTCTTTTATGGTCTCCATGTTCAACAGATTCGTGGAAGGAACCAAACTCCAAACCGGAACGTTTCCTAATTTACCCAAACGTTGATTATCCTGCCCCACACTTTTTACATAAATCGGCAAATCGTGTTGTCCCTCGTAATAGGATCCTACCGGCAAACCGTCTGTCGTCGCCAACAAGGCCATTCCGACATCCTCGCGGGAAAGATTGGCCACCCGTGCTATCGGTTGATAATACTCCACGTTCAAAGCCGGCGTCATGGGTCCCCAGTCATTGGTCACCAGCATCGTGGTCGAATCATCCCTCATGATCTCCTCCACTTGGGCACATAACCGCTTTAAGACGGCAGGGTCAGGCCCTGAAATCATAAACTGCACGGGATAGTCCATGTACATCAGATTGTATTGTTTCATGCGTACGTAAGCAGAGGGGTAATGTTCCGATAAATATTTCTGTAACTCGTTCAGATTCGCTTTCAATGTCTCCGGAGAAGTAAAATCCACGATCAACTCGCCGTAACTCAAAGCCGGCTCGGCCACGGTCCGGACCAAATTATACCGGGAAGGTGTTCCTCCCAAGCTCGTCGTTACCATCGTGATCTCGGGACGGGAAGAGAGATACCGTTCGATGGAAGCCAGATCTTCTTTTACCGTCTGCGGATTCGTCCCGTAAGGCATCTTATATTCTATATACAATTGATTGTAACTCAAATCGGGGAAGAACCCTTGTTTTATATACCGAAACATGTACACACTGACTAATAACAGAACGACTGTCGCAGCCAAAACACCGATCCGGTTATACACGGAAAATTGCAACACCCCCCTAAACATCCGGTATACCTTCGTGTCATACATCTCTTTTTCGCTAACCTGCTTGGCCGGGTTTACCTTCAATCCCCTATCCGCCTGAATCGGGACATAAGCCAACGCTAACACCCAACTCAACCACAAGGAGACCGCCAGTACGATAAAAAGATCCCGGACATACTCACCCGTCGTATCGGGAGAGAGATAAATCGGTAAAAAGGTTAAGATCCCGATCGTCGTTGCTCCCAACAAAGGCCATGCTGTTTTTTTGGTAATATTGACCAAAGCATCGGGTTTCTTCAGTCCCCGTTTCAAATCTACCAATATCCCATCCGTGATTACAATAGCATTATCCACCAGCATTCCCATGGCCACGATAAACGAAGCCAACGAAACCCGTTGTAACGTTCCATGCATCATATGAAGTATCACGAAAGACCCTAAAACCACGACAACCAAACCGATACCAATAATATAACCGCTTCTGAAACCCATGAATAACATCACGACCAAAATAACGATCAGGACGGATTCTATCAGATTCACCATAAATACGTTAATAGCACTCTGCACCCGGGTAGGTTGAAAAAATACTTTTTGAAAATCAATTCCAGCCGGAATAATTTCCCGTTTCAATTCTGCTAATTTCTCGTCCACCTTCTTACCCAATTGAATGATATTCCCTCCTTTTTCCATGGCAATAGAGATGGCGATAGCAGGAATCGTATCATAGATTAATCCCTCCCGCTGGGGTTCCACGTATCCTTTCGTGATAGTTGCCACATCCGAAAGCCGGATCTGATCTTGCTCATGCCCTTTTATCAGAAGGTTACGAATATCCTCTATGGCTTTATAAGCTCCGTCTACATTCACCCTTATCCGCTTTTCTCCGCTATCGAAATAGCCGGAATAAACCGTTTTATTTTGTCCGTTCAGCGTCATGATAATCTCCGCGGGGTGAACGCCGAGATTGGCCATCTTATCCTCCCGTATATCGATATTGATACAAGCCTGCCGCTCCCCGTATATATCCACACTGCTTACCCCGTCTATATCCAATACCGTACGACGGACCAATTCGGCATAATCGGACATCTCCTGATATCCGAATCCGTCCGAGGTCATGGCATAAAACATTCCGTATACGTCCCCGAAATCATCCATCACCAAAGAGGCATTGGCCCCTTCCGGTAATTGAGCTTGAACATTTGCCACCTTCCGTCGCAAAATGTCCCAGTTTTGTTGTAACTCCGCCAGCGGTACCGTACTGCTCAGTTCCACCGTAATCATCGACACATCGTCCATCGAAAGAGAAGAGACATGATCCAAATCTCCCATGGAACGTATGGATTTCTCCAGAACATCCGTTACCTCCAATTCGACTTGATAAGCCGAGGCTCCCGGAAAAGTGGTTATCACCAAAGCCTGCTTCACCGTAATAGCCGGATCCTCCAGTTTACTCATGGTAAAAAAAGAATAAACTCCTCCGACCACCAACACGAAGACGAAAAAATAAACTAAGGCTTTATTTTTTAATGCATATTCCGTAAAGTTCATATTATCAAAATTACAAGTTGCCTACCCGCCGGTTACCATCGTCTATAAATCGTAACCGACAAAGCATTATAAAAGTTTTCCGACATTAGAGGTTGATACGGGGGGAAGTTGACGAACTTTTTGTCCCTCTTTCAAATGATTGACCCCGGCTGTAACGATCCAAGATCCGGGTAGCAGTTCGGATTGAACCAAAACCATCCCGTCTTTCTGAATTTCAACGATCTCTACTAAAGATTTACTTATCTTCCCCTCCTTCTTTTCGTAAGACCACACATACGATTTCCCGTCTTTTTGAAAAAGAGCGGAAATAGGAATCAAGGCCAAATCGTCTTTCCCCGGCATAAAGTCGATGGTGACAGTAGCGCTCATCCCTGCAGCGATATCCAATTTTTGTTCCGGTTTCAGACGAAACCGGACTTTAAAGAGTTGATTGTAATTAGCCTGTTGTGCGATTTCCAATAGTTCCAACGGAATTTTCATTCCCGGATACACATCGGCAACGCAATAAGAACTCACGAAGTTCTCCCGGCGAATATAATCACTCGAGGGAATATCTATGTCTATCTCGAAGTAATTATCATTGATCATCGACAATACGGGTAATCCCTGATTAACGATTTCATGAGCATCAAAAAACTTTTTTTGGATATACCCGTCAAAAGGAGCCCTTAATTTCGTATCGTTCAAAGCATTTCGATGCGCCTCATAAAGAGCCTTAATCCGTTTCAATGCAGCAACCGCCTTATCATAATCATTTACCGGAACACTCTTCCGGCGATAAAGCTCCATCACTCGCTCCGACTCACCTTTGATCTGTTTATACTCGGCCGCCGTAGCATCAAATTGCAACTTATAATCCCGGGGATCGATTTCGGCTAATACTTGTCCCTTCTTCACGTATTCCCCCTCTTTTGCTCTAAACCTTATGATCGGACCCGCCACCCGAAAGGCCAATTTCACATCCGAAGCCGCTTTTATCTTCCCCGGATAACTCGTACTACTCTCTCCTTCATATTTTTGAATCTCTGCCGTTTTAACCAACTGCGGGATCTCTAATCCAGGCGCCGCTCTGCGACAGGATTCGACTACAAATAAAGCTCCTATCACCGGAGCCCATTTCAATACAGAAAAAAACATCATCTTCATAATATACAGTTAAAGATCATAACCATATACTCAAAAGACTAAACAAATGTTTCACTTTCTTTTCCGAAACTCGATAAAAACATCCAAACAAAAAACGAAAACAGCGAAAACAGGTATATTATTTCAATCGATCGTATCTGGACGAATCTTTACAATTGCCCTGTCGCTTTCAAATAACGGGTTTCACTTAAACGTAATTCAGCCTTGGCATCAATCCAGTCACTCCATGCTTTTTGCCACTGAGCCTGTGCTTCCATATAGTCGGTCAATGTTTCCATCCCGACTTCGTATTGATTTTTACTAACAATCAAATTTTCCTCCGCCTGAGATAACGATTGACGGGTCAATGTTACCCGGGTTACCGCATCTTCCACGTTAAAACGAGCCCGGGCAATCTCTAACTGCATCATTTGTGCCATGTCTTCCTGTCTCAAACGGCTCATCTCTTTTTCCGCCTTCACTGAACGAACCTTATTTCTGCCTTCTCCCCAATTGTAAATCGGAATTTTTAAGGAAGCCATTGCCGTAAAAGAAGATATACCAGAACCCTGTCCGTTCACGGTTATTCCATCGGAATACCCGTAAGAAGCCGAAACTCCCAGTTGAGGTAAAAAATCGGAACGGGTCAGTTCCACCTCTTTTATTTTTAACTCGACCTCCTTTTCTAACAAATTATATTCGGGCCGTCCCGTGATTCCCGCCTTCACCTCGAATAACCCCGGAGTAATCCCTTCTTGAAGAGTGTCACTAATCTGTACTTCCGAATAAAAATCGATCCCGACAATCCGACATAAATTCATACGGGCCAAAGACTTACCATTCATAGCCTTTTGCAACATAAGCTCTGCCTCATTCAGCTTTACCTGTGCTTTCAATAAATCATTACGGGAACTCATTCCGATTTCATAAGCATTTACCAGGTTAAGTACCAACTCTTTCACAACCGACTTATATTTCTCGGCAGAAGTTACCAATTCACACACTTTCAAATATTGCCAATACGCCTCGTCGGCCTCTAAAATTACCTCCTTTCGATTGTATTCCTGATTCAGATCCGCCATCTCTTTCCCTATCTTTGCCATCCTGAAAGCAGAACGCACCTTTCCACCCATAAAAAGAGGCTGCTCCAACAAAATCCCCGCCGTATAAATACCCCTCAAGCCCAAAGCCAAATTGATATCAGGCATAAAAGCATATTCATTAAAAAGAAACATACCGTCTTTTCCCATCACCGGCAAATGCGTTGTCGGATCAAGATATAAATTGGGAACTAAATTCCCTTGTCCGTCCTGAATATACGTGGGCAAATAACCGCCGTTAATCTTAAACTTCCACCTCTTTTGCATATAAGCATACACGCCAGTGGCCGAAAACTTCGGAAAGAAATTAGCCCTGTAACTTTTCACGTCATAAGCGGACTTCTCAACTTGTTGAGCCGCAATAGCTATTTTCTTGCTGTTCTCCAAGGCCATTTCCCGACATTTTTTTAAATCCAATGATACCTGAGCCTGTACCGGTATAAAACCCACCAACAATATAACTACAAATAAAAAGCGCATTTTTCCTTGATTTAAATTTATCATTCGCTAAACGTTATTCCTCTTTTTATCTTCAAAGAAGATTGCATATAAAACCGGAATAAATACCAACGTGATCACTGTTCCGACTAATAATCCTCCCATAATCGTTACTGCCATAGAGCCGAACATATCGTCCCCTAAAAGCGGAATCATTCCTAATATAGTCGTTAAAGAGGCCATCATTACCGGACGGAAACGGGAAGAAGAGGAATCTAACAACGCTTGCAATTGACTCTTTCCCGAGGCTATCTGCAAACCGATCTCATCTAACAATACCACTCCATTCTTAATCATCATCCCGATCAATCCGAGAGCTCCGACGATAGCCACGAACCCGAACTCTTTACCGCTTAATAACATTCCCGCCACAATACCGATCGTCGCCAAAGGTAAACACAAGAAAATGATTATCGGTTTTCTAAAATCTTTAAACAACATAATCAATATGGCAACCATCAAGATAATAGCCAACGGAATATTGGCGAAAAGATACTTCATCGATTCCCCGCTCGCTTTATGCTCCCCTAACCATTGCATCGTATAGCCTTCCGGTAGAGCAATCGTATCTATTCTCTCGGCCAAAAGAACCCTTGCACTTTCGGCAGTATAGCCCAAAGCGTTATTACATTGCGCCCGCATCGCCCGTTGCCCGTTATAGCGCCGTACGACCGGATCTTCCCACTTCATACTCACACCACGGGTAACCTGATTCAAAGGGGTCGAACCTATGGTTCGAGCCAACAACTCCTCTCCCGAGGTCGTTCCCATCAATAATCCTTTCAAAGATTCCTCGTTTAAAGCAGAAGCAGAAGGCATCACGCTCCACACGGGAATATTATCCAACGCTTCGACCTTTTCTCCCCGGCTATTCCGGCTCTTCATGTATAAAGGCAGAGAACGGGTTCCCTCGTAGTAAGCCCCTACCGGCAGTCCATCCGTTGCCGACAACATAGACAATCCCACGTCGGAACGGGAAAGTCCCGCAGAGCGGGCTATCGGTTGATAATAGTTCACCATCAACACGGGAACCATCGGGTCCCAATCCCTCGTGACAAGCATAACTGCCGGTTCATCGCGCATAATACGTTCGGCTTTAGCCGTCAACTCTTTTAAAACGGCAGGATCGGGACCGGAAAACATCAATTCGATCGGAAATTTTTTGTACATGAGATTATAACGCTTCATCCTCACGTAAGCATCCGGATAATGAGCCTCCAGATAATCCTGGATTTCCGATAATGAACTTTTTAATGCATCGGGGCTGGTATAATCCACAATTAATTCCCCATAACTCATGGAAGGTTCTGCTATGGAACGTACCAAATTATAGCGGGCAGGAGTTCCTCCCAAACTCGTTGTCACGTGGGTAATATCCGGACGATTCAATAAATAACGCTCGATTTCGGCCAAATCGGATTTTACTCGTTCTATCCTGGTTCCTTCAGGCATTTTAAATTCTACATATAACTGGGAATAACTCAGATCAGGGAAAAAACCCTGGGGGATATAACGGTAACAATAAGCCGTGATCGCCAATAAAACGACAACGACAGCAACAGCTAACTTCTTATGCCATAAAATATAAGTTAAAAAAGTCCGAAACAAACGGTAAATCCTACTATCAAAAAGTTTTTCACCACCCTCCTTCGGTTGTATTTTCAACGATCTATCCGCGTGGATAGGAATTTGAGTCAAGGCTAATATCCAACTCAGCAACAAAGAAACGGCCAACACGATAAATAGATCCCGAACATATTCGCCCGTCGTATCCGGAGAAATAAAAATCGGGAAGAATGCCAATATGGCTATCAAGGTGGCCCCCAATAAAGGCATAGCGGTCTTCTTCGTAATATTTGTCAAAGCCGCCGGACGTTTTATTCCCCGTTCCAGGTCGACCAAAATCCCGTCCACAATAACGATGGCATTATCCACCAACATTCCCATGGCTACAATTAACGATCCCAATGAAACTCGCTGCAATGTTCCGTCAAAAAGATAGAGCACCACAAAAGAACCCAACACAATAATCACCAAACCGGTTCCTATGATAACACCGCTCCGGAAGCCCATCGTCAACATCAGAATCAATATGACAATAACAACGGATTCCACTAAATTCACCATAAATACGCCGATAGCCTCACTTACCCGTTCCGGTTGAAAAAAGACCTTATGGAAATCAATACCTACCGGAATCCGGGAAGTTTTGAGATCTGTCAGTTTTTTATCGACAATACGCCCCAATGAAACAATATTTCCCCCTTTTTCCATAGAAACGGCTAATCCAAAAGCACGTTTTCCATCATAGCGCATCTCGTTACGAGAAGGGTCCTCGTATCCCTTGGTCACGGTAGCAATATCCCGTAATCGCAATTGATCTCCCTCGTGCCCCTGAATAATTAAATCTTGAATATCTTCAATAGAGCGATAGCTATCATTCACGGCCACCCGGATACGTTGGTCACCGCTATTAAAATAACCGGGATAAACCGTCTTATTCTGATTATTCAATGTAGCCAGAACCTCCATGGGATGTACACCCAGGTTCACCATTTGATCCTGAAGGATCTCGATATTGATACAAGGTTTCCGATCCCCGTACAGTTCGACCCGACGTACCCCCGCAACATCCTGTAACTCCCGTTTCACCAGTTGGGCATAATCCATCAACTCCTCATCTGATACGCCGTCGGTCGTTATCGCATAAAACATACCATACACGTCCCCAAAATCATCCATGACAACGGAAGGACGGGTCCCCGATGGTAAACTGGCCTGTGCATTTATCACCTTCCGTCGTAAAATATCCCATTTCTGTTCTAATTCATCTCCGCTGACCGTACTCTCCAACTCCACGGTTATCAAAGACATATCCGCTACCGATTTGGATTCGATAGTAGATATAGCTCCCATGGAACGAATCGATTTTTCCAATACATCGGTCACTTCCAACTCCACTTGATGAGCAGAAGCCCCGGGATAAACAGTAAGAATCATCGCCTGTTTTACCTTTATCTCCGGATCCTCCAATTTACTCATAGAGATAAAAGCAAAAACACCGCCAATCACGAGCACGGCAATAAAAAATTTCACCAACGCTCTATTATTCAAAGCGTATTCCGTCAAGTTCATAGCAATCCTCCCACGTTAGTCGATGACACTCCTTTCAAAAGTTCAACTTCCATACCTTCGTTCAACCCGTGGACTCCGGCTGAAATAACGATCTCTCCCACCTTCAACCCTTGTGCGACAATAACGGTCCCGTCTTTCAATATTTTACCAAGTTTTATCTCTCTCGTAGAAACGGTTCGAGTCGAAGGATTATACACCCAAACGGCAGCATCCCCCCTATTTTCAAAAACAGCGGATAACGGAATAATCGTTAACTCGCTAATTTGAGGATTATATTCGATGTTTACGTTTACACTCATCCCGGCAGCTATATCAAATCCTTTTTCCGGTCTCAGACGAAGACGCATCTTGTAGAGCTGGTTTAAATTAGCCTTTCGGGTAACTTCTATCAATTCCAAAGGGAATACCTTATCCGGAAAAACATCGATAGTACAAGAAAAAGATTTGAACAAAGCCTGACGAACATAGTCGCTCGAGGGGATATCGATCTCCACATCGAAATAAGCACTATTGATCATAGAAATTACCGGTATACCGGCATTTACCGTTTCATGAGGATTAAAAATCTTTTTTTGAATATACCCGTCGAACGGAGCCAGTAAACGGGTATCTTCCAACGCATTTCTATGAGCGTTGTATTTAGCTGTTATTTGTCTTAAACCGTATACGGCTTTTTCATAATCGTTCACGGGAACGCTTTTCCGATTATACAACTCAATCACTCGCTCGGCCTCTCCTTTTACCTGTCGGAATTCAGCCTCCGTGGCAGAAAACTGAATTTCATAATCCCGGGGATCTATTTCGGCAATTACAGTGCCTTTCTTTACGAAGGCTCCTACCTCCAACGGCATTCTCAAAATAGGACCGGCCACCCGAAAAGCCAGATTCACATCGGAAGCCGCCTTTATTTTTCCCGGATACACAATAGATAATTCCCCTTGATGGTCTTTTACCGTATCCGCTTTTACCACCATTTTTCCCTGAGTACGGCCCGTCTTTGACGTACGGCACGCCCCGAGCAATAACACCATACTCAATACCAGAAGAATAAACTTATTCGTCATACACGCTGTTTTTATATTCGTTTATTAACCACCACGCTAAAAAGTCGTTCTCTCTATCTTAGGGCTATCCCATTCATCCCCAGATTTTTTCCACCTCTTTTTTATACAAAAAATAAGCCAATCCGAAATAAATAAATGTCAAAATCCACAAGCTGTAAAACTCACAAGAGACTTGGGATAGAGTTGCTCCCATATTATTGATAGAGATAAAACCGTTTATTCCATGTGTAGAAGGGAATACATTGCTTATCCAAAGCCAATATTCCGGAATCGCCGTTTTAGGCCAAGAGATTCCGGAAATAAACATCAAAGGAACAGAGGTGAAAACAAATAAAAGATAAGGCATTTCCCGCTCCTTGGACAAAAAAGAGAGTATCATGGCAAAAAAGATACACGAGAGTAAAAAAGGCAAGAGAAACCACATCAGTTCCAACTTCGCCCCGATTTGAGTCATCCCGAATATACGGGGGACGATGAATAAAATCCAATAACCCATCACAAAATAGATCGGGAGATAAATCATGCCCTTTCCCAACACGACCCGCAAAGGGTAACGGTAATGCATATTCCGGGGGATCATTCGCTTTTTAATATTACGATCCCTCTCTGTTCCCGCAATAGTTCCCATTCCCAATAATAAAGACTGTTGTATTACTAAAATCAGAACAGCCGGGATTAGGAAAGAGGTAAATCCGCTCTGAGGATTATACATCTTCACCTCACGTACTTTAACAGGAGAAGCTGTTAGTTGTTGTTGGATTTTCGAGGCATATTCCATCCCGTCTACTTGTATCTTTTTCCCCATAGCCAAAGAGACGTCCGTAGCTGCCGTCAATAAAGTCTTATAATTCAACAAGGCACTCATATCACAAAAAAGCGAAACATGAGCCTGTTCTCCCCTGGCTATCCATCTGCTAAAATCAGAAGGGACCTCCAATATACCATAGATCTTTTTCCGGTACATTAACTTCTTCGCCTCCTCCATATTACTGCAATAAGCTACCACATCCACCCCTGCCGTGGCATTCCAATTCCGGATAAACTCCCGACTCTCCGACGATTTATCCTGATCCACTACGGCAACCGGGATCTCCCGAGCCACTTCGTTGCTATAAATATAAGCATAAGTTATCGGGTAAGCCAGGGTCAGAGCCACGAAAAAAGTTAACACGGCATGATCCCGGAAGATCATGTAAAATTCCCGTCTCAGCACATAATATATATCTTTCCAGAAATCAATCATCCATTTCACAAATTAATCATTCTACCGATCACGGCATATATTTAAATTTCAACAAATCCAATTTCAATTTTTTCAGGACCAACAACGGTAACAACATAAATACCAACAAGGCGGAATAAGACTGCCAGGAATAAATCATATCCAAGCCATTAAGAGCCTGATCGATATAAATCAAAAGATAATGCCTCATTTGAAAAAGATTACTCATCGCTTGAACTAAAAAAGGCATGGAACGGACAGGATAAGTAAAACCGCAAATGGAGAAAGCAAGCACTCCCCACAAAGCACAAGCACTCAAAGCAATTCGATTACGCCGAACCAGTCCCGTTAAAAACAAGGCCACTCCCTGAGATGCAAGCACCATCATTACCATTCCTAAAAACATCGGGAAAAAACCGCTGTTCAATGGGAAACGAGCGTAAACATAAAGTAGTGACAAATAAAACATCCCCATACAGATAAAGACAACAGCTTGTGGGATAAGCTTACCCATCAACGACAACACGATCGAGTTACGCCCCATTTCCAACCATTTCCGGGAAGTTCCCCGCTTTACCTCTTCCCCGATACTGTATGCAGTCATGAACATCACGAACATGCAAAGAAAAGCCGGTAAAAGAAAATTAGCCAAATATACGGAGTAACTCAGCCACGGATTATTCAACGGATGAGAGTCCAAAGCGACAGGCATCAACCGGGCCGACAACAAAGGACCTCCCTCTCCTTTTGCCAATAATAATGTTTGCTGAACTGCACCGTTGGCCAAAGAGGTTTGGGTTCTCATATCTTTATATACCAAAGAGGCCGGAAGAAAGTAGGTATCATTCGTGTAAAAAGAGATAACCGGCTCTTTTCCCGTGGAAATATCCCGCCGGAAATCTGCAGGAATATGGAAAATACCGTACACTTCGCTCTTTTGCATGGCCTCCCTTGCCTCCTTAAAAGAGGTAGTCTGCATCGCCACTTCCGATTGTGCAAAAGAATTCAGCGTGCGGACCAATTGACGGGACATAGCCGTATTGTCTTCATCGACAACGGCTATCGGTAAATTCGTCGGCAAGCCGTCTTTCAGTAAATCCATAAAAAAAAGGAAACAGAACATCGGGGCGACCACCATCACAAACCAATACAGCCAACGCCCCGAGAGAATCCTAAACTCTCTCTTCATCAAAACCCACAAAGCCCGTATATCCTTTTGCATCTCTATTTAAGATTTAAGATTTTTCCGACTAAGAACTCCGTTTTCCGGTAGCTTAACCCTTCACTTTTTTCAACACGCTCATCCCCGGACGCAAACCCTCTACCGGTTCTGTCGGAACAGCCTTTACTTCAAAAGTTTTAGCATCATACTGTCCGGTCGTCTTGGTCGCTCTCCAGGCCGCATAACTTCCCATGTCTTTCATCCGGGTCACTTTTAAAGTAATCTCCTTATTATCCAGAGCCGGAACGTAGGCTTTGAAAGTAACCCCCACCTGTAAATCTTTCAGTAAATCTTCCCGGACATTAAAAACGACCCACGTATCGGATAAATCCAATACATCCATGACCGGAGAACCCGTTCCGACCAACTCTCCCACGTGAGGATAGCGTTCGGATATCTCACCGTCTATCGGAGAAATTAAAAATGTCTCGTTCACGTACGAACTAACCTCGGCCACGGCTCCCTTAGCCCGGTTCACCTGAGCCTCCGCGGCCAATTTATCCTCTTTTTCAGCCCCGTTCATAGCCATTTCATATTGGGCTTGGGCGGCTTGCTCCGTAGCTGACATCGCTTTATAATTCGCTTCGGCCTCATCTCTTTTCTGAGCTGACATAACCCCGTTCTCGAACAATTTCTGCACGCGTTCATAAGATTTTTTGGCAACATCCGAGGCTGCCTGAGCCTTTTTCCAGGTTTGATACGCCATAGTGATTTTTTCTTCCCGAGCCCCTTTCTGAGCTTTATCACTCAATGCTTGCGCCGCCTCTTCCGCCGCACGGGCCTGAGAATATTTTGCTATCACCTCCGGACTATCCAGAATAGCGACAGTATCGCCTTTCCGAACCCGATCCCCTTCGTCCACTAAGAAAAGGGCAATTCTTCCGGGTACTTTCCCGGAAATCCTGACCTCATTCGCCTCCGCTTCTCCCTGTATGATCTCCGGAAGCGGTTTCCTAAAAATAAAACCGAAAACTCCTACCAAAAGGACGATCAAAACAATTCCGGCAAAAATTTTTACCTTACCGTTTTCCTTTTTTTCATTTTTCATCACCATATCGTAATTATAGTTATACCTTATTTATCAATCTCCAACAAGGTTCCGTATGCTTTTTGCAGATAAACTTCGCTCAATTTCGCCTCTATCCGCGTATCGATTAGCTCGGCGTTGGCCGACAACCAAGCCGTCTGTGCCTCCAATACGTTTAACACCGGAATTGTTCCTTCCTGAAATCCCAGGTTGGCAAATCGAAGATTCTCTTCCGCTTTTTCCATGTTTTTACGTGCCATCTCCAACTTTTTGGCTACTTCCTTAACCTTAAACTCGGATTGATTCACTTGCAACTCGATTTTTTCTTTCGCTTCCTGCAACTTATAATTCATAATGTTAGTCTGGGTCTTCGCGTGCCTCAGGCTTTTCCGGGAAGCTCCCCAATGAAAAATCGGAGCTTTTATCCCGATCCCGACGCTCCACATTCCATCGAACTTAGCACTTATCCCATCATAAAAAGAGGGAGTACTTGCAAACCAATTAACCATCAAAGCGATCGTCGGTAAATACTCCGACAACGCTATTTTTTCCTTTTTTTTATACATATCGGTTGCCAAGGTCAAACTGGCCACCTCGGGACGACGGTTAAAAACCTGCCGGATATCCACACCCGAGACCTCCTTTAACTTCATATCCATATGCTCCTCCCTTAAAGGGATCACCGTATCGATCGGTAACCCGCAAATCTGGTTCAACACCATACGCGACAAACTTAACCCGTCTTCCACCTTCGTTAACATCATCTCTCCCTGATTCAGTTTTACCTTTACGGAAAGGACATCCGCCTTTGTTGCCACTCCGGTCTCCTCCATCAACAATACATCGTGCTCAAATTTTTTCAAGGTCTCCACGTATTTTTCCGCCATCTGTTTCCGGTTCACCAAAGAGACGATCTGCCAATACGCCTCATCCGTGGCAACGATAATATTCTGTAACTCCTGAGACCGGTTACTTTCCGCCAATTTCTCGGACAATCCCGCCAACTGATTATAAGCCCGGATCTTTCCCCCCATATACAACGGCTGTGTCAAACCGATCTGCAATACGGCTAAATTACGTTCGTCTACCGTCATGGCACTCTTTGGCAATAAAGCATAATCTTTCGGAACATACTGACCATTCACTACGACCGGTTTTCCATCCGGCCCCGACATCAATTGATCCGGCCGAAAAGTAAACTTTCCATTCTCTATCGTACCTACAGGCAAATGAGCGTCTTCAGCTAAAAGATTGATCTCTTTTTGATTCCGCATATACGTACCCATCGCATCGATTCCGGGTAAATATTTCGTGAAAGCCTCTTTTTTCTGCTCCCGGCTTGCACGAATCTCTTCATCGGCTATCTTCAGGTTTTTATTATTCTCTATCGCCAAACGACGGAAATCTTCTAAGCTCATTTCCCGCTGGGCGCATAAATTCATAAATAGGAACATACAAACAATACTAAAAATAACCCTTCTCATATCTTTAAACATTAGTTATGCAAACATTAACAAAAACCGATTTCAATATTCAACGTAATCTCGTCTCTTTTTATTATACTTTTCGGTATGTGGTTTACCAAAAAAATTACCCTGCTTTTACCAAGGAATACAATTGTTCGTATTGCGATCGAACAGCCGATAACGCATAAGAAATATCCTGATGCATGATCAGATAATTGATCACCCCGACTCCTATATTCAGCAAATTCTTTGCCAAAATAGACGTATCCACGTCATCTCTCACTTCTCCCTCCCTCTTCGCCTGCAATATCAATTGTTCCAATTTAGATAACCAGGAAACTTTCGTATTCAACACGACTTCCCGAAACTCGGGATAAATGGAAATCACTTCTACCAATAACGAAAGACATAAAATTTCCGGAATATCGCTATCAAAACTTTTGGCGCTATAATTATCGATCTCCAGCAAATGGCGTATCGTCACATCTATAAACTCCCGTAACGAATGTATCTGTTCAAATTCCTCCGTCCTTTTCCGGTTCAATAAACGATAGTACTCGCTGATACCCTCTTTCAAAACCTCTTCCTTATTTGTAAAATGGTAGTAAAACGTACCCTTCGTCATCCCCACGGCCCGTTCCAAGTCCGATAAAGTCACCGCCTTATAGCCCCGCTTCAGAAAAAGCAAAAAGGCCGTTTCAATGATTGTTTCCCTGGTACCGCTCATCTTTTTATCAACAGATAATATTGTTCAAACTGCATCCGCATATCCGAAAAAACAAATTTCATATCGGCCTCTTCGAACTTCAAATTCAGCATACTGATCGACACGGACATTAAATTCTTCGCCAATACGGAAGTATCTAACGTTTCACGGATTTCACCTTTTTCCTTTGCCTTCAAAATAATATACTCCCAACAGGCTAATCGATTTTTGGAAATACCGTATATCCGCTCTCTAAATTCGGGAAACAGCGAAGACACTTCCAATACCAATTGAAAAAATAAAACCTCTATCACGTAGGTATTGAATAATTTTTTCGAAAGATCGGCACTCTCTTCCTTATATTGTAATACCAACCCGAAAAATTCCCGCAATGAAGAAATCTGAACCAATTCCTTATCCCCGATTTCACGCATAACGGTAAAATATTTCTCAATTCCTGCCTTCAGTATCTCTTTTTTATCCTTAAAGTAGTAATAAAAAGCCCCTTTGGTCAAACCGGTAGCCTGTTCCAAATCTTTTAGAGAACACGCTTTATACCCCCTCGTCAGGAATTGCACAAACGATTTGCTGATAATCTCCTCCCGTAATTCGGCCATTTTATACTTTTTGGTATGCTAAATAGTTCTGCAAATATAAAAAAAAATGGAATCTAACGGTTATAAACGATAAAAACTAAAAAATCAAACTCATCCGCCCGACCAATAGTTTACCTAATAAAAATCAAAAAGGTCGTTTCGTCCGAATGGTGAAGCGACCTTTTTCTCTAACATTAAAACACCTATTATGAAAACGAATCAAAATACGCTCTCAATTCTTTTATCTTACCCTTTTTTGATTTTATTGTCACCGTCACATCTTTCGAATACCAATCATAAATAAAAGAGGTCCCCGTGTAACGATTTACCTCTTGTTGAGGAACATCTATTTTCCATTCATTTTCTCCTTTACTAAAAATCAATTCGAGATCTCCTTCCACCTCTCCCTTCAATTTGACTGACATATTGAATACAAGCTCTCTATTTAGAGAAAACTGCTGACTCCATGCTTCCTGATTTTCTATCAAAAACTCTTTCTCGTAAGATCTAAAAAATTGAATTCCGCTATAACTATAAAGCATTAACAAGGCAAAACAAACAGTGCAATTAAAAAAATGGTTCTCTTTTTCATATTATAGTTTATTCAATTAATAATAATCAAAATATACTCTTAATTCTTTCATTTTACCCTTCTTAGATGCGATGGTCACGATTACCTCTTTCGAATACCAGTCCCTGGAAATAAATTCACCCTTGTAACGATTCACATCTTGCTGAGCGATATCTGTTTTCCATTCACGTTTCCCATCGCTAAGGGTCAATTTAAGATCTCCTTCCACCTCTCCTTTCAATTTGATAGAAATACTGGACATAGGCTCCTTTTTAAAAGAAAACTGTTGATGCCATGTTTCCTGATTTTCTATCAAAAACTCCTTTTCATAAGATCTAAATAATTCTATACCGCTATAATTGTAGATGATCAATAAAATGACACAAACAAACAATACAATAAAAAAAATTCTTTTCTTTTTCATCTTACTTATTTTTATTGATTCGTTGGAATAAGTTCTCCATTTTTCTCATATAATAAATCGCCATTATTTAAGGCATCCATTGCTTTATCACTGGCAGATCTTTTATCCAGACCCGAATATTTTTTAAATATATCATATCCGACTTTATTATTATGCAAATCCATTCTCTTTTCCAAAGCATTTTGGTCTGAACGCTCTTCATGCGCATTCCCAAAACGTCTTGCCAATACGACACCACAACTGATAGAATTTAAAATATTAAAATAACAATGCCGAAAAGCATCACTTTTATCATTCCATCCATTTTTCCCGAATAATGCTTCTGTCTCTCTTTCCGCAATTTCAGCATTTTTCCTAATTTCCAAAGCTTGCAAGGGAAACCTCGTAACTAAAATTATTTCTTCAAGCGTTAATTCAGGAATTTTATCATAAGGGTCTAACTGAAATGTCTCCAAATCTATCCCTAATTCCGCCAGCTCCGCTTCCGTGTGTTCATATTCACCTGAAGTACCGCCCGAACCACCACTTCCTCCCGAGCCACCACTACTCCCTCCCGAAGAAGATCCAGAACCAGAACCGTTCAACAATCGAATAGTAAAATAAACATCCACCACCCCTGCCTTGGTTTTGAAAGCATCTTTACAACGATACATATACGCTTTTAGTACATCACCATACTTTTTTTCTGTTAATGGGCCGTGAGTATTTAAAATTATCTTAACCCATTCCATTTCAACAACAATTTCCGGATTTTTTGTTGTTTGTACTCTCTGTTCAAGCAAGCGACCATTTCTCCAAAATATTTCGTTTCTCGTTTCATAGCTCACCCCATATATAACAGACTCTCCATCTATTATTCCATTTTCAATTTCTATATAATAATCAATATGGCTGAGATACGCAGGACCTAACGGATCAACAGCACGGGCCACGCTATTTTCAATAATCACATCCCCATTATTCACGGTTTTACTCTTCGCAAAACCTTGTTTCGGCATACATAAAGATGATTCAACAGTTAAACCTTCGTTCTGCCATTTTTGAAAAAAGACAGAACGCATAGCCTGAAATTCATAAGGTAAAGCATCATACCCTTTTTGATCTATTAAATGTAATTCTCCCGATGTTTTTATCGACTCTAAAGATCCTCTCTTATCATCTGTTATTTTATAAATCAAACACCCGTTAATTACACCTGTCTCTCGACTTTGTACGGGAACAAGATAATGTAATCCCTCCCGAAACCCCATACCAAAACAAGTGTTGTCCAATACCAAACGAATACACTTAAGATCAAGGACCTTTTCTAATTCTTCCTTTTGATTTTGTTCATCAAGTTTTTTAACAAGATTTAATCCGGCTTTATTATCACCATCATAATAAATACTTTCAACTTTACTTGTCTCTCCTAACTCGTGAACACATCCATACCATAAAATAGAGAGAATAAAAAAATAAATCACTCTTTTCATAATGCTTACTATTAAGTAGCAATATATCATCTAAACTCATTGCAATATTGTAAATTATTTTATCTATTGCAAATATTATAAAACATACATCAACAATAAACACTACTCTATTACGCCACAAGGCGCATATTTAATTGTTTAATAGAAAATTATCTGCAAAAAGAATCGAGAATCAAATCGAATCCAGAATCATCCTATATTACACGAAATACATAACAAAACATGCCGCTTAATAATTAGGCGGCATGTTTATCTATATCTGAAAAATAACCTACTCTACCGAAACAATCTCTTCCAGCTCTTCCCGGGTTCCCGGATGAGCTTTTAATTCGTATTTGCTGATGCGATTCATAATTACGGCGATTGCTCCGTCACCGGTCACGTTACAAGCCGTTCCGAAACTATCCATCGCAATATACAAGGCGATCATCAATCCCTGGGCCGTTTCGTCAAAACCCAACATGGATTGCAACAACCCCAAGGCCGCCATAATCGCCCCGCCGGGAACTCCCGGAGCCGCCACCATAGCAATACCCAACATCAAGATAAATCCGGCAAATTGCCCGAAGGAGATATCCATGCCGGACATCAGCATGATAGCCATCGCACAGGCAACAATCTTCATCGTACTGCCGGAAAGATGAATGGTCGCACAAAGCGGTATGACAAAGCTGGCAACTTCTCGATTGACCCCGTTCTTAATGGTCTGCTCCAACGTAACCGGAATAGTGGCTGCAGAAGATTGTGTCCCCAAGGCTGTCATATAGGCCGGAAGCATATTTTTGAAAAGCCGGAAAGGATTCGATTTGGAAACAAAACCGGCGATAAAGAATTGCATGAACAATAGAATGATCGTCATTATAAAAATTACGACAATAATTTTCACGAACACACCCATTACCCCGGATACCTGACCGGAACCGGTAATATTTAAAAAAATACCGAAAATATAAAGAGGCAATAAAGGAATAATAACCCCCGTGATTACCCTATTGATGATATCTTTAAAATCTTCCATGGCCCCTTTCAGCGTGCCCCCGTTAATAACAGACATTCCCAAACCCAAAGTAAAAGCCAGAAGCAAGGAGGTCATCACATCCATTAACGGCGGCATTGCCACGGTAAAGTAGGGAGTCAAAGTCTCCCCTTTTGCCGTTTCCAATGGATGCAATTGCTCCGCAGTATCGAGCAACCACGGGTAAGTCAAATCACAGGTAAAATAAGTAAAGAAGCCCGAAAAAATAGTAAACCCATAGGCTAAAAGAGCGGTAAACATTAACAGACGTCCCGCTCCTTTACCGACATCTGCAATACCGGGAGCCACTAATCCCAAAATCAATAAAGGAATAATAAAGCCCAAGAAGTTTCCGAATAATCCGTTTATCGTCAAAAAGATCCGAACCAACCAATCCGGAAAAAAGAAGCCACAAACTACCCCGAGTATTATAGCTATTGCCACCTTCGGTAACAAACCCAATCTCTTTTTTTTCATATTTTTTTATCATTTATTTTCCACGAATCAGCTACACCCTCATCCTTGTTTACTCGCAAAAATTCTACCACCCCAAATACGTTACCGCCAATTCGCATCACATTAATTTTTAACTCGCCCAAATTAATACCTCTTCACCTATTACGCAACCTCCTTGTTCATAAAAAGAAATAAGAAAAAATAAAGCCCTGCTTGTTAGGCCTTTTTCCTCCTATTTTTTTACCATTCATAAACAATCTGTTTAAAAAAGAGTACTTTCGCAATAAATTAAGAACGTAATCCATGACAAAAGATAAATGGCACGGGCATATCGCCATCTTCTCCGCAAACATTCTTTTCGGACTGAACATTCCGATCGCCAAAACACTGATGCCGGAATGGATTAGCCCCATGGGACTTACCTTCGCGCGTATGGCGTTCGGAGCCATCGCTTTCTGGTTCGCCTCCATCTTCTTTATAAACGAAAAAGTTACAAAAAAAGATTTATTAATCCTGTTTTTTTGTGCCGTACTCGGGACGACGGTCAACCAACTCTTTTTTATTATCGGATTAGGTATGACCTCCCCTATCGACGCCGGACTTATCGTCACGATGAATCCCGTGGTAGTCATGATCATTTCGGCCCTTATACTAAAAGAACCCATCACCTCTAAAAAAGCGGGAGGAGTATTTATCGGGGCCTGTGGGGCCTTATTGATTATCTGGCAATCGGCATCCGCATCCGCAGGACAAGGCAGTTCGCTTCTCGGTAACCTCTATTGCTTTCTGAGCGCTGTCAGCTACGCCACCTATCTGGTGATCTCCCGCCCCATCGCCCAACGCTACACTCCTGTCACCCTGATGAAATGGATGTTTCTCTTTTCTACTCTACTCACGATTCCATTTGGTATCACGGACATGCAGGAAGCCAAAATCTTTACTTACGAAACGAACTGGAACGCCATTCTAAGCCTATTTTATGTCGTATTCGGAGCTACCTTCCTCGCTTATTTCCTCATTCCGGTCGCATTGAAACGAATCCGGCCGACCACGATCAGCATGTATAATTACGCCCAACCCTTAATCGCTTCCGTCGTGGCAATCCTGATCGGACAAGACAACCTGTCCTGGGACAAGCCGATTGCGGCTATCTTGGTCTTTACGGGTGTTTATTTCGTTACCCAAAGCAAGTCTCGTGCAGACATCGAACAGGAAGAAAAACAATAAACCGTCATATCCCTTCTTTCCATAAAAAATACCGCATCCCATTTATCGGCATGCGGTATAAGGCATTTTATTGCACTTAATATCAATCTTCCGAATACTCCACTTCCCCGGAACGAAGTACCCGAAGTTCTTGTTTTAACCGATCCATCTCGTTCTGCATGTCTTTCATTCGTTCCAGCAGATGACGAATGGCATCTATTCCTTCGATATTAATAGATAAATCATAATACATCCGGGTATATCTTTCCAACTCTTGCAATTGAGAAAGCAACAAATAGTGTTCACCTCCAATGATCCGGACATCAATAAGCCCTCCGTCTTCCAGCAACACGATGAACGAGGGATCTATATGGCATTTCTGACAGTATTCACTAACAATTATCAAATCTGTTTCCATAACAATGTCTTTTAATTTAATCCCTGAATTTCTTTAAACAACTCTTTCTGCTTCTCCGTCAAATTCGTGGGAACCTCCACGGAATAGGTCACAATCAAATCTCCGTATTTTCCATCTTGCTTATAAACCGGAAAGCCCTTTCCCCGTAACCTGACCTTAGCGTTATTCTGTGTTCCGGGTTTTACTTTCAACTTTACTTTTCCGTCCAACGTTTCTACCGTTTGCTCTCCACCCAATACAGCCGTGTACAGGTTCAAGGGTGCCGTGACGTACAAATCGTCACCCAAACGTTTGAATACCGAATCTTCCGCAATCACGAAAGTAATATACAAATCTCCATCAGGCCCCCCGTTTACACCCGGACCTCCCTGTCCTTTCAACTTGATGATTTGTCCGTTTGCAACGCCTGCAGGAACGGTAATTCGGATATTTTTCCCGTTTACACTCAATACCTGTTTGTGGGTTTTAGCCGCATCTCGCAGTCTCAAATGCAACTCGGCATTGTAATCCTGCCCGCGGAAACCGGCATTTCCACCCCCTCTTCCCCGGCGAGAACCGAACAAAGATTCAAAGAAATCAGAAAACTCTCCGTCTCCTCCCATACCGGAAAAACCTCCCTCCGAAGACCACTGATAAGAACCTCCCCCGAAACCTCCCTGCTGTCCGTAGCGCTGTTTTTGCGCCTCAAACTCATCGGCATGCTTCCAATTCTCCCCGTATTGATCGTATTTTTTTCTCTTTTCAGGATCGCTCAACACCTCGTTTGCCTCGTTGATCTCTTGAAATCGTTGCTGCGCATTCGGATCATTCGGATTTAAATCGGGGTGATGCTTTCGCGCTAATTTTTTAAATGCTTTTTTAATATCTTCCTGAGAAGCCTTTTTATCTACCCCCAGAATTTTGTAATAATCTATATAGGCCATGCTTTGATTAATTTAGACTTTATATAAATAACAAATATCGTACCTAATAGTAATTATACGTACAAAATTCATTTTCTGTTCGGATAAAAACAGGCTGAAAACTTTTACACGTAAAAATTGACATATAAAAAAAGGGGCTCCGACAAAAAGTCAGTAGTCCCTCCGTTTTTTAATACATTGAACCTATCATTTCAAAATAATCTGTTCGAAATAGATTTTGAATTTATCTTTCAATAAAGATTGTATCTCCAATATTTTATTCAATTCCAACTTCCTCATCCCAGACTCACCCGCCACGTATTTACTAATAAATCCATCTTTTCCGAAATCATGAATTAAAGCTACTTTTCCGTCAATCTCTTTTTGATAAATTTGAGCCAATAGTTTAGCATCGGCTTTTTTCAACTTTAATATTTTAGCTTCCTCTTTTACCCGGCCATCGATCTCTCCCTTAATTTCGTTGCATCTGTTCAGCATCAGATCATAGACGGTAGCATCATCTCCTAACTCTTTTTTTAATCCTTCAACCCGCTTAGCTTGCTCTTCAGCCGATAAAGCCTTCTCCACAGCCAATGCTTCCTTCTCTTTAATTAAATTCTCTATGTATTGCTCATAGGTCAATTGCGGAACCTCTTCGGCTTGCAATTTAAACGTAATCGGATAAGTTATCATATAGCGTACCGGCTTCCCCTCCAACAACGCCGGAGACCATTTGGGCATCATGGACATTACCCGAATACCCTCTTTGTCCAATAGCGGATGTACCGAACGAGCAACCGTTACATTTGTAATCGACCCGTCCTTTTCCACGACGAAAGAGATATAAACCCGTCCTTCGATACCCTCTTTCTGGGCATCCTCCGGATAAACCACATTCTCCCCGATCCATTGATTTATATTTCCCTTAAACACCGGATTCTGGTCGACAACCACACATATCGTCGTATCCTCATCGACTAATCGTACCTCGGAAGCCCGCACTTCCGATACATGGCCGACAAACAGCATCATTCCTAAAACTATTCCCGTCTTAGCTAAATTGTAATACATTTTCAAATGATTCATAGTTGTTCGTTTATTTGAAATTCTTTTTATAAAAATCAGGTAAACTTACAATTTATATCACAAAATTGCTAATTGTCCCCTATAAATTTAGGTCTTTTATACATTTTTCCTCCCCTACAAAAAATAACCGCCCTATTTACATCGGGCGGTCATTACTCAAATTCAAAACTTAACTATTCATTTAAATATGCACGAAGCATCCATAAAGTCTTTTCTTGCTCGGAAATATAAGGATTGATCATATCCTGAGTCCCATCGTCTCCCGCCTCGGCAGCCAAAGCCATAATCTGGTGTTCTTTCTTCAGAAGAATCAACAAATTTTTAACGATATCCTCTATACAAACATTCGGATCACTCACCCCGACAACCTCCTTTATATCCGATTTTTTCATATAATCGGAATAAGCATGAAGCGGAGTTTCTCCCAAGGCAAGAATACGTTCTGCTATTTCATCCGCTTTATCCATCGCATCTCGATAATACTCTTCAAATTTCGCGTGTAAACCGAAAAACAACTTACCTTTGATATTCCAATGGAAACCTCTTAAATTTTGATAGAATATTTGGTAATTAGCCAAAAGGTCATTCAACTGATTTACGATTTCTTTTGATTTTTGTGCGTCCAATCCGATAAAATTCGTCTTCATATTCATTTATTTTTAATTTGTTTATACTCTTGTTATTTTTTCTGTTACAAATGTAAGTCGCTTATTAATATAAATCAAATCGATTATATTTACAATTATATATACATCATTTATAACAACTGTTGTTCAAATATTTATATTTACATTTTATAATAAATCGATCTGAATTTTTACCTTTCAATAGAAAATTAGTTATATATACATCCTATTAAACTTTATTTTTGACATCTTTTTTTCCATTTACCCGCAAATAATAAAAATCACATGTAAATGCACTTTCACTCGAAGCACTCTCTTCATTAAAAAAAAATCTCCAATCTTTTGGATTATTCGGAATTTGCTGTACATTTGTACCCGCAATCGCATAGATAGCACGGGCGCTTAGCTCAGTTGGTTCAGAGCATCTGGTTTACACCCAGAGGGTCGGGGGTTCGACTCCCTCAGCGCCCACAGAAAGAGGTTCAAAAGAGCCTCTTTTTTATTTCCACAAAAATTTCTCATAACATAAAAGGTTCGAACGAAGGGAAAGCGGGTTCGTAACGCGTTGACGACGAGCAAAGCGAGTCGTCATCCTTCAGCGCCGATAGTGTCCCAAAAGCGTGTATTTCTTTATAATCAACCAACCATAAATCATTTTAATCACAGAATCCCTTTATCTCCCCAATCACTAAATCTCCGCAATCATCCCATCTTTTAATCTAAAATCCGCAATTAAAAATAATCAACTTCACCCGTTCCTTCTGTGCTATTTCATACATATCACATAGCTATATTACTAAAGTTTTTTCCATTTCGCGGTATCTCCCGCTTCAGTTTTATTCACGACAGAATAGTGATTTAATTTGTTTCTAACAATTACTTTATCGCCTTTTTCCAGTAATTTATTCCAGTAATCCCATTTAGAAACAAAATGATTAAACAAGTTCTCGGAAACATTTAGTTCCCTTCCGTTCTTCATAGATGATTCAAAACGATTATTATTTATCAACACATTTTGTTCCATACGTTTTAATGCACGTGTATACACATCCTTATTTCCCCATAAAATTTTGGCATCATTCAAATTTCCTTCAATTTCGAGATAGGCTGAATCCGCATACCTTATAGCATACGATGATTCTTCCATTTGCTCGAAATTTTCATTTTGTTGGCAGGCCCTCATAAACACGGTTATACAACAAGAATATAGTATAGCTATAATTAGTAATGCTCTTGGAATCATAATTTTAAAAATTAGCACAATAATATTTTCGTCAAAAAGAATCATATTATATTGTAAATATATAAAAATATTTTTATATATACTTTGTATTAATTAATATTTTTAGAATTGTGACAAAAATAAAAGATACCAATGTTTAATCATCGACTATTATCATTCAATTCCAACTACATACATCAATAACACATTCATTCACTTGGAGACTTTAATCAGTCACCATTCATGCCATTCCACTAACTTTCTAAGAAAACTATAAAATATTTTTGACAAACATCTAAAATTAATACATAATTTGAATACCATGTCTCCGAAAACGTACTACCACTATACTTACATGAAAATGCGCATAAACCTCAACATGTCCATTATCATCAGTAAAAAAGAGATCCTCTCGAGAATATTAAAACAGAAAGAATAAAAACGGCATACTGAAAATCGAGAAGTCAATCACCCAATCGCAAGTTATTCTTTTTAAAAGGGAATCCATTTTTATCATTATTTAAATTTGCGATAAAATTTCCATTCGGATCTCATATTCTATTCATGAACCCTACAATCCGCACACAAACCTTTTAAAACATAATTCACGCTTCGCACGGAAAATCCGTCGGGAATTTCCACAACGGGCACATGGACGTTCTTAAAACAAAATGTGCGGTGGCATTTCTCACAATAAAAATGGGTATGCAGATCGTCCACTTCACAGGAACAATCGTTACTGCATACCGCGTATTTCAAAGAACCCGAACCATCGTCCACCGCGTGAATAAGATGATGAGCAAGAAACAAGGTAATCGCCCTGAATATTGTCGATTTATCGACCGTATCCAAAGCATTTTCGATATCGAGTAAAGAGACGGCCCGTTGAAACCGCATCATTGTTTTCAGTATCAATATCCGTATGGCAGTGGGCTTTATCCCCCTTTGAGCGAACTTATCCAAATAAATCTTGTCATCCATAACTCTTATTTTATTAATCTCTGTAGCCTTATGGCATTCAATATGGCTAACAAAGCGACTCCGACATCCGCAAATACGGCCTCCCATAAAGTAGCCAAGCCTCCGGCTCCCAGCAACAACACGATCATTTTCACGCTGAATGCCAAGGTCACGTTTTGCCAGATCACCCGATGCGTCTGTTTTCCTACTTGTATGGCCGTTACGATCTTACTCGGTTGATCCGTTTGAATAACCACGTCTGCCGTCTCTATTGCGGCATCACTACCTAACCCTCCCATGGCGATACCGACATCGCTTAAAGCTAAAACCGGCGCATCATTCAATCCGTCTCCCACGAAAGCAATCCGATTTTCCTTATCTTTCTTCAACTCCTCCATATGTTCTACCTTACCCTCGGGTAATAAATCCCCGTACGCTCTACCGATACCCAAACGTTTTGCTAATTTAGAAACAATTGCCTGTTTATCGCCGGACAGGATCTGAATATTATGAATTTTTAATTCTTCAAGTCCTTTAACGGCAATCAACGCATCTTCTTTTTCGGCATCAGCCAAAAGAAGATAACCGATATATCGCTTATCCGCCGCACAAATCACGATGGTTTCCGGAATCTGCCTAATGGCTGACGGAAAAGCGATCCCTTCTTTCACCAGCAAACGAGCGTTACCGACCAAAATCTCCTTCCCGGCTATCGACGCCTTTAACCCGTAACCGGCCATCTCCGTCACGTCTTTTACCGGAGAAAACTCCACCTTGCAGTTCCGTGCGTATTTCACAATAGCCTTGGCTATCGGATGATTGCTGCCTTCCTCCACAGAGGCGATCAAACGAAGCAACTCTCTATCCGAAACGATTCCGGCATTATCGATAGCTTGCACGTCGAAAACCCCTTGAGTCAACGTTCCCGTTTTATCGAATACTACCGTGTTGATCTTCGTAATGGCATCCAGATAATTACCCCCCTTAAAAAGTACTCCTAAACGGGAAGCTGCCCCGATTCCTCCGAAATATCCCAAAGGTATACTGACCACCAAAGCACAAGGACATGAAATCACCAAAAAGACCAATCCCCGGTATAACCAATCGTTAAACACATATTCGAATCCGGGACGCATCAAAGAGTAGAAAAACGGGATCAAGACAATCGACAATGCCAAGCCGGTCACGACAGGAGTATAAACACGGGCAAGCCGACGGATCAACAGCTCAGCCGGAGCTTTTCTTTCGGATGCCTCCTGCACCAAAGTCAATATTCGGGCCAACGCACTCTGGTCATACGCTCGGGTAACCCGTATTTCCACCGTTCTATCGGTGGATATCATTCCGGCCAATACGGTCTCCTCCCTGCGAAAAACCCGGGGAACGCTTTCTCCGGTTAAAGCCGCCGTGTTGAAAGTGCCTTTTTCGCTCAATAATTCGCCATCCAGGGGAACTCTCTCCCCCGCTCTGATCTCTACGATTTCTCCGACCTCCACCTCTTCGGGAGATACTTTCAACCGTTCACCTTCTCTTATTACGGATGCCGTATCGGGCCGGACATCCAATAATGCCTTTATATTATCCTGCGCTCTACCCACGGCATGATCCTGAAACCGTTCGCCAACAGCATAAAACAACATCACCGCTACTCCTTCCGGGTATTCTCCGATATAAAAGGCTCCGATCGCAGCCAATCCCATTAACATAAACTCGTTGAAAAAGTCTTTTTCACAAATACTCTTCCACGCTTCTCTTAAAACGGGAAACGTAACCGGAAGAGCCGCAACAAAGAACCATATAAACCGCACATAGGGTTGCCGAAACCACTCTCCACCGAATTCGTCCATTAAAATTCCACCTATCAAAAACAGGAAGGAAAACAATTCTGCTCTATATTTTTTCATCATCTTATTGTTTTTATGACAAAAATAAGATCAAACCCTTGCAACTAAGTTGCAAAATTGCAGAAAGCCATCGAAACAGGTATTTTTTATCTCAAAGAGAACGTTTCAACTTTCAATACTATATTTAATAATAATAAGGAGGAATTTTGGAAACCTGTTCTCAGGCCGACTCGTTTCTTTGGTACAAACGCTAACATCAAAATAAACTATCATGGAAAAAGAGAAAAAACAAACCAAAGGAAAAAAGGATCACGAAGAAGACAAACACGCTGTCAAGAACATTTCGTCAAAACAAGACAAACCTTGGGTAGGAACCTCGCAAATGGAACAAACCCAGTTCGATGAAGAGGAATTCAAGAAAAAGAAAAAAAAGCAATGAGATTTAAATCCATAACGATGGACCGAGAAGAACATGTAAAATACCCTGAAATAAATCTTTTCGGCCCATCTCATTAAAATTTTCTCGATTTTACAAATAACTATCATTTGTCGTTTTCGGTGTAACTTTTTTACACTGGAAAACGAATAATTCAACATAATATGAATTTTTATGAAAATATTCCGTCTAATTCTCCCGTTAATGATCACTTTATGGTATTCGACGTCCAAAGCCGAACCGACTCAAGATCAAATTATTATCATCACCAATGTAAATGTTTGGGATGGGATAGGCAACTCTTTAAAAAACAATTATCAGGTTTTAATTGTAGGAAACCATATCAAACAAGTAGCCCCGCGTGTTACCATACCTGCCGGCGCTAAAATCATTGACGGTAAAGGCAATACGCTAATTCCCGGATTATCGGATGCCCATCTTCACCTGATGTTTACCATGCCCATGGATAAAGCCTACAATAACGCCAATTGGGCCTATTTGGCTATCAGAGCGACCAAAATGGCAGAACAATTTCTAATGCAGGGATTCACGACGATCAGGGATATGGGTGGTCCCGTACAAGGTCTTAAACAAGCCATTGACGAAGGGTTAATTCCCGGACCTCGTATTTATCCGTCAGGAGCGATCATCAGCCAAACCGCCGGACACGGGGATATGCGAAACCCTAACGATATGAACCCGCATTGGACAGGAAACAACGCAAACTTTTTCCAACTACAGGGTTGGTCCTATATCGTAGACGGACGCAGTGAAATTCTAAATGCTGTTAGAGAAAACTTCCGGCACGGAGCCACTCAAGTCAAAATGATGGCAGGAGGAGGAATTACAAGTAAATCGGACCCCATACATACGATTCAATTCACGCAAGAAGAATTAGAAGCCGGAGTACAAGCGGCTTCCGATTGGGGTACTTATGTCGGAGTCCACGTCTATACCCCTGCCGCTATCATCCGGGCACTTAATGCCGGGGTAAAAAGTATCGAACACGGGCAGTTGATCAATGAAGAGGCTATGAAAATGATCAAAGAAAAGGATGCTTTTTTAGTTCCTCAAAGCTATTGGACAATGAGAGATCCGGCAACTTCTTCGAATCCACAAAAATTTCTCGAAGTACGAAAAGGAGCGGAAAACGAAATGAATCTGGCCAAAAAATACGGTGTTAAAGTTGCTTTCGGAAGCGATGTATTCGGGAATCTCGGTATCGCACCTCAAAGTATGGCAGAATTCACCAGTAGAGTAAGATGGTATACTCCGGTAGAAGTGTTGAAACAAGCTACCTCTCTGAATGCCGAACTATTCGCCTTGTCAGGAAAACTCAATCCTTACCCCGACGGAGAATTGGGAGTTATCAAAGAAGGTGCCTATGCCGATCTGTTGATATACGAAGGTAACCCCTTGCAAGATATTCAGGTGGTCGTCGATTTTCAAAAGAATCTGAAATTCATTATGAAAGACGGTAAAATCTACAAAAACGAATTATAATATTTTTTTCATACAACAAACATAATTTATCGGCCGGGCGGATAAAAATGAGAATAGCAACAGCAAATGACGCAACTACCTGCTGTATTTTCGATATTTGTTCATTCATCTCCTCTCGGCCGACTTTTTATTTGCACACTTTAAATAAGGGCCTCTCCCGGGGTAAACTAAAAACAAATTCATTACTTTTGTCTCGTTCACGAACCGATTACCCGCTTTATGAAGAAAGACAAACTCTTTTTTATTTTGATTTCATGCATGCTGATGGTTTATGCTTGCCGAACGTCAAACCCGAAACTACCGGCTCCTCCGAATTATGCCGACACCATCAGTTGGTTTCAACCCGGGAAAATGACTTTCGATAAAAAAACGGATGTTTTTTATATCGCTCCGACCTGTATATGGGATTGGAAAAACGATCAGGGAGATACCCTTCACCATATGGATATCAAAAATAAAAAGCAACGCCTCATGTTAACTCCCGCCATTTTGTTGGGGAAACGGGTTTTTGCCGACAGTTGTAACTTTTTCTCCCCCTATTATCGACAGATTACCATGGAATCGTGGATGAACGGAGAGAGAATTACGAGCCAACGTTATCCGATAGCTTTACAAGATATCGAACATGCTTTTGATTACTACCTCAAACACTATAATCAGGGACGTCCTTTTATTCTGGCCGGTCATAGTCAAGGGGCGAAATCGGTTATCGAGTTACTCAAACACAAATTAAACGCCGCCAATTACCGGCAACTTGTGGCCGCTTATCCGATCGGTTTTTTCATTACAAAAGAGGAACTGGACCACTATCCCCATCTACGCCCGGCCAAAGACTCCACGGATACGGGTGTAATCGTCTGTTTCAATAGTGTTACGGACACCAATGCTATCGCTCCATTATTCAAAGATAACAAGGTGTGTATTAATCCTCTCAACTGGAAAACCGATACGACCTATGCTAACCGGTCATTGAACCGGGGAACCGTATTTTTTGACAGAAAGGGAAATATCAAATCAGATTCAGCCTGCTTTACCGGAGCGCGTATAGACCCGGTTTATCATGTACTTATTGTTCCGGACATCGATCCCGATCCCTATTTCATTCCTTCCATTGCCCGCATTTTTCCCAAAGGAAATTTACATGTACAGGAATTAAATCTCTATTTCAAAAATCTTCGAAAAAACGTGATCGACAGAATCCACGCTTATCAAAAAACACCTATTCTATAATATGTCTCGCAATATTACCATTTATACAGACGGAGCAGCAAGCGGCAATCCCGGCCCCGGAGGCTATGGGGTAGTCCTGATCTCCGGTCCCCACCGGAAGGAGCTATCGGAAGGCTTTCGCCTTACCACCAATAACCGCATGGAATTACTTGCCGTTATCATCGGGCTGAATGCGCTAAGGTTCGATCATTGTAACGTGACTGTTTATTCGGATTCGAAATACGTAGTCGATGCGGTAGAAAAAGGATGGGTTTTCGGATGGGAAAAAAAAGGGTTTAAAAACAAGAAAAATCCGGATTTATGGAAAAAATTTTTATCTCTCTACCGAAAACACCAGGTGAAATTTATTTGGATAAAAGGTCATGCCAATGTCCCGGAAAACGAGAGATGCGACCAACTCGCCGTTGAAGCTTATAAAAGTACACACCTACAAATAGATGACTATTACGAAGCTATCGGTCGATCCGACGAAAATATTTTTAGTTGAAAGACAAAAAAAATTTCGTTTTGTTAATCCAACGATCACATTAAATAATTACTTTCGCGAGAACAAACAAAAGTAAATCGTTCATCAAAAAACAATTGGGATGAAAAAAATATTAATCGTCGGAGCAGGGGGACAAATCGGTTCAGAACTTGTTCCTCATTTAAGATCCATTTATGGAAACAACAATGTAGTGGCAGCCGATATCAGCGCTGATAAATGTAAAGCATTGGCAGAAGCCGGACCATTCGAAGCATTAAACGCTTTGGATGGAGAAGCTTACACCGCTATCGTTAAAAAATACGGTATCGATACCATTTTCAATCTGGTGGCCCTATTATCCGCTACCGGAGAAAAAAACCCGAAATTAGCCTGGGATATCAATATCGGAGCATTAACCAACTCCTTGTATATCGCTAAAGATAACAATTGCGCCGTGTTCACGCCGAGTTCTATCGGTGCCTTCGGTAACGATACCCCTAAAGATAAAACACCTCAAGACACCTTACAACGGTCCAACACGACCATTTACGGTGTTTGCAAGGTAACGGGAGAACTTTTAAGCGATTATTATTTCCATCGTTTCGGAGTCGACACGAGAAGCGTACGTTTCCCGGGGTTGATCTCTTACGTAACCCTACCCGGCGGAGGCACCACCGATTATGCCGTTGAAATTTATTACGATGCCATTCGCAAAGGTTCCTTTACCTGTAACGTTCAAGCAGGTACATACATGGATATGATGTATATGCCGGATGCATTGAATGCCGTGGTTCAATTGATGGAAGCCGATCCGACCAAGTTAAAACACCGGAACAGCTTCAATATCGCTTCCATGAGTTTCGAACCGGAGCAAATAGCCGCAGAAATCCGCAAACACATACCGGAATTTAAGATGGACTACCAAATCGACCCGGTAAAACAAGCCATCGCCAACAGCTGGCCTAATAGCATGGACGATACCTGTGCCCGCCAAGAGTGGGGTTGGGCTCCGAAATACGATTTAACCAGCATGACAAACGATATGCTCGTTAAGGTAAAAGAAAAATTCGATAAGGGATTGATCAAATAAGAACTTCCCTATTTACTCATAAATGGCTTTCGGGTGTAATAATCCGAAAGCCATTTTTTATTCTTCCGAATTTTATTTCGAATACCTCCGTCAGCCGTCTGAACGAGCAATTATAATAGCACTTTGGGACGGGGTCAAAGTGCTATTTAAAATAGACTGCCTCATCATAAAACAGATATCAAAAAATAATATTACTTTAGTGACATTAAACTTTAAAGGATTATATATCCTTCATAAATCAGTAGTGTATGTCAAAAAAAGAGAAAAAACCACATAAAAGTATCGGGAAAAAAGAACTTTACCAATCCTTATTCGATATCTTTACTCATAAGCCCAACGAATATTTCAATTACAAGCAATTAGCCTTGCAGCTGGGTATCAAAAACATGGAATTAAAGCGCCTGATCAACGAGGTACTTTACGAGATGAAGATCGACGGACTGCTATCCGAAGAATCGACAGGAAAATTCAAATTAAAAGCCGTCAGCACATATATTACCGGAATTATCGATTTAACTGCAAAAGGAACCGCTTACCTGGTTTCGGATGAAACCAAAGAGGATGTTTTCATTCCTCAGGTAAACCTAAATCACGCGTTAAACGGGGACAAGGTAAAAGTCATCGTCTATGCCCGAAGTAAAAGCAGGAGACCGGAAGGAGAGGTTGTCGAAATCCTTGAAAGAAAAAAAGAGACCTTCGTGGGAATCATACAATGTTCCCGGCAATATGCTTTTTTAGTTCCTTCCGGCAAACAACTTCCTTATGATATCTTCATTCCCCTCAACGAGTTAAACGGGGCAAAAGACGGGGATAAAGCCATAGTAAAAATCACAGAATGGCCTGAGAACCAAAAAAATCCGGTAGGAACCGTGTTGGAGGTCCTCGGAAGACCGGGAGACAACGATACGGAGATGAATGCCATCATGGCGGAATTCGAACTTCCCGTTAAATTTCCGGCAAACGTGGAAAAAGCGGCAGAAAAAATCCCGGATACGATCCCCGATGAGGAGTATAAAACACGAAAAGACTTCAGGGAAATAACAACGTTCACGATCGATCCCAAAGACGCCAAGGATTTTGACGACGCCCTTTCCATCCGAAAATTAAAAAACGGTCATTATGAAGTTGGCGTACACATCGCCGACGTGAGCTATTACGTCGAAGAGAACTCCGTATTGGATAAAGAAGCTGACGCAAGGGCCACTTCCGTATACTTGGTAGACCGTACGATTCCTATGTTGCCCGAACGGCTCTCCAATGGGGTCTGTTCCTTACGTCCGAATGAAGAAAAACTATGTTTCTCCGCCGTTTTCGAGTTAAATGATAATGCGGAAATAGCGGACCAATGGTTCGGCCGCACGGTTATAAAATCCAATCGCCGTTTCACTTACGAAGAAGCACAAGCAATGATCGAAGGAGGCGAAGGCGATTACAAGACGGAGATCCTGGAATTAAACGACCTGGCCCAAAAATTAAGAGCGGAAAGATTTAAAAGCGGAGCCATCGACTTCGACCGGGTGGAAGTAAGATTCGATATAGATGAAAAGGGAAAGCCTACCGGGGTTTACTTCAAACAATCCAAAGAAGCCAATAAATTGATAGAGGAATTTATGTTGCTTGCCAATAAAAAAGTAGCCGAACGAATCGGAAAGCTTAAGCCCGGACAAAAACCCAAAACTTTCGTCTACCGTGTACACGAACAGCCGAACCCGGATAAATTAGAAGAATTCGGACGATTCATCGCGAAATTCGGCTATCATCTACGTTCAAGCAACCCCAAAACCCTCTCCTCCTCCATGAACAAATTGATGAGCGATGTGAAGGATCGGCCGGAACAAAATATGATCGAGACACTTGCCGTACGTACCATGGCCAAAGCCGCCTACTCCACAGAGAATGTAGGACATTACGGTTTAGCTTTCGACTATTATTCCCATTTTACCTCTCCAATCCGGCGTTATCCGGATGTAATGACCCATCGTCTGCTGGCACGTTATATAGCAGGAGGACGTTCGGTCAATCAGGAAAAATACGAGGAAGAATGTAAACATTGTTCCGAAATGGAACAAGTGGCAGCCAACGCGGAGAGAGCTTCCATCAAATACAAACAAGTGGAATTTATGTCCGACAAACTGGATCAACCCTTTATGGGAACCATCTCCGGAGTGACCCAATGGGGTTTTTATGTCGAATTGAACGATACCAAATGCGAAGGATTGGTCTCTATGACCGAGTTAGAGGATGATTATTACGAATTCGACGAAGAGAACTACTGCATTGTCGGTCGTCGCCACCGAAAGGTATACCAATTGGGAGATCAGGTAATGGTCAAAGTGGCGAAAGCTAATTTAGTTGCCCGTCAATTGGACTTCACTTTGGTAGGTAACGAAAAAACGGAGACCTCTCCATCCGTTATTCGCTCCAAGGCTATAACGCCGCCCCGTTCTGTACGAAAATCACGTCGAGGAAGACGAGGAGATGAAAGCAATAAAAACAAAGGGAGGAATAAATCGAAAAAAAGGAATTAACTTTTTAAGTTCTTTCTTGAATGAAGAACAATAAAAAAACATTTTTTCTATCTTTGGGAGGTGTGAAAAACGACTAAACCAATGATTACTTTTATTATCTCCATCGCGTTGCTTATCGTCGCTTATTTTACTTACGGGAAATTTGTCGAACGATTTTTCGGTGCATCATCTGAAATAAAAACTCCGGTTAAACGACTGGCTGACGGTGTTGACTACCACGAACTAAAACCCTGGCGGATTTTCGTCATTCAATTTCTGAATATCGCGGGGTTAGGTCCCATTTTCGGGGCTATATTAGGAGCAGCCTACGGTCCCATGGCATATCTATGGATCGTAATCGGTTGTATCTTCATGGGTGCTGTACACGATTACTTTTCCGGAATGCTCTCCGTACGGAACGATGGTATGAGCCTTCCGGATATCGTGGGTAAATACATGGGCAACGGTATCCGGAAATTCATGACATTCTTTACCGGATTTCTTTTATTAGCGGTGGGAGTTTCCTTCGTGAACGGTCCCGCGGGACTCTTAGGCAATTTAACCGGAACAAGTATGGCCCCATGGCTGTACATTATTTTTGCCTATTACATACTGGCAACTTTATTGCCGATAGATAAAATCATCGGGCGTATTTACCCTTTTATGGGAGCAGCCTTGATTTTTATGGCACTCAGTGTAGGCGGCTATCTCCTGTACGGAGGATTCAGCGGGGAACTCCAATTAGAGGAACTCACTTTCGACACCATGCGTAACCTGCACGTTAATCCACAGGAAAACATTCTTTTCCCGATGCTGTTTATCGTCATCTCCTGTGGGGCTATATCCGGGTTCCATGCTACCCAATCCCCCATGATGGCCCGTTGTATGACCGATGAAAAATACGGAAGACCTATTTTCTACGGAGCCATGATATCCGAAGGTATTGTTGCCATGATCTGGGCCACAGCCGCCATGGCCTACTTCGGGGGAGCGGAAGGATTAAATGCGGCAGCAGGTTCCGGTAGCGATCCGGCTATAATCGTCAATGAGGTATGTCGTTCCTGGTTAGGACGTTTGGGAGCCGTTATTGCCATCATAGGAGTAGTCGCATGCCCTATTACTTCGGGAGACACAGCTTTCCGCAGCATGCGATTGATCATTGCCGATGCTCTTAAATTCACTCAAAAGCCTGTAAAGAATCGACTGATCGTTTCGATTCCTATCTTCATTCTGGCTTATTTCTTTTGCAGTTTTGATTTTTCCACCATATGGAAATATGTCGGCATAGGGAATCAGGTTTTAGCCACGGTAACCCTATGGACTGCTGCCACCTACTTGGCAAAAACAGGGAAACCCCATTGGATGCTCTCTATTCCGGCCACCTTTTTAAGTATCGTATGCGTTACCTACATCCTTGTAGCTCCATACAAGGCCGGGGGAATATTCATTCAACCGTCTGTCGGTTACCCGATCGGAATAGCTGCGGGCATCGGCTTATTGATTCTTTTCTTTCTGAGAACCAGCAAACTAAAAAAAGGGAAAAAGATTTAGTTTAAAATAATAAAAAACGGGTTGCAGTTTATAAGAGTTTACTCTAAATTGCAAACGGAAAAATCAACATACAAAACAAACAAAAAGGGACACATCTTATCCCGAAGGTAAGGTGTTATCTATGAATATATGAATATTTTGTAGAATGAAAAAAACAAAATGGATCTGGATTTGGGCAGCCGTAGGCGTTGTATTGGCTATCGTTATTTTTTGGCCTAAAGAGTACAAAGAAGCTGTATTGGAAGCCGAAGCAGTGGAAGAGGTAGTCGACACGACGGAGTTAAAACAAGAACATTACAAATACGGTATTCCTTCCGATAATTTCGAAGTAGAGGAAGGAGTCGTGGGACGCAACCAAAGCCTTTCGGCCATCTTGGCCAAATACGGAGTTTCTCCTAAAAAAATACACGAAATCTCTCAACGTTGTAAAGATATTTTCGATGTCCGGAAAATAAAAGCGGGACGAAAATACACTTTATTTCTCGCCAAAGACAGTTTGAAATCTCCGGAATTTTTCATTTATGAAAACAATGCATTAGAATTTGTTGTCATTGACTTCAAAGAGACCTCGCCTGTTTATATCGGGAAAAAAGAGGTCGAAGTAAGGGAGCTATCCGCAAAAGTCGGCATTCAATCCTCTTTATGGAATGCGATGGTAGAGGCACAAACAGACCCTACATTAGCCATTAGTTTAGCGGATATATACGCTTGGTCTATCGATTTCTACGGCATTGCCAAAGGAGATTCCATTCGGGTGATCTACGAGGAATCCTATGTCGAAGAACAACCTTTACGGGACTTCAAAATAAAGGGTGCTATCTTCACCCATGCCGGTAGGGATTTTTACGCTATCCCTTTCGTTCAAAACGAAAAATTCTCCTATTTCGATGAAGACGGGAATAGTTTGCAAAAAACTTTCTTAAAAGCTCCTCTTAAATATTCGCGGATTTCATCCGGATTTTCAAACAACCGTTTCCATCCGGTATTGAAGAAATATCGTTCCCATCACGGAATAGACTATGCCGCTCCCACGGGAACCCCTGTCTATACAATCGGAGACGGAGTCATTACCAAAAAGGCTTTCCAAAAAGGAGGAGGGGGAAATTATGTCACCGTCAAACACAACAGCGTCTACTCCACCACCTATATGCATCTCTCCCGGTTCGCCCAGGGAATTGCCCCGGGAAAACGGGTTAAACAGGGAGAAGTCATCGGTTACGTAGGCAGTACCGGATTAGCGACAGGTCCTCACCTGGATTTCAGGGTATATAAAAACGGAACTCCCATCAATCCCCTGAAAATGGTATCTCCTCCGAAAGAACCGATTTCAAAAGAGAACATGCCTCAATTCATTGTCGTGCGGGACTCTCTAACTCGACGATTAAAACAGTTATAACCGACCGGAATCAATAATCGGTTCTTTTTTCCCCGGTAATTCGGTAGTAATGCCATTTACCAACAGGATGACCTTTTTTATAACGTCCCTCACACAATAAATGACCGGTTTTGTAATAAAATCTTACCACACCGTGACGCATTCCTTTACGGTAAGGCATCTCTAATTTCAATGTCCCATCGGGAAAATATTCTTTATAGAATTGAATCTCTCCTTTACGGTAAACGACCTTCCCTTGTAACTTGCCATCCTTATAAAAAAAACGAGCTTCTCCGTTTATTTTACCCTCCTCATACGGGAAGAGTCCTATCATTTTTCCAAGCGGATCGTAAATACTCCAACACCCGTCCGGATCTCCATCTTTCAAAGCTCCTTTCACCGTGAAAAGAGAAGTTTTGTATACATAAAAATCTTTCACTCCTACAGCGATACTATCCGGAATGTTCGGATAATAAAAACCGGACTCGATCCGGTCTATTTGTTTTTCCAATTCCCGGTTAAGTTCCCGTATCTTATACTCTTCCGGAGCATTTTTATTAAAATTTGCAATTACATTGGTTTTAAAATCCTCACCTTGTGCCGACAACGCCAGTCCGATAACTTCAAAACTCAAAAATGCATCTTTATTATTTTCTAACTCCTGCCGGGCATCCGATTTTAAATCATGATACAAAAAGTCGTACGCGTTGGAAGTATTGATATAACCATAAATATTACTTCCGTTACCTAAATCTTGCATTAAACCGATGTATTCTTCATCATGAGCTAATGTCTTGCCTAACAAGTAATCCCTGATCATCTCCGCCAAAGAAAGAGGCGAATTACTAAATACGACATAATCCCCTATAAAAGTATAATAGGGACGATCCAATCGGTTGAACTTAGATTTCAGAAACAGTTTAAAAAATCCCTTCAAACTAAAATAATGAATCTTATACCCGTTAAATTCCATAGCTTTCTCACGGACCGGAGTCTTACGATCTATTTGTTCCATCAAATAGTTCAACTGATCTCGCGCATAAATAATATCGTTCGCCTGAATAGCCAAAATAATATTGTCCTGCCGATTCTCTTCATCGAGAGCCGGTTTGATCAGGGCAATTTCATGCCCGACCCAGGAAGTAAACAGATCTAAAATATCAAGATTCAAAAATCTATTTATTTTCCCGACCGAACGCTCTATCGCTTTATAGTCTTCTTCCCGTTCCGACCTATAATTCTCAATCAAGATTTTTTGTAACTCGGAAAAAGAAGAAAAACACCAAGAAACATAGGCCGCCGTGTGTTCTCCTGCAATCCGGTCAATTCCGGAAGCCTTCCCTTTGGTCCGGTTCAACAAATTAAGTATCGAAAATACATCGCGATTCGATTTGGTAATACCGGAGAAACGAAGATTTCGATCATTCAACTGCAATACTAAACGAGTAAAATCAAGCAAAGGCTCTTCTTCCGTTATAGACGCCGTTTCCAAAAAAGCATCGATTGCATTCCCTATCCGTTTATGGTCAACGTCGATTACGGCATCTCCACCAGGTAGGTCTTTTTTTATTTTTACCAGACCTTCGCATGCGGATAGAGAACGCTCAACTAATTCCCGGGAACAGGAGGTAATTAAAAGATTCCCTTTTATGGCGAAATACAATTTAAACCCTTTGCCCGTCAGTTCATGAAATTTTTCTCCCTCGCCTTTTAATTTCGTTATTTTCAAATCACCGTTATTCAACAATACCGAAACCATGCCTTCAAAAGTCCTGATCACGTTCAACTTACCCAAATCGCATACATATAAGAAATCATAATTAAAAGAAGTAACTTCATAACAGGAAATAGAAACAGGTCTATCCGTCAACATTCGCTTCAACGTCGGATAGACTTTACACAAAGAATCGGCCCGTTCAAAATAGTCGTGATACGCTTCAAAATAAGGATAAGTTTTAAGCGATTGCCATATTCTATTCCGACTTAGACTCTCGTGTATATGATTGAAAGAAGGTATTTCCACCGTAAAAACTGCATTCTCCGGTAAAGCTTGTGTTATTTTATAACGCCCGGCATCTTTATAAAAAGCCAACCAGATCAAAACGATCAAGGTCACTAATGGAATCGTTACAAGAATAAGTTTGCTTCTCATGATAAAGTCATCAACTTAAAACACCGTACAAAATACAAGTATACAATATTATACAACCATTCACGCCATATCACGTATTATTTTTTACAAAAAGCAAGAAAACGAGAAAACAAAGAATAAATATATATTTTAATTTTACGCCCCGAAAAAATAAATATGAAAAAAAGTTTCATCGCATTAGCTTTCGGAACATTAGGATTAGGTATTGCCGAGTTTGTGATCATGGGAATCTTACCGGACATTGCACGTGCTTTACACATCGACATCGCTACCGCCGGCCATCTGATCTCGGCCTATGCCTTAGGAGTCTGCTTCGGAGCTCCGGTACTGATTCTTGCCCGTAAATTTCCATTAAAGCACATCCTTTTGGGATTGGTTTCTGTAATAATGATCGGCAATATTTGTGCTTCCCTTGCCCCCAATTATTGGACCCTGGTGATTTCCCGTTTTATCTCGGGACTCCCGCATGGAGCCTATTTCGGAGTAGGTTCCATCGTTGCCGAAAAATTAGCTATCAAAGGGAAGGGTTCGGAAGCTGTTTCCATCATGGTTGCCGGCATGACAATCGCGAACCTCTTCGGAGTACCTTTAGGAACTTTCTTGAGTACGTTCCTTTCCTGGAGAGTCACATTCCTACTCGTCGGTCTATGGGGGATCGTCATTCTCTATTACATCTGGAAATGGATCCCTCCGGTAGAAAACCTACCCGATACCGGCTTTACAGGTCAATTCCGTTTTTTAAAATCCCCGGCTCCGTGGTTACTAATTTTTGCCACCCTATTGGGAAACGGAGGCATCTTTTGTTGGTATAGTTACATCAACCCGTTACTGACACAAATTTCCGGATTTCCAGTCGACAGTATTTCATTACTTATGATTTTAGCCGGAGCGGGAATGGTTGCCGGAAATTTGATCAGCGGTCGTTTATCAGATCGATACACTCCGGGACGGGTAGCCTTTTTCACCCAAGGTTGTGCATTCACGATTCTGTTGCTTATATTCTTTTTAGCGCGGGTATCCTGGATTTCGGCAACACTCATGTGCCTATGTACGGCTTGCCTTTTCGCCTTGTCCACGCCGCAACAAGTTTTACTCATTCGTTATTCCAAAGGAGGAGAAATGTTAGGAGCAGCAAGCGTTCAGATCGCCTTCAATTTAGGAAATGCTATCGGGGCATATTGCGGGGGGCTACCCTTACAAGCCGGATTAAGCTATCAATACTCGGCTCTCGCGGGAACTCCATTCGCGCTGACCGGTTTTATGTTACTGTTCGTTTTCACCCGGAAATACGAAACGATAAAAGCATAGATAAGCCCGGATTTTTACCTGTTTTTTTCACCTGTTTCTAATAAAAAGTAAATCTTATCATGTACATTTGTTCGATATAGAAAAACAACTATTATGGCATCTTATTGGCAAATTTTTTGGTCTTTCTTCAAAATCGGAACATTCACGTTAGGAGGTGGTTACGCCATGATTCCCCTCATACAGAAAGAGGTGGTTGATAAAAAAGGATGGCTTCAAGAGAAAGAGTTTATCGAAATGTTAGCGGTTGCCCAATCTGCCCCCGGCCCCATAGCCCTGAACACGGCCATATTCGTGGGTTATAAAGCCAGAAAAGGTAAAGGGGTGGTTTTTTCCAGCCTCGGCACCATCTTACCTTCTTTCATCATCATTCTGCTGATCGCCATTTTATTTACCGATTTTAAAGATAACCCGGTCGTCGAACGGGTATTTAAAGGCATACGTCCCGCCGTAGTAGCCCTGATTGCAGCCCCGTTGTGGCAAATGGGCAAAGCAGCCGGGGTGACACCGAAGACGGTGATCATACCTATCTTAGCTGCCCTATTGATATGGCAAGTTGGAATATCTCCCATTTACATCATCATTTTAGCCATACTGGGAGGTGTCGGTTACGGTTTATTCAGAAGCGGAAAAAACAAAATAACGCCTAAGGATAAAAATAAATAAGCAAATTCGAAACAACGTTCATGGAAGAATTCGATTTATATCTCAGTCTTTTCATTACTTTTTTTAAAATCGGCCTTTTCGGTTTCGGGGGCGGATATGCCATGCTCTCTTTGATACAACATGATGTGGTCGAGGTTCACCAATGGATCAGTGTTTCCGATTTCACGGATATCGTGGCTATTTCTCAAACAACCCCGGGACCTATTGCTTTTAACACGGCAACCTACATCGGCTACACGGCCACCAACAGCATATGGGGCTCTATCATATGTACCATTGCCGTCAGTCTTCCCTCCCTGATAATCATGATTACCATCTCCAAATTCTTTTTTGCCTTCCGGGAAAATCGTTACGTGGATATGGCCATGAATGGCTTGAAAGTTACCGTTACCGGGTTAATCGGGGCTGCAGCACTGCTTTTAATCAATAAAAACAACTTCATCGATTACAAAAGCTGGCTTATCTTTATCGGGGCTTTTTTACTAACCTTCAAATTCAAAATGGATCCGATACTCATGATCGTTATCGCGGGAATCGTCGGCTATATCCTCTATTAATCGTTTTTATTCAACAACCTCTTTCTGATCTCCGAGGGTGTTCCTCCTAAATTTTTAAGACAAAAATTATAAAAAGAGGTATGCCCCGAAAAATGATATTTATCTATAATGATCTGAATATCCTGAGTCAAATTAGCTAAATCGCTTTCAATTGCTTTCGCTTTTTTTATCTGTAACCACTTATAGGCGGAAGTATTGAACTCTTTTTTAAACCTCCGCTTAAAAGTAGACAAACTACACCCCGTTTTTTCGGCAAAATCTTTTAACGACGTAACGGATTGATAATGTTTAAACACAAGCAATTTAAAGGAATAATCATCACCCAATACCGGATAAAACAGTTTATATATCTCTTCTTTCGTGTAATATTGAGAAAAAATGGCCGCCATATTCAATTTATAGACATTCAAATAATAACGGCAAGGCATGACATTATGAATGGAATACAATAAGTAATTTAAATACAGCCGTAAAGGCTCATTCACTTTTAAAGAGCTATACTCCCACCGAAAATATTTCAACCCCGAAAGAATTTCCTGATGATCTTTCAGGCAGATCTGCTCTTCCATATTAGATCGGATACACAATAATTTACATGGATTATCCGACGTATTTATCTCCACTTCACAATTTTTGGGAACAAGAAACATCTCCTCCTTTCCACAAACAATCTGTCGTCCTTTAAAAGTTACAGAAATGTCTCCCTCCAATACGACCATCAGTTCATGACAGAACTTGCTTCCCTGGTAAACTTTTTGAGTATTTCTTTCTACCTCCTGTAAAACGAAGCCGTATTTATTTTTCGGATCATATTTTTCACACGTAGATTGCTCGCATATTCTCGTATTCATTTGCCCCTTTTCCTTTATAGTACAAACAAATATAAGCATTCCGTTTTTTTATTGCCTACAAATTACATTTTATAAGTTCTTTTATAAACTAAACAGGCTCTTTAAGATCATCTCCCCGGAGGAAAAAAATATTCCAACCATAAAATATTTCAACAAATACGATCTCTGTTTTATAAAAAAACTAATTTTGTAAATTATTTAAACCGTCGACACCATGATTTCACTTATTATTCTTATCGTTATTTTCGGTTACAGCATCATTGCGTACAATAATTTGACACGTAAACGCAACAACACCGAAAATGCATTCGGTTCGATCGATGCCATGTTGAAAAAAAGATTCGATTTGATTCCGAATTTGGTTGCAACCGTACAACAATACGCCAAACACGAAGAAAATACCTTTACCAGGATCACGGAATTACGTTCACGGAATTACGATTCACTGACCACGGAAGAAAAAAGCGAGTTCGACCGGACATTCAATACGGCCAAACGAAGTTTTTTTCTGGTCGCCGAAAATTATCCCCAATTACGGGCTTCGGAGAATTTTATGCAATTACAAAAAGCCCTAAATGAAACAGAAGAACAATTAGCGGCAGCCAGAAGAACTTACAATGCCTGTGTCACTGATTACAATAATGCTGTCACGACCGTTCCTTCGAATATCATTGCCAACCTTTTCAATTTTTACAAGAAAGAAGTACTGAGTATTCCGGAAGAGGAAAAAGCGGTACCCGATGTAAAAGATCTGTTCCAATCCTAAAGCGGTTGTATGGATAATAATTTCGACAGATTGTACGGACAATTGACCCCGGCCCTTAAACAACTGGAAGATAAAAGACTGGAATTAAAAAAGAAAGGGACTCAGAACGGTCTGATAGCCGGAGGTATATGTTTTATGGTCGGAACAGGCATAACCTTTGGGATCGAAGCCGGCTATACGGGAATCATAATTGCTACCCTCATCGGAATAATCGTCTTGTTCCTCTGTATCAATAGCCAATCTGCCGTACTATCCGGATATTATAAAAAGGATATCATTACCACGTTGTTAACGAGCCTATGCAAGGATTCCTCGTTCCAACCCGAGAAAGGCATCTCGAAAACCGCTTTTATGAGTAGCGGATTATTTTCCACCACGCCCGACCGCTATCATTCCGAAGACATGATAACCGGACAGCTCGAAAAAACAGCTTTCGTATGTTCGGAAGTCCACGCTGAAGAAAAGCACGTGACAGTAGATTCCAAAGGACACAGACATGAAAGTTGGGTGGATATTTTCCGGGGTTTTTTCTTTATTGCCGATTTCCACAAAGATTTCAAAGGACAAACCATCATTTATCGAAATGCTTGGATTAAGCTGAATTTCAACAACCGACGGGTTAAATTGGAAAATCCGGACTTCGAGAAAAGTTTCGACGTTTATTCTACCGATCAGGTAGAAGCCCGTTATCTATTGACTCCGGGAATGATGGAAAAACTTCTGATGCTCGACCGAAAATTCCCGGGAAAAATTACAGTCAGTTTCTATAACTCCAATATTATCATCGCTATTCCCGACCGAACCGATCATTTCGAAACCAGTATTTGGCGTTCTCAACTCCATAACAACAGTTTAAAACAGGAGTACGATACCCTCTCGGCCTTGACAGGTATTGTCAACGACCTGAATCTAAACCTACGGATTTGGAGCAAAGAATAACTTCTTCCTCCACCTCCCGAAAACAATATTAAACAAAAAATCCGCCTAACCTGAAGTTAGACGGATTATATATCATATTTCAACAATTTTAAAGCAGTGCATTGATTTTTGCAACCAAAGCCGTTTTAGGCACAGCACCGACCTGTTTGTCAACCACTTCTCCGTTTTTGAAGAAAAGAATCGTCGGGATATTACGGATTCCGAATTTTCCGGATGTCCCAGCACAATTGTCCACGTCTACTTTAGCAACAACAATCTTACCTTCGTATTCCTTAGACAATTCTTCTACAATCGGCAGCATCATTTTACATGGTCCACACCATTCCGCCCAGAAATCTACCAATACGGGAAGCTTTGAGTTCAAAACCACTTCCTCAAAACTTGAATCATTAACTGCAATAGCCATACTTTTTTATCTTTTAAGTTTACATTCTCTTATCTATATGAAAATCACTACAATTAAGAATAAAAATACCCTTATTTACCGTGCAATATTAATCAATTTTCATCTTAATCACATCATTATTTTCAAAATATTCATATAATTCTCTCGAACGTTTTATTTTACAGCTTCTTGAAAACATCTTAACTCTATGCCCTTCCCGGTCGTAAAGGATAAAATTCAACGGGATGTCTCCCGCTTCGTTTACCAATTGATTATGAATCTCCGTTACGATTTCGTGTGTCAGATTCTCTATATCGACCTGCAACGTGATGGAACGAATCAGGTTTTCTCCGATAACGCTGAGCAGATCCATACTGATTACGTTAAAGGCCAGTTCATTGTTCCACTTTTTCGTTTGTACCTTTCCCTTAATATATATTGCCGTTTCCAAAATAAAATAGTTCCTGAATTTTATATAATCCTCACCAAAGAAAGGCAACTCGTAGGTTCCGCTAAAATCCTCTATCGTCAAAATACCAAAATCATTTCCTTTTTTGGTCTTTCCCTGCCTCATGGCGATGATAATCCCGGCAATAGTAACATCCCGATTTTTAAAAGAGGCGAAATTACTATTCAACTCTTCCAAAGGAGTGCAAAGCGTTTTTATCTCCAATTTATAGGGATCCAAAGGATGAGAAGTGAGGTAAATACCGATTAATTCTTTCTCTTTTCGGGCCTTTTCCATATCCGTCCAAGGTTCACACAAAGGAATAGAGGGCTTTGTCACCTCGTATCCGTCCATCCCCCCAAATAAGGTCGCTTGCATTTTCAGCCCGTCGGCCTGTTTCTTCTGTCCGTAATTTACTAAATTCTCGAGCAAAGAAGTATGCCCGTCAACTTGGTAAAAAAACTGTCCCCTGTGCAAACCGAAACTATCCAATCCTCCGGCCGTAATTAAATTTTCCAACGTTTTTTTGTTTACGGTACGATAGTCGATACGTTCAAAAAAGTCAAACACATCTTTATAAGGGCCATTTTCCGTACGCTCTTTAATGATCGAATCTACTGCCGCCAACCCTACTCCTTTTATTGCCGCCATTCCGAAACGAATGTCACCTTTATGATTTACCGTAAAGTCATTATCCGACTCGTTCACGTCAGGAGCCAGCACCTTCAATCCCATTCGTTTACACTCATCCATAAAAGTGGTCACCTTCTCTATTTGGGATAAGTTACAACTCAAGTTGGCCGCCATAAATTCAGCCGGGTAATGAGCCTTCAAAAAACCGGTTTGGTAAGCGATATAAGCATAACAAACGGAATGAGATTTATTAAAAGCATACGAGGCAAAGGCTTCCCAATCTCCCCATATTTTTTCTACCAAAGGTTTGACCTCTTTCCCCATCTCTTTACATCCCTTTACGAACTCCGGATTTTTATTACACCCCTCTATAAATTGCGTCTTCAGGGCATTCATCGTATCGATCTGTTTTTTACCCATAGCTTTTCGAAGCGTATCGGACATACCACGGGTGAAACTCCCCAAAGCCCGTGATTGTAACATCACCTGCTCCTGATAGACAGTGATCCCGTAAGTATCCTTTAAAAAGGGTTCCATCATAGGATGATCGTACACGATGGGTTCCTCCCCGTGCTTACGTTTGATGAAATCAGGAATATACTCCATAGGTCCCGGACGATAAAGAGCATTCATCGCCACCAAATCCTCGAAGCGGTTAGGCTGTAAGGCCCGCAGGTGTTTTTTCATCCCCGGCGACTCGAACTGGAACAGGCCCGTCGTCTCTCCCCGGGAAAAAAGAGCAAAAGTCTCCTGGTCCTCCAGGGAAATCGCATCCACATCCAAAACCTCGTGGCGGGATTTTTTAATATTATCCAAACAAGTTTTTATAATAGAGAGAGTCCGCAACCCCAAGAAGTCCATTTTAATCAATCCGATAGGCTCTACAAAATGACCGTCATACTGCGTCGTCATCAAGCTCTCCCCCTCGGTCGGCATAATCGGAATATGTTCCGTGAGCGGATCCCGGCTAATCAATATTCCACAGGCATGGACACCCGTCTGTCGCACGGAACCCTCCAAAATCTCCGCCAACCGAATCGTTTTGCCCACTACCGGATTGGGTGATTCTTTCTCTTTCTTTAAATCGGGATTCTCTTCATATGCCCTTTTCAGTGTCATTTTCGGAGCCTCCGGAACCATTTTAGCCAATCGATTGGCTTCCGATAATTCCAACTTCAACACCCGGGCCACATCCTTAATAGCCATTTTAGCGGCCATACTTCCGAAAGTAACGATATGAGCCACTTTATCTGCTCCATACTTTTGAGTTACCCATTCCAATACGCGTTGCCGTCCGTCGTCATCAAAATCCACATCGATATCGGGTAAAGAGATACGGTCGGGATTTAAAAAACGCTCGAACAGCAAATCATATTTTATCGGGTCTATATTTGTAATACCTAAGCAATAAGCTACCGCACTCCCCGCCGCCGAACCCCGTCCGGGACCGACAATCACCCCCATATCGCGGGCTGCCCGAATAAAATCCTGTACAATAAGGAAATAGCCCGGGAAACCCATCGTCTTCATGATATGAAGTTCAAAAATCAAACGCTCCATGATATCGGGAGGGATATGCTCTCCGTAACGCTTCACCGCCCCCTTCATCGCTAACTCCTTTAAATAATCGGCCTCCAATTTAATACGATAAAGCCGATCATAACCTCCTAATTTCTTCACCTTCTTTTGAGCATCCTCTTCACTCATCACCACCTCACCCTTTTCATTTTGAGTAAATTCATCGAAAAGATCTCTTTCCGTGTATTTTTTTCGATACTCTTCTTCCGTTCCCAACTCAGGAGGAATCGGGAATACAGGCATCAACGGATCGGAATCCAATTTATAATCCTCTACCTTATCCACAATCTCTTGCGTATTCGCAATGACTTCCGGAACGTCACTGAACAAGGCTTCCATTTCCGCCGTTGTCTTAAACCACTCCTGTTGAGTATACCGCATCCGCTTGGGATCATCCAAATCCTTATTCGTCTGCAAACAGATTAGGATATCGTGAGCTTCGGCATCCTCTTCATTCAAAAAATGCACATCATTGGTGGCAATAACCTTTATACCCAATTTTTTCCCGATTCTCAGTATCTCGGCATTACACCTCACTTGCCTGTCGTATACATCCGCTCTCAAAAGAGGATTGGTCGTCGGATGTTTCATCACTTCCAAATAATAATCCTCCCCTACCAAATCCTTATACCATAGGGCAGCAGCCTCCGCTCCTTCTATATCCCCGGCCATGATTTTCTGACAGATTTCCCCTCCCAAGCAAGCGGAGGAAATAATCAATCCCTCTTTGTGTCTCTCCAAAAGGGCCTTATCGATACGAGGCCGATAATAAAATCCTTCCACCTGGGCTACAGAACACAATTTCACAAGATTTCTGTATCCCTGCAGATTCTTTGCCAAAAGAATCAAATGTTCTCCGGAACGATCCTGCGGATTTTTTTTATTATGCAATGACACCCGGGCGACATAAGCTTCAACACCCAAAATCGGTTTGATACCTTTCTTTCGACAAAGATCATAGAAAAGTTTGATACCAAACATACTTCCATGGTCCGTCAAGGAAATCGCCGGCATCCCGTCAGCGATGGCTTTATCAATCAAACCGGGAATACTCGCCGCTCCATCCAAAATAGAATACTGAGAATGTACATGAAAATGGGTAAAAGACATATATTATACGCTAAGAATTAAAACAAACACCTAATTGTCAATAGAATAGAAAAACGATTCCATTGATTTATACCTAAACAAAGGTAAGGAATAATCTCTTGAGAACGATCATCAACAACTGAAAAACAGTTCTAAAATTTTCCACATTCCTTATCCGGATCTATCCCTTTTTTCTCTTTCCCAAAGCTCCGGGCTCAGGTAAAGACATTCTGGAAAAACTCACGATAGCGGCAAGCGCTGCAAAAGCACCCCCCAAATAAAGCGCGGCATGCGTCCCGTTATGCGGAAACAAGGCAAACATCAAAGCGACCAAAGAGGCTCCGGAGGTCTGTCCCAAAAGACGCGAAGTCCCTAACATTCCGCTCGCTCCTCCGCTACGTTGCCGGGGGGCAGATAAAATCAAAATACTGTTATTCGGCGTTTGAAACAAGCCGAAACCGGCACCACACAAAGCCATTCGCCAAACAATACTCGCGTTTGTCGGCATTTCGGGTAAAGTAGCCAACAGAAATAAACCGCCAGCAAACAAGGTCAGCCCTATTCCACCCAACAAACCCGCATGAACGCGTTCGATCAACCGACCGGCAAGAGGAGCCGCCAACATGGTAGCCAAAGGCCAGGGAGTTAACAACAAACCCGTCACTACCTCATCCCTCCCCAACGCGTTTTGTAAGAAAAAAGGCAAAGAAACCATAGCCAACATCTGAGCGGTAAAAGAACATATCGATGTGCCGACGGAGAGAGCGAAAATAGGAATTCGCAACAAATCCACGGGCAACAGCGGATAAGTCTGATTCAGCTGACGACGAATAAAAAAGAAACCGACAACGAACATGACCGCTAAGCCCGAAACGATATATATGGAATCGATACCGTGGGCATAGCCTTCAATTGCCGATATCAACAATCCGAACGTCAAAGCGTTCATCCACCCGCTCATCCAGTCAAAACGCCGTCCCTCTACCCGCACCGTATTGGAAGGCAGAAATTTAAAACTCAACATCAAGGCCGCAATCCCTATCGGAACATTGATCGCAAACAACCAAGGCCAGGAAGCAACGGAAAGGATCCCGGCAGCGATAGTAGGTCCGGCGGCAGCAGATACCGCAACCACCAAAGCGTTTATTCCCATTCCCCGGCCTATGATACGCTGAGGATAAATAATACGAATGAGCGAAGTATTCACACTCGTAATCGCGGCAGCCCCGAATCCCTGAAGAACACGGGCAACCGTTAACGTCCACAAAGAATTGGAAAGCGCGCACGCCAACGAGGTAAAACTAAATAAGAACAATCCGCTTATATAAACTTTACGGTAGCCCCAAATATCCCCCAAAGAGGAAAGGGAGAGCAACGAGACAACGATAGCCAACTGATAAGCATTCACGATCCATATCGACATGGAGGGTGTCGCCTGCAGATCCTGCGCGATAGTAGGAAGAGCGACATTCGCTATCGTCCCGTCCAGAACGGAGACGGTTATACCCAATGCAATGGACAAAATGGCCCAATAACGTCTCGGCAATGGAAGCCCGTCCATCTTGACTTCTTCAGTTCCCATAAAAATCTTTTCCTTTTATCCTTACCTATCGAAACATTTGGAAAAAAGTTTCAACCTATCTCAGTTCTTTCCCGATTTATCCGGGAAAACAGGAATAGGCGGAACCGATCTCTTCGCCGTTTTTAATTGCTCTAAAATAATTTCTATCGCCTTCTCCAACTGTTGATCCCGCCCCGTATATTCTAAATAAGGATCGTTTTCCAAATCTATATGAGGAGTAACACCGGTCCCTTCGACGATAAATCCGCTTCCGTCAACAGCAAAAGGAGCGTAAGAAGGAGTCACGATCGCCCCTCCGTCCACAACAGGAATGGTTCCGCTATAACCGACCACTCCGCCCCAGGTACGTCTTCCGATAACCGTACCCAATTTATTGTATTTAAAACGATAAGGAAACAAATCTCCGTCAGAAGCCGAGTACTCGTTCACCAACAACACCTTGGGACCAATAAACGTACCGACCGGATTTACCGATCCCTCCTTTTGATTCGTATGCATCGTAAAATAAGTCGGCGTACGCATCAAACGTTCAATAATCATGGGTGAAACATTGCCACCCCCGTTTCCCCGGTCATCGATAATCAAAGCCTTTTTTTGCAATTGGGGATAATAGTGTTTCACAAATTCATTCAATCCTTCCGTTCCCATATCCGGTATATGGACATAACCCACCTCTCCGTTCGTCGCCTCCTCCACTTTCTTTATATTGTTCTGTACCCAATGATAATAATACAGTTTCGATTCATCTGCCAACGGTATTACTAAAACCCGGCGAGATCCGGTAACGGAAGGTTTTGAATTGACCTCCAATTCAACCGTCTTTCCGGCCATATCTATTAATTCGGTAAATAAATTATCGGTCTCTTGCAAAGATTTTCCATTGATAGCGATCAAATAATCTCCCTCCCGGACATCCACTCCCGGCATGGTCAAAGGCGAGCGGGTCGAAGTTTTCCAATTAGCCCCCTCGATGATTCTTTCTACCTGAAAATAACCGGATTTATCCCTTTTGAAAGTTGCTCCCAATAAGCCCATCTTAATTCGTTCCGGTTCAGGATGTTTACCGTTTATAGAATAGGCATGCCCCACGTTCAGCTCCCCGATCATCTCTCCTATCAGGTAAGTCAGATCCGTCCGATGGTTAACATAAGGCACGAGCACCTTATACTTTTCGTATACTTTATTCCAATCCACCCCATGCATATTTTCAGCATAAAAGAAATCCCTCATCTGACGCCAGGTCTCGTTATAAATTTGCATCCATTCTTCATGGTAATTAATCCGTTTCTTCACGCCATTTGTCGAAATTCCACTCCCCACGGAAAGAGAGGTCGTCGGCAAATCAATAATTTGAAAAACCTGCCCGACAACTCCTAACGCCTTATCATACCCCGGACTGAAAACAATTTGCCCGCCAAGGGAAGATTCGCTTTTACCCGCCAGGTCATACACCATTGTATGGCCTCCCCGATCGTAATAAACATAGTTACCTATCATATGCAAATTACCGTAATTATCGGCCGGTAAAATCGGTAATTCGATCAAACGACGGTTTACATCCGCAAAATCATAGCCACCTTCTTTTCCTTCGCCATCCGGCGTTTTCACCTTCGGCATTCCGTCGTTTTCAGGAGAAAAAGGAATCCAAGCTCCTTTCACCAAAGGCAAAATATAAACTTTATTCATCTCCCGATAGACATGGTTCCATTCCGTTCTGCCGTAAGAGGGGGAGAAAGAGCGGGCAGAAACGAACAAAAGATATTTTCCATCGCGACTGAAATTCGGAGAAGCCACCCCGTACCAATCGTCAGTTATCTGATGTTTCCGCTTATCGGACAACTCGTATATTATAATATGATCGACCGCTTTTCCCGGACGTACATAAGTAATGTATCTGCTGTCAGGAGACCAATTGAAATCCGTCATCGGGCGCACGGGAGAAGTTTCGATAATTTCCCTCTTTCCGGTAGCAACATCCGAAATATTTAAGGTATTTCCCTTATCGCTCCATAAAATAGACCGGGAATCAGGTGACCATTTGTAATTAAAGATGTATCCTTTAAAACCCTTTATCAACCTTTTTTCCCTGCCGGTCGCAACCTCCCGGATATAAATCGAAAACTCACCCTCCTTATCGGATATATAGCTTATGTAATTGCCGTCAGGAGACCAAGCCCCCATCCGATCATTGGCATGGGAAGAGTTGGTCAAATTATAAGTAATGCCCTCTTTCACCGGAAGTGAAAAAATATCTCCTCTTGCCGAAACCAAAACCCGTCGTCCGTCAGGAGAAGGAGCCCGGAAGTCGATCTGATCGCTTACCCGTCTCCATTCCGGACGCGAATAAACCTGATCATTATCGATATCAATTTTAATCCGTTCGTTTTTACCGTTCTTCAAATCGTAACGATAAATATATCCTCCATGCTCGTAAACAATCGACTTATCGCCTATGGCCGGAAATTTTATATCGTAATCTTTATAAAAAGTCAATTGGCGAGTCTCTTTTGTCTTTATATGATAAACGTAAAGATTCATGATGTCGTCCCGATCCGAAATATAATAGATATCCTCTCCGTCGGGAGACCACATGGGAATAATATCCTGCCTCACATCATGCGTTATTTTTTCGGATTTTTTGGTGGAGAAATCGAAAACCCGGATATCGTCGGCCATCCCGCCTTCGTATCTTTTCCATGTTCGAAATTCCCGGAAAATATAGTTATAAGCTAATCTTTTCCCATCGGGAGAAAAAGACGCAAACCCTCCATTCGCCAGCGGAATCTCCGTTGGCATTCCTCCCGATACGGGAACCGTGAACAATTGTCCGGTAAAATCATTAAAGGTATATTGCCTGGAACGATATAAAATAGATTTACTATCCGGAGTCCATCCGATCACGATGTTATTAGGCCCCATCCGATCCCCCAAATCGTCCCGCTTCAAGGTGGCGGAATAAGTCAGCCGTTTCGGTTCTCCCCCCTCGACGGGAATAACGAACACTTCCGTATTTCCGTCGTATTGTCCCGTGAAAGCGATATATTTACCATCCGGAGAAATTCGAGGAAACATCTCATACCCCACGTGAGAAGTCAGGCGACGGGCAACTCCTCCCGATACAGGTACCGTATAAAGATCGCCGGCATACGAAAAAACGACCTTCTCCCCAACACTATGAGGGAAACGCAATAAACGAGCCTCTTCTGCCTTCAAGCACAGACAGCCTAAAAAAAATCCCAATAATAAAACTATATTTTTTTTCATCATTCCCAATCAATAAGCCGTATAAATTCTTTTTATTCTTGCAGGAATAACCCTCATTTCTCCAATACCTGTTTTACCACTTTCGGGAAATACTCGTATTCCAAATCATGTATCTTGGCAGCTAACGAATCCGGCGTATCCTCGGGCGTAACCTCACATCTTGCCTGAAAAATTGCAGCCCCTTCATCGTAATGACGATTTACATAATGGATGGTGATTCCGCTCTCCTTTTCCCCGGCAGCGATTACAGCCTCATGGACATGCATACCGTACATGCCCTTTCCCCCGTAACGAGGCAAAAGAGCCGGATGTATATTGATGATCCGGTACTCATAGGCATCGATGATAGGCTCGGGTACCTTCCACAAGAAACCGGCCAGCACGATCAAGTCCACTCCCAACTCACTCATTTGTGACAAGATACGATCAGACCGATAAAAGTCTTCTTTATTAAAAACAAAGGCGGGTATATTCAAACGTCTTGCTCTCTCCAAAACAAAAGCATCCGGCTTATTACAAAACACGCCGATCACGCTATTTTGCGGATCATTTTTAAAAAATTTAATGATATTTTCAGCGTTAGACCCTGAACCAGAGGCAAATATTGCTATTTTCTTCATGATGTAATTAATTAAAAATCAAAGTCATAAAGATAATAAAACTTTATTCAAGCAAAAAAATTTTCTATGAAAAATAAATTCTCTAACTTTGCCCCCGAACTTTGAGAGTTATGTACACCCCAAGGGTGATTAAGTGTGAAATTAAAAAATGTCTAATTAAAATTTAAAGTTATGTCTGACATTACAAACAGAGTGAAAGCTATTATCGTTGATAAATTAGGAGTTGATGAATCAGAAGTTACACCGAGTGCAACATTTACAAATGATCTTGGAGCTGACTCTTTGGATACGGTAGAATTGATTATGGAATTGGAAAAAGAATTCAACATCACTATTCCGGACGATCAAGCAGAGAAAATTGCTACCGTAGGCGATGCTATTGCTTATGTTGAAGCTAACGCTCAGTAATTTAATATTGATTTTATGAACCTCAAACGAGTAGTAATTACAGGTCTTGGAACGATCAATCCTCTCGGTCACACGGTGTCCGAGTTTTGGGACAACTTGAAAAAAGGCGTTAGCGGCGCCGGTCCTATTACTCGTTTTGATGCATCTAAATTTCGCACGCAATTCGCGTGTGAAATAAAAAATTACGAGCCGACGGAACATTTCGACAAGAAAGAAGTCCGTAAAATGGATCTTTACACGCAATTCGGTCTCATTGCAGCCCGGGAAGCCATTAAGGATTCAGGACTCGATTTATCCGCAGAGGATAAGAGAAGAGTAGGTGTAATCTGGGGCGCAGGTATCGGAGGATTGGAAACATTCTACGAAGAGTGTAAAACATTTGCCATCGGAGATGGTACTCCCAGATTCAACCCTTTCTTTATCCCCAAGATGATTGCCAATATGGCAGGAGGAATGATCGCTATCGAACACGGCCTAAAGGGGCCTAACTATACGACGGTTTCTGCTTGTGCATCATCGGCTCATTCTTTAGTAGATGCATTAAACCTCATTCGATTAGGAAAAGCAAACGTGATTATTGCCGGCGGATCTGAAGCCGCGATAACCGTTCCCGGTGTTGGAGGTTTCAACGCCATGAAAGCCATATCCACCCGCAATGACGATCCGAAAAGCGCTTCTCGTCCGTTTGACGCAAACCGTGACGGATTCGTGTTGGGAGAAGGCGGAGCCGCACTAATCGTTGAAGAATACGAGCACGCCATGAAGAGAGGAGCTAAAATCTATGCAGAACTTGCAGGAGCAGGAATGAATTGTGATGCTTATCACATGACGGCTCCCGACCCGGAAGGAGAAGGTGCCGGAGACGTAATGAAATCTGCCCTCGAAGATGCAGGCCTGACTCCTAAAGATGTCGATTACATCAATGTACACGGGACATCTACGGGATTAGGAGATATAGCAGAACCTAAGGCTATTCTTAAAGCATTTGGAGAACACGCTTATCAGCTGAACATCAGTTCTACCAAATCAATGACCGGACATTTATTAGGCGCCGCCGGTGCCATCGAAGCAATCGCTTGTGTCTTGGCCGTGAAAAACGACATTGTTCCCCCGACTATTAATTTCCAGAGCTTGGATCCGGAACTGGATCCGAAATTAAATTTTACATTTAATAAGGCTCAAGAAAGAAAAATAAATGTTGCCATTAGTAACACCTTCGGGTTCGGTGGTCACAATGCCTGTGTTGTATTTAAAAAATAATCACTAACTAAAACGTTGGAAAGTGATTAGGCAAATAATTCAATCCATAAAACTATATCTGCATCGCAAAGATAAGTTTTATGGATTGTCTATTTACGAGTGGGGATTTATCCCTCAAAATAAAGGGTTATATAACCTTGCTTTACTGCACAAGTCTGCTTCCAGGTATACGAAAAGCGGAACGATCCTTAATTATGAACGCCTCGAGTTCCTGGGCGATGCCGTATTGGGTGCCATCGTGGCTGAAATTCTTTACAAATTTTTTCCGAACAAAGACGAAGGATTTTTAACCCGCCTACGTTCCAAGATCGTAAGCCGGGAGTCCTTGAACGAAATAGCCATAAAGATGGGGTTAAGTAAAGAGGTCATCGCCAAATCGGACATTTCAAAAAACAAACACATATACGGTGATGTGTTCGAAGCTTTTACCGGTGCTATCTATCTTGATCAGGGATACGCCAAGACAAAGGATTTTATCGAACAATACATCTTTCCTCACTACGTAAACTTAGAAGACCTGGTATACATCGATAAAAATTTCAAAAGTCGACTTATCGAGTGGGGACAAAAAAATAAAATAGAACTGAGCATACACACGGAAGAGCTCTTTAAAAATCGTCGCTCCAAATTCGTTTGTACGATTTCAGTCGGAGAAGAAGTCATCGGTAAAGGCGTGGGGTCTTCCAAAAAAGAAGCTGAACAACATTCCGCGGAAAAAGCCATTCAAAAACTTCAAAATGAGGGGCAAGGCAATATTATCATATAGCCCGAGCTTATCCGACCAAAAGCCAGTTCTCGCAATTTAGCAATTTTTTGATGGAATAACCTCATACAGATTGTCGAATCCGCCCTGTTTGCTCTTCGAGATGAACATAAAAGAGACTACCCTCAAAGCGGATAGTCTCTCCATAAATATCTTTTCTTCTTTTTACTCCCTCACGCGTTCCACGTAAGAACCGTCTTGCGTACTTATACGTATTTTTTCCCCGGTATTTACAAAAAGAGGTACCATCACTTTGGCTCCGGTCTCCACCTCGGCTGCCTTCAAAGCCGTTGAAGAAGCCGTATCTCCCTTCAAACCCGGTTCCGTATAAGTCACTTCCAATACGACGTTCGGCAATAACTCAACATACAACGGTGTTTCCGTATCGGCGTGCACAACCATCTCAACGGCATCTCCTTCTTTTAAAAATTGAGGGGCATTGATCAACTCTTTTGCAATATTCAATTGCTCGTAAGTCTCCGTATGCATCATAACATAATCCTCTCCCTCTTTATATAAAAACTGATAAGGACGTCTCTCGATACGAGCTACATCTATCTTTATTCCAGAGGTAAAAGTATTTTCCAAAATCCGCCCTGTTTTTACATTTCTTAATTTCGTTCTCACGAAAGCGGGACCTTTACCCGGTTTCACATGTTGGAATTGTACAATGGTATATAAATCGTCCTTAAAAACGATGCATAATCCATTCCTAAAATCAGCTGTCGTTGCCATTTATCTAATAAGTTTTAGTTTTAATAATTGAAATTAGGGTGCAAATATAAGAAAATCAGCCCAACTGACCAAAAGTCGAATCATTTTTCCACAGCCATGACCATTTTAGCATCATGACAAGTTTACTCTCTATAAAAAATCCGAGAAATGGAAAAAACATTCAAAGCACTTTTTTCTTGGGAACGGTAGCGATAAAATCTTTTAAGTAAAACGGTTCGAAATAAGCCAGATCTTCAAAAGTTTTCTCTTCCCACTTTTGTTCGGCCAAAGTTATCATATTGACAGCAGAAGTAACCACCCGGTCCACAAATCGCGCATGGGGATGAACTATGACCTCTTTTACTTTTCCACTACCGTTTCCAAAGAAATAGATTTTATGATCAACCAACCAATCGCTAAATGAAGACGGGTCTATGATTTCCGCCCGTACATCACGTATCATCTCCCCGTTCCGATTAAAAATAGCCGAATAAACCTCCATGCGACGAGCGTCTATCATCGGACAAAAAAGAGCCTCTTCGTCAACATTCCGGGCAACGGAAATAGCTAAAGCTTTCAACGTGCTTATAGCTATTAAAGGTTTCCCCGTTCCGAAACATATCCCTTTGGCCAACGAAACGCCAATACGTAACCCGGTATAGGAACCGGGCCCCATGCTAACGGCAACAGCATCCAACTCTTTGGCCCGTATTCCATTCTCTTTCAACAGTTCGTCTACATAAACACCCAATAAAACAGAGTGATTCAATCCCTCGTCATTCTCTTTCAAAGCCAATAACTTTCCATCCCGAGCTATAGCCACCGAACAAATCTCTGTTGACGTATCTATATTTAAAATCAATGCCATAAATTAAAATTTTATATCCTTTATTGACGAATAATCTGTATCTCTCCTCCCAAGCCTAATTTAACAATACTGGAAGGGGCCGGATTAGTCGTTTCCTCCTGTCGAAAATCGACCACGTAATCGACGGATTTTTTTACCTCATCGCTGATATCGGCAAAACATTTGGGCGAAGGATCTCCACTAATATTGGCAGATGTAGAAACAATCGGCTTGCGAAAGCGAGCAACCAACATTCGCGAAAAAATCTCTTTCGTGATACGGATTCCTATCGTGCCGTCCGCACTAACCAGTCCTTTGGCCAAATTCTTAGCACGCGGATAAATGACCGTCATCGGACGATCGGCAGCTTCCAACAAATCATAAGTAATATCCGGCACATCCACATAGGATGCCAACTTACCCAAATCATCCAAAAGAACCAACATCGCCTTACTGTCTTCCCGCTTTTTCAACTCATATACCCGTTTTACAGCCTCATCATTAGTCGCATCACATCCGATTCCCCAAATCGTATCCGTGGGGTAAAGGATTACCCCCCCGTTTTTCAATACCTCACAAGCCTTCTTTACTTCTTCTCTGCATTTTTCTACATTCATATCAGTATCATTGAAATTGATGATACAAAATTGTCAATTATTTTCCAGATTCAATTTTATTCATATAAATAATTTTTCTCTTGTGCCATTACGCATCCTATTTCCTTCGAATCCATATCCCAACGGTTCTAGTCGGATCATTTCGTATCAATTACGGCCTAATACAACACTACCTCCTGAAAAACGTTTCACAAGACATTATTTTACTATATTTGAACATGTAAATATGTACATTATAGTACCAAAAGGGATCATGATCAGTGAATTGTTTTCTTCCATTTCCTGGATGTATTTTTCGTACGTCCTCTCGTTTATCATACCTCTATTTTGTGGTTTAACGTTGTTATTAATTAAAGAACAAAGGACAAAAACTACACAGGAAAATTTAAATAACGCGAAAATTTCGATAAGTACGAACGGAACAAAATTCGACTTCGAGCCGGGCAATGAAGATTTTTGGCCCGTGGGTTCCCTCGATTTTACGCCTATTATCCTCAGGTTACCGGAGCCGATCTGAGCGAATCCGGCGAAACATTCGTCACCGATTACCTGGTATGGCCCGGTTCTGCCCCGGAATTTACCCTGACCCTAAATAATACAGATAAAACCGTAACGCCGAAAGACGGAGAAAACGAGCTGACGTTTATAGCTAATCAGAAACATACATTGACGTTTACGATAACAGCTACCGGAATTCAAGTTACAGCCAGTGTTACGGATTGGTCTACAGGAAGCAATGGAACAGGAAGCATTTAATCGAGTCTTCGCTTTTTTGAAAAGACCGGACGATGATAATGGTCCGGTCTTTTCCAGTAAAATATTCTCTATACCAAATGCTTTATCAGCTCCTTCCGGTCTCCGTACAGTAGATCGATAACCGGAATCTCTATCAAAGTATAACATCCCGGCCGCTGCAGCACGGAAGCCCTGGCCGTAGCCACCAAAATCTGACCCGTCAGGGCAGGATTATTGATCTTCATACCGAATTCGAACAATTGATTCTGTGTTTTTCCGGAAACTCCTTTCCGGATCAGGTTGACTCCGTGTCCCATATCTTTCAAAGCATCTACACTGTCCACCTGCATTACATGGGTTTCATCATGTTCGAAATAAGGATCCGTCTTAATAGCTTCCGCCACCCGTTTGAAATCATACCCCTCCTTTAATTCGATATAAACCATCCGGCGGTGAATGCCCGTACCAACAGGAATCGTCATAGATAATGCCGCTTTTACCCCTTCGATAGCTTTTACGGCTACCGTATGTCCCATACTCATGCCGGGGCCGAAATTCGTATAAGTAATTCCTTTCGGGGCACAAGCTTCCAACAGGGCCCGAACCATAGAATCACTCCCCGGATCCCAACCGGCAGAAATAATAGAAACACTATTGTATTTTTTAGCTATCTCTCCCAAACGCTCATGTAATCCGGAAATCTCCGTATGAATATCGAAACTGTCGACGGTATTTATCCCCATCTTCAAAATCTTAGAAGCATAAGTTTCCACACTTCGGGTCGGCGTACACAGGATAGCAACATCCACCTCTTTCAGACAGGCGATATCCGAAACAACCGGAAAACTTTTCAACTCATCAGGTATATCCGCGGCATCTCGGCGTACGATTCCCGCTACTTCAAAATCAGGTGCGACCTGAAGCGCATCAAGCACATAGCGTCCGATATTTCCATAGCCGACAATGGCAGCTCTTATCTTTTTCATCTGTTTCTTACTTTAAATTTAACGCTGCAAATTACAAAATAATCCTCTCCCGTAAAAAGGTATCTCTATTTTTCATCTCCCCAAATATCAAATTATTTCAACGAACTATTAAAAAACCATGATAATATGCCGAATAGCCGAAAATAAAAGGGATTTTCTTTTTTAAATTGTCGAAAAGGGTTAATTTTGCTTTTCGTTTTTAATAACAAACAGTTACAGAACAATTACATAAAAACTTATTATGGCAGAGAATGTACACACAAAGCTTTTCAGTGAATTTGCACCAAACACGACTCAAGAGTGGATGGACAAAGTAACTGCAGACCTAAAAGGGGCTGATTTCAATAAAAAGCTGGTTTGGAGAACAAACGAGGGCTTCAATGTCCAACCGATGTATCGTTTGGAGAATATGAAGGACCTCAAGTACTTGGATTGCTTCCCCGGAGAATTTCCTTACGTGAGAGGTAACAAAAAAGACAACAACTGGTTTATTCGTCAAGACATTAAGGTAGAGAATGTTGCAGAGGCGAATAAGAAAGCGTTGGACATTTTGAACAGAGGTGTTGATTCCTTAGGCTTCGTTATTTCTGATGGCAAGAACTTCACGAAAGCCGACATGGAGGCTCTTTTAAAAGATATTTGCCTCGACTGCATCGAAATCAACTTCGTTTTATGTTGCAATAAAGTTGCCATCCTTAATATGTTTAAAGAAGTGGTTGCGGAAAAAGGAGTGAATCCGGAATCCATCCACGGAGGTATCAATATAGATCCGATCACGAAATTGGTTCTGGAAGGCAAGTTCTGTGATCCTCATCCTTTCAATGTTGTAAAAACGACCACGGAAGGAACGGCCCAGATGAAAAATTTCAAAAGCATCGAAGTCGGAGGATTTGTTTTCAACAATTCCGGTGCTTCCATTGTACAGGAATTGGGATTTAGTCTGGCTGCCGGTGTTGAATACTTGGATAAACTGACAGATGCCGGCATGGATATCAAAGATATCGCCCCCAGAATGCGCTTCCGCTTTGCCACAGGCTCCAAATATTTCATGGAAATAGCCAAATTGAGAGCCGCTCGTTTCTTGTGGGCTCAAATCGTGAAAGCTTACAACCCGTGCTGCGACTCCATCTGTAAAATGAATATACATGCTGAAACTTCAGAATGGAACAAAACGGTTTATGACCCGAATGTAAACATGCTTCGTACTCAAACGGAAGCCATGTCCGCTATTTTAGGCGGTGTTGATTCTTTCACCGTACACCCGTACGACTATATCTACGAATGCCATCCCTCTGAATTGGGTGAACGGGTGGCTCGCAACCAACAATTACTGTTAAAAGAAGAGTCTCATTTCGGCAAGATTGCAGACGTAGCCGGAGGATCTTATTATATCGAAGAGCTGACCCAGTTCATTGCTGAAGCTGCCTGGAAGCTATTCCTCGAAGTTCAGGAACAAGGCGGCATGCAGAAAGCTTTAGAGTCAGGCTTCGTTCAAGCCGCAATAAAGGCTACCGCCCAAAAGAGAGACCAGGACATCGCAAACCGCAAAGAAAACTTCTTGGGAACAAACCAATTCCCGAATTTCAACGAAAAGATCGACAAAGCTCTTTGTTCTTGCATCTTGGAACCGGAAGACTTCACCGCCCCCGATGCTGTTGTAGAAACATTGAAACCTTACCGCGGAACCCAGGCTTTTGAGGCTATGCGTTTAAGAACCGACATGTTCGCCAAAGAAAACGGACACCGTCCGGTCGTTTACATGTTCCCCATGGGCAATCTGGCCATGCGTAAAGCAAGAGCCCAATTCGCATGCAATTTCTTTGCTTGTGCCGGATTCCAGGTAATGGATAATAACGGATTCAAAACCGTGGAAGAAGGAGCAAAAGCCTGCTTGGACAACAAAGCCGATATCGTGGTAATCTGTAGTTCGGACGACGAATACGCGACGATTGCTCCGGAGATTTACGCTGCATTAAAAGACAAAGCCATTGTCGTTGTTGCCGGAAACCCGGAATCCAGACCGGAATTGGAAGCAATCGGTATCACCAACTATGTTCATGTAAAATGTAACGTACTGGAAGACCTGAAGGGTTACCAACAAAAATTGGGAATTAAATAGTTGACGATTTTAGATTTCAGATTGAGAGCACAGCCTTAATCATAATTACAAATTACAAAGATGAAACCGAATTTTAAAGATATAAATATCAAGTCATCACAAAAGCCTGCTACGACCGCTTCCGAGTGGGAGAAAGCCAATCAGATTGAAAAATCGTGGATGACCCCTGAACTTATACCGGTAAAACCCGTGTATACCGAAGAAGATTTGAAAGGTATGGAACACCTGGACTATGTAGCCGGTATTCCTCCCTACCTCCGCGGACCCTATTCCGGAATGTATCCGATGCGCCCCTGGACGATCCGTCAATACGCCGGATTCTCCACGGCAGAAGAGTCTAACGCCTTTTATCGCCGTAACTTGGCCGCCGGACAAAAAGGTTTGTCAGTGGCATTCGACTTGGCCACTCACCGCGGGTACGACTCCGATCACCCGCGCGTAATCGGAGACGTGGGTAAGGCCGGTGTTGCCGTGGACTCTATTTTGGATATGAAGATCCTGTTCGACCAGATTCCGTTGGATAAAATGTCCGTCTCCATGACGATGAACGGTGCGGTTCTTCCGATCTTGGCTTTCTATATCGTTGCCGGATTAGAGCAAGGAGCCACCCTGGATCAATTGTCGGGAACCATTCAGAATGATATCCTGAAAGAGTTTATGGTGCGTAATACCTATATTTACCCGCCTAAATTCTCTATGAAGATTATCGCCGATATCTTCGAATATACTTCCAAAAATATGCCGAAGTTCAACTCCATCTCTATCTCCGGGTACCACATGCAGGAAGCAGGTGCCACCGCCGATATCGAGCTGGCTTATACATTGGCCGACGGTTTGGAATATTTGCGCGCAGGAGTGAACGCCGGAATGGATATCGATGCCTTCGCCCCGCGTTTATCATTCTTCTGGGCCATCGGTATGAACCACTTCATGGAGATCGCCAAAATGAGAGCCGGTCGTCTGTTGTGGGCAAAGATCGTAAAACAATTCAACCCGAAAAACCCGAAATCTTTGGCATTACGTACACACAGCCAGACTTCCGGTTGGTCCTTGACCGAACAAGATCCGTTCAACAACGTGGGACGCACCTGTATAGAAGCCATGGGCGCCGCTCTTGGACACACCCAGAGTTTGCATACCAACGCACTGGATGAAGCCATCGCTCTTCCGACCGACTTCTCCGCACGTATAGCCCGTAATACACAGATCTATATCCAGGATGAAACCACCGTTTGCAAATCCATCGACCCGTGGGGAGGTTCCTACTACGTGGAGAGCCTGACGCAAGAATTGGTAGACAAAGCATGGGCTCATATCGAGGAAATCGAAAAATTGGGCGGTATGGCCAAAGCCATCGAATCCGGCATACCTAAACTTCGGATCGAAGAGGCAGCCGCACGTACGCAAGCCCGCATCGATAGCGGAGTTCAAACTATCGTAGGAACAAATAAATACCGTTTGGAAAAAGAAGATCCGATCGATATTCTCGAAGTGGATAACACCGCCGTACGGGAAGCACAAATCCGCCGTTTGCAAGAATTAAAAGCAAACCGTAATCAAGCTGAAGTGGATGCAGCCTTGGAGGCCATCACCAAATGTGCGGAAACCGGAGAAGGCAATTTACTGGAATTGGCCGTAGATGCCGCCAAGAAAAGAGCCTCTTTGGGCGAAATATCATACGCGTGTGAAAAAGTTGTAGGACGTTATAAAGCAGTTATCAGAACCGTGAGCGGAGTATATTCAAGCGTAGCAAAAGAAGACGAAGATTTCCGGAAAGCAAAAGAGTTAGCAGACAAATTTGCAGAAATGACCGGACGTCGTCCTCGTATCATGATTGCCAAAATGGGTCAGGACGGACATGACCGCGGTGCTAAAGTAGTTGCCACGGGTTATGCAGATCTCGGTTTCGACGTGGACATGGGACCTTTGTTCCAAACCCCGGAAGAGACCGCCAAACAGGCCGTGGAAAACGACGTACACGTAGTCGGAGTTTCCTCTTTGGCTGCCGGACATAAAACATTGGTACCCGCCGTTATCAACGAATTGAAAAAATTAGGCCGCGAGGATATCCTCGTTTATGTAGGAGGAGTTATCCCTCATCAGGATTATCAATTCTTGTTCGATGCCGGTGCTATCGCCGTATTCGGTCCCGGGACCAAAGTATCCAAGAGCGCTATTCAGGTTCTCGAAATCCTGATCGATTTAGCTAAGAAATAATTTTCGAATGCTCTATAAAATAAAAAGAACTGTCTAAATTTATTAGACAGTTCTTTTTTGCCTTAAGAAAATGATAATAAATATATCCAAACCCAATCTCATTTTGTTTAATAAACAATTGTAAAAAACACGTATTTTCGATTAGGTTTAATTTGAAAGAAAAATCCCAAATAACTCTATATTATGATTATTCAGGATTTCTTTCTTGGTATCTTAATTAATATCGGATCAATCTTTAAATATGATAAATTCAGAAGCTTCCGACGGTTCACTCATTCCAAATTTATTTACGGCTCTAACACGAAATTGTGCCATCTTTCCTTCCCTCATATTAACAGCCGCAAAGGTAAACGTTGTCGTTGTTCCCGAGGTGTACCATATGAAATCATCTTTGTACATATGCTGAATAACATAGTATTGTATTGGCGCCCCTCCATTATCAATAGGCGTATAGAAACTTAATTGACATCCATTACCCCATACATTAACAAACCAAGGCTTGCTCGGAGAACTGGGAACATCACCATTTATCCTCGCACTGGCATACACTATCGTCGTAAGGGTTAAACCCAAGCAGACGAATAAAAATAATTTCAAAGCGTTTTTTCTAATTTTTTTCATAGTTTTATTAGTTATAAGATTAATATCTTAAATATATCACTTACAAAATTAATATTATTTTCAAATATAAAAATAAATATATTTATTTTATTAAATAAATTATATTATAACGAACGAAATCTACTTTTATTGCTTTACACCGGTATCTCTTTTTTAGCCGCAACCATGCAGTTAAAGATCCGATTATCCCTATCTCAAAAATAGATACGGATTTTCCCGTTTCCCGAATAATTGAAATTAAAACCTCTTCAATCCACTCTATACTGAGGCTTTCCTAAAGGTTGCGGATGCCGTTATAGCTTAAACACGATAGAAAATTATCGAAAAGAAGAACAGCCAATAAATTAAGAGATAAAAAATTTTCCAAGACAACCGCCCCGTATCGTATTTCAATGTTTGACCGGAATTTAAACCCGATCAAAAAATATAATCATTTGAATCAAATGATTATAAAACGGAGACAAAATCGTAAATGAAATGTCTCCATTTTTGTCAAATTACTTTTTACAAGATGCTATCCACAAACTTATGCACCGTATCTTGCATATTTTTGAATTACCTCATTGTTTGCACCACTCTTCCACGTGGTCTTTCGCGTACAAGAAATAGATAATCAAACCGATCCAGCTGGTCAATAAAAGAACAATGATAATCAGCAACTTGCAAGGCGTCGAAATGTTTTTCTTTACAAGATCAAGAATGGCATAAATCGTAGCCACGATCCCGATAATATAGATAATCAATCCCATAACATTTATTTATTTAAAATTAATACTGCAAAATAACCTGTTTTAGTCGAATTCATCAACTGAAAACAGAAATAAATACGACAAATTTTAAAATTTAACTTAAATAAAACCATAATTCCCATTTCTCATAAAATATACGCGTATCCTTTAGATCGCGTTCAGAAAAAATTCCCGTATATATACCCCTATTCTCGCTGCCCGACAGGAGTATCGACGGTGGATTAGCGCAACAGCATTCGGCCATAATAACATCGATACACGAATTCTTTCCCTTAAAAGTTTGCTTCAATATTGGAGTTCATTATATTTGTATACATAAATAATAGAAATGAATTCATCGGCAACCATACTACATTTGATCAAGAAAGACGAAAGCAATGCTTTCCAACTTCTTTTTGAACAGTATTATGACAATTTACTGTTGTATTCTTATCACATACTGGATGATCTGGAAGCCGCGGAAGACATCGTACAAGATTGTTTTATCGGCTTGTGGAACAGCAAAAAGCTCCACACGTTCACCGGAGATCTGGACCGGTATATTTATAAGATCGTCAAAAACCGCTCTCTACTTTTCCTGAAAGAACATAAAAAAAGATACGAAACCCAGCTCTCTTTTTCAAAAGAAAATGACATACATCACTACGACACGACGGAAGAGTACCAGGGAACAGCCGAAATTCTATATGAAACCGTAAACCTACTTCCCGAAAAATGCCGGAAAATATTTCTAATGGCCTGCTTGAACGACAAAGGGTATCAAGAGATCGCAGAGGAGATGAAAATCAGCATCAACACGGTAAAGACTCAAATGAAAACAGCTCTTAAATTCCTGCGTGAGAACCTTCAGGAAAAGATCTTCTTAACACTTTTATATTTATTAACAAAAAAAGATTGATTCTCTATCACCCTTTTTTCTTATTTTATAAATATATAAGAAAAGCGTGGTAAATGATGGAAAACAAGATCGATGAAATATTAGCAGACATACTGAACAACAATGCGTTGACAGACGATCAAAAACGATTGTTTAAAGAATGGGAATGTACTTCCGTTCAAAACGCAAAAATTGCAAGAATCATCCAGGAATTAACATTTCAGAAGAGGATACTGGATAAACACCAAAAAAGAGATACGGTTTTCGTTCAGATCAAACGAGAAATTTTCCGGAGAAAAAAACAGAGACGTATTTTCTGGTCATCCTGTGCCGCCGTATCCGTTTTGTTGGCAGGTCTTTACTTTGCCTTTAAATGGGAAAAACCAGCAGAAAAGAAATTTCACATGGATCAAATATACCTATCCGGCCTCTCTGTCACCAAACCTGCGGCGGAATTGATTTTACCGAACGGGAAAAAACAACTGCTCAGCCAAAACAAATCGACCGTCATCTTATCCGACGACAAGAAAAAGATTCGTACAGACAAACAAACCCTGATCTTCGAGTCCTACACAACCGAAGAACGGGTTCCCGAATTTTACACGATAAACGTCCCGTTCGGAGCGGAATACAACGTGATCCTCCCGGACGGGACCAAGACCTATCTTAACGCGGGGAGTTCCTTACGTTACCCCGATCAGTTTGCCGAAAAAAAACGAGAGGTTTTTCTAACCGGAGAAGGCTATTTTGAAGTTATCGCCGATTCTTTACACCCGTTTATCGTACACACGGCAAATGTTTCGGTTCGGGCATTAGGAACCTCCTTTAACGTAAAGGCCTATCCCGACGAAACATGGACAAAAACGACATTGGAACAAGGTCGCGTGGAAACCCGATGCGGAGATCATCACGTTATCATGGTCTCCGGAACGCAAGTCGTATATAATAAACAAACCAAGGAAACAGACTACTTTCCCGTAAACACGCGGCAATTTACCTCCTGGAAAGACGGCTATTACGATTTTGAAGACATGTCTTTAGAGGAACTAATGCAAATCTTCTCCCGGTGGTATAATATCAAAATCGAATTCTCCGATTCGGAATTGAAAAACATAAAATTCAGCGGACGTTTAAAAAGATACGATGACCTCGAACCTCTATTCGATAGGTTGGAATATACCAGAGATGTAAAATTTGTCGTGGAAAAAGACCACATAACGATACAAGGGAAATAAAACACAGCAGGTTGAAAACCTGATCAATCTTCAACCTGCTTCTCTTCATAAATACATCCGACATCCCTGCAAGAAACGGATGTATCAATGTCAAATTATAATACTACAAATTTATGAAAAAAAAACGAGACCATGCATTACCAAGAAGTTGGAATACACGACGAAGAATGTTAATCTTTAAGAATTTCTTTGTGTTTTTGTTTTTGGGCGTATCTCTTTCCGTACCCATAACCCTGCAGGCACAACAGAAAAACAAGGTTACACTGGACTTAAAAGAGGTCACTTTAAACGAAGTGATTGCGGAACTGAAAAAACAAACCGATTACGATTTTTTTTACAACAGCGAATTGGCAAAATCGAAAGGAAAAATTTCCGTAAAGGCCGAAAACAAGGAAGTCAAACTGATTCTTGATGAAATTCTTCCCGGCTTGGGGTTGGAATACTCCATTCAAGGAAATTTAATCACGATCCGTGAAAAAACAACGGTATCCCTGCTTAAAATAAGCGGTAAGATTACGGATGAAAAAGGGAATCCCATTCCCGGGGCTACAGTAATTATCCACGGAACAACCCGGGGTGTTGCCTCCGATACCAACGGACGGTACGTAATTCCTGCAAAACCGGATGATGTACTAAAAGTCTCTTTTATCGGATATAAAACAGAGATCGTACCGATTAAGGGAAAAACCAAAATCAATATACGACTAAATCCTACCGCTGAAAATATCGAGGAGGTAACCGTGGTGGCTTTCGGGGAACAAAAGAAAGAGAGCGTGGTAGCGGCCATCACTACCGTTAACCCGGGAAGCCTGAAATCATCGAGCAGCGACCTGACCACCCAATTCGCGGGAAAGATTGCCGGTATCATCGGGTGGCAAACGGGAGGGCTTCCGGGGGCTTTGACGGAAAGCGAAATGAACACCAAATTCTATATCCGGGGAATCACGTCATTTCAAACCCACGCCAATATAGACCCGTTGATTTTGATCGATGGCGTGGAATCCTCAAAACTGGACCTGGCACGCATGCCCGTGGAAGACATCGAGAGTTTCAGCGTGATGAAGGACGCCTCGGCGACGGCCATGTACGGGGCCCGCGGGGCCAACGGGGTAATCCTCGTCACGACCAAAAAAGGCGTAGAGGGTAGCGTGTATACCTCCGTGCGTTACGAGGCCATCACCTCCATGCCGACACGAAAGATCGAGGTGGTCGATCCCGTGACTTACATGAAAATGTATAATCAAGCCTTGTTAGCCCGAAACCCGATGGCCATGCCGCAATACAGCGTGGAACGTATCGAGCGTACCGGTTCCGGCAAGTACCCCTCCTGGGTATATCCCGCCAACGACTGGTACAAGATCCTGTTTCACGACTACTCCATCAACCACCACATGGGATTGAATCTACGCGGCGGCTCGCGGGTCGTACAGTATTACGCCTCCGTCAACTACAACCGGGACGAGGGCATGCTGAAAACCGACCGGTTAAACCAGTTCGATTGCAACATCAGTAATAACACCTTCACTTTTCGTACCAATTTAAACATCGACTTGAGCGCAGGGATTAAATTATTAATCAACTCGACGGCTTCACTCGACAAGTATCACGGCCCGTATAGCGACGTGACTCAGGCCTACGCCATGGCTTTTGCTGCCTCGCCCGTGGATTTCGCACCCATGTATCCCGCCGACGAAACTTACGCCTGGCCACATCTGAGATTCGGAGCCGTGAGCAAAGAGAGTATCAACCCCTACATGGCCATTCAAAGAGGATATAAAGAACGAAGCCGCTACTCGGCCACGACCCGGGCGGAATACATCCACAACCTCTCGTCCCTCGTCAAAGGATTGGAAGTGAGGGCCAGTATCTCGTTAAATAAAATGGGCTATTACGTTAACGCTTACACCACGGAACCGTTTATATACGCCTTGGACGATTACGATTTCGAAACGGGAAAACACACGTTATCTGCCCTGAATCCTGCCCAAGCTCGTAGAACTTTGGCAAAAGATGGACGTGGTAGCGGTAGTAGCCAAAGCACACAACTCGGCTATGAAGCGCATGCCTTGCACGTGGCAGCCTGGGGAGAGCATCAAACCAGCCTGACGGCGGTACTTAACGCCCAAGAAACCACTATATCGGAAACAAAATCCGTTTTAGACGGTATCCCCCGGCGTAACCTGGGATTATCCATGCGCGGGACATACGGGTACAAGGACCGTTATTTCGCAGAAGCCAGTTTCGGGTATAACGGTTCCGAGCGTTTCGCCAGAAATCACCAGTGGGGATTCTTCCCGGCAGTCGGGGCGGCGTGGATTGCCTCCAAAGAGAATTTTCTGGCTAACCATACCGCTCACTGGTTGTCTTTCCTGAAGTTCAGGTTTTCATGGGGAAAGGTCGGTAATGACGGGATTATCTCCTCTCCCCGTTTCACTCACCTTCCGTTGCTTGTAGGAAGATGGGAGACTGATCCTAGGCCTGGGGGAAAAACGATGAATTTTTATAAAATTGTTTCCTATCCTAACAATAAAATCAAATGGGAGATCGCCGAGCAGGTCAACCTCGGAGTCGAGACCAAATTGTTTAAAGGTTTTTTAGAGGTGACGGCCGATTTTTACCAGGAGATTCGTCACAATATCCTTGATTACCGCATCACGGTTCCGGCAAGTGTCGGTATCGAGGAATATCAATTAGCCAACGTCGGTAAAGCCCGTTCCCGGGGAGTCGACCTCTCGGGAAAAATCCAACACGCTTTCAGCGAAGACTTCTGGGTCATCCTCAACGGCACGTTTACTTACAACAAGGCCGTTTACCTCAACATAGAGGAAACCTCCGATAAACCCTCCTGGCAATTAAAAGAGGGACACGAGCTATCGCAATCTATCGGGTATATTGCCGAGGGACTATTTAGTGATCAGGCTGAAATCGATAACTCTCCCGTACAAGGAGGCGACATCATGCCAGGGGATATTCGCTACCGGGACCTGAACGGAGACGGGAAAATTGACGTTAACGACGCCACGCGTATCGGTTTCCCGACCACGCCACGAATCATCTACGGCTTCAGCGGGTTTATCAACTATAAAAACTGGGAGTTTAGTTTCGCTTTTCAGGGATCGGGTAAACGGACTTTCTTCATGGACCCCATGCAAATTAATCCTTTCGCGGGAAACCGGGCCATGTTAAAAGCCATACACGACGACCACTGGAGCGAGAGTAACATGAAAGAACGTCCTTTCTGGCCCCGTCTCTCCACCCAGCCGATCAGCGTCCACAACCCGCAGGAAGACTGGAAATCGGGGATAGAGGTTCGCAAGAGCACTTACTTCATGCGCGAATGTCGTTTTTTACGCTGCACGTCGATGGAATTGGCTTACAATTTACCCGCGAACCTGATGACTAAGTTAAAAATGCAAAACGTCAAGTTCTACGCTCGCGTAAATAACCCTTTCCTGATCAGTAACTTCAAAATATGGGATGTCGAACTTGGCGACAACGGCTTCAATTACCCGATACAGCGGACCTTCTCGCTCGGGCTGAACGTTAGTTTCTAATTTAAAAAAATTGAACGATGAAACATTTATTATACACTATTTTATCTTCTGCGCTCCTGTTATTCGCCTGTAGCGATTATTTAGATATGACTCCCGAGAAAGACATCGATACAATAGAGACCATTTTCGAGCAACGCACAAGTGCGAGTGATTGGTTAGTCGGGATATATGGATTAACGACCGGTTTAGTGGCAAGTATAGGTGAAAATGTTGCCTATTTGGGTACTGACGAATTCGTTACCTGTGACAGATTTCGAAATTTCTCCAATCTTCAAGGTAAATACTATTATCCGGGATTCAAAATTTCCGACGGGTTGCAAATGTCTCAAGATCCCTATGATAATTTATGGGAACAAGGTGGTATTGAAGATCGTTTTAACTCTTTTTATGAGCTGATCCGCTCTTGCAATATTTTTATCGGAAACATCGATAACGTCTACAACATGTTAGCAAGCGAGAAACGGCAATGGAAGGCGGAAGTTAAAGCCATAAAGGCCTTTATCTATTTCGAGCTGGTTCGCCGCTATGGCCCGATCGTTCTCGTGCCCAAGAATATAGGCGTAGACGAGAACATATCCAAGATGCAACAACCCCGAGTCCACGTGGATACCTGCTTTAACACGATCGTGCGTCTACTCGACGAGGCTGTCCCATTTTTGCCGACAAGTATAACGAGAGATTCTGATCGTGCAGCTTTCTTCTGTAAAGAATCGGCGCTTGCCCTTAAAGCCCGGGTATTACTTTACGCTGCCTCTCCCCTTTTTAACGGCAACGAGTATTACTCGGATTTTAAAAGTAAAAACGGCGAACCTCTTTTCAGCATCCAAAAAGATCCAGAGAAATGGAAACGGGCGGCAGAAGCGGCCGACGAGGCTGTTCGGGAGTGCGAGTATGGACATCGTTTATATAACGGGACAAGCAATAGAAGTTCCAATCTATTAAACACGATGGGAGATATAGAACTTTCCATGTATTCAACGTTTTCCAATCCCGAGTTTCTTTTAGAGTGGAAATACACGAGTGAAGGATTTTACAAGTTTTGCTTACCTCGATTTAAGTCCTCGGATTTGAAATATTTTAATGAGGCTCTATACGGCTGTCTCTCTCCGTCCATGAAAATGGTGGAAATGTATTACACGGAGCACGGTCTACCCATCGATGCCGACAACACCTGGAACTACAACAGTCGTTACCAGATGAGTAAAGAGGCCAGTTCGCTGTACAAGGACGTGGTGCCGCTTAACACGGACGTGCTTCAACTGCACTTGCGCCGGGAACCCCGTTTCTATGCCTGCATCGCGGCCGATCGCCTTTACTGGCAACTCGGCACGAATACTCCTTATGTTAATTATAACTTGCTCGTGAAAGCCTATAAAGGAGAGCAATTCGGTTCCCAGTACGATATCGTGACCAGCAATTCCTGGCAAAACATCAACGGCTACTGGCTGAAAAAACACTCGTATTCCAACTGGGCCATCAAAACATATCATGAAAATATTAAGCGGAACGAAACTTTACCGATCATTCGTCTGGCAGAGCTTTACCTGATTCAGGCCGAGGCCTGGAATGAATACCTGGAGAAACCGGACGACCGGGTATACACCCCGCTTAACAAGGTACGCAAACGGGCCGGTATCCCGGACGTGGTAACAGCCTGGAAATCCACCTATTCCAAAAACCCAGAGAAAGTAGACTCCCAGGAAGGAATGCGCGAGATTATCCGCCAGGAGATCAACATCGAGCTGGCTTTCGAGGGACATCGTTACTGGAATCTCCGTCGTTGGAAGATCGCACACGAGAAGTTAAACGAGAAACAATACGGGTGGAATATCCTCGGTGAGACGGAACGGGTATTCTATAACAACTTCGAGGGCCCCGTGGTGATTTGGAATAAATGCAAGTTTACGGCGCCACGGGATTACCTCAACCCGATCAGGGCGGAACAAGTACTGATCTCTGGTGTCGTTCAGAATCCGGGATGGTAACATGATTTACAAGAATAGATATTTAAAAATAGCTGATTATGAAACATATATTATTTTTACTGGCTATACTGTTGACTGTCTTCGCTTGCAAAGAAGATAGCCCTATTGCATTCGACGTGACCATGCCCAAGGAGGATATCCGGTTTAAAACTTTACCGGGTGGAGCGATGATGTATTATCGTTTACCCCCCGATCCCGAAATTTTCGCTATTAATATACGTTACGTCGATTGTAGAGGCTATGAAGTTTTGAAAGTTGGTGGTTACGGAAGCGATTCGCTTCTTATAGACGGTTTTAACGAGGCTCGTCAAAAGGTTTCTGCCCGTGTCTCCCTCGTGAATAACCGGAACGAGGAATCGGTTCCTTTCGAGGTAACTTTCGACACGAAAGATTCCGCTCCTTACGCTTTTTTTGAAACGGCCGAAGTCTCCTCTTACTGGGGTGGTTTCGAGGTCATATACGATGCTCCCGAACGGGTATCCGGGATGGCACATGTCTTTTACGTGGGAACCAATCCCCTGACTCAACAGGAAGATACTCTCCTGTTAAAAAGCTTCCCCATCAACAAGGGTGGAGATACTCTCAGGTTTCAATTGCAACAGGATCGAGCAATGAATACGGTAGTTATTCGTACCGAAGACTACCGGGGCTATCGCGTAAAACAAAAAGTATGGGAAGACGTGGAATCCTTCTATTTGGAGAAATGGACTCTTTCTATAGAGAATTTTTTTGCCGGAGACCTTTCCATTGAAAATGAAGAGGCTCAGGCGGGAATAACGTATTTGTTTAACGGCGATACGAAAGGAGAGCAACGCTTGAAAAACAAAAAAAATGAAAAAGTCTACACTTTTGTAGCAGGTCCGAATGCATTGGATAAACCTTTTGTCATCGATCTGAAAGAAGAAAAAATTCCGGCCAGTATTCGGATGTACGGGATATTGAACCTATCGGTCCGTTTTGTCGGTGTAGGATATGGACCTTTAGGGACAGTGTGGGAAGGATTATATACCAATAAATTGCCTTGTGAAGTAAGTGTTTATGCTGGAAATGAAAAAGAGGGAAACCTCTCTTCATGGACCAAAATCGGGTATTTCTATCAACATCCCGCAACAAAAGACGAAGATAGATGGACTTGGCCTTGTTCAGAATGGAATTGGGACGGAAGAATGGATAATCTGGAAAAACTAAAAGCGGCCAATCCAGCTTATTTAGAAGTATTATTTCCTGCCACTCCGGAAAGATATCGTTATTTGAAATTTATTGTTCACGATACATTCGATTATAGATACCCGGGAGTAAGTGAAAATATTGATAATTATTTCACGATGCAGGAATTGGAAGTTTACGTAAAAAAAGATTAAGTTATGAAAAGAATAAAATATTTGGTAAACTTACTGATAGTGACGGTGGTATCAGTAAGCTGCGGAGAAAGTCTGGAAGACACGTATAGCGACTATGCCGGTAACGGTAAGATCCGTTATCCGGCGAAATGTTCCGGCCTGGAGGTGACCGTCGGGTGGAAAAGGTTAGAATTAAAGTGGAATAACGGTATAGATGCCGTGACCGACAAAATAAAAGTATCCTGGTCTGCCTCGGACGTGCAACACGACTCGTTGTTAGATAGATCTGCGACATCGTGCGATCTTCGTAACCTGGAAGACGGAACTTATCGCCTGGACGTCCGTGCCGTGGATAAAAACGGTAACGAATCGCTAGTCATAACCGATTACGCCCGCCCTTACACGGAGGACCACGAGGCCGTGCGGACCTTCACGCGAGCGATCACGAAATTTTATAAAGTCAAAAATAACCTGATCTTTTTTATGGATCAATGGAACGACAATATTGTAGAAATAAAGCTCAATTACACCGACACGCAAGGCAAAAGTCAAATCTACCCGCTGACCGAAGAGAAGTTCAACGAAGAGTTTACGGTCTTGGAAGATGTGGATCATGACAAGCCTATCACGATCGATCGTTTGGGAAAATTAGAAGGATGTCCGGATATTATTCGTTTTGCCCCCGTGCTATTGGGTAACGAGCGGACTTTTTCCTCGGATTTCAAATCGGCCATACGGCAACGTTACGGTTATAACGATCAAAGCACGGCTGAAGAAGCGGCATTCAGACACTTTGTCGATACGGTCAGAATACTCGAATTCGATTATGACGCAACCACTTTCGAAGATGTTCTCTATTGCCCGAAGCTCGAAAAGTTGCTACTCGGTAAAAATCGTTACCTCTACCCCGATCCCGCCTACTCAACCCCGGAAGACAACAGCCTCCTTTATGAAAAAGAACGCAGTCTCTGCGTATTGGATGCGGCAAACGGATTAACGGGATTAAACGTCGAACGTTACCACAACCACTATTTCGGTAATATCCACCGGGACTACATCCGGGAGATGGGCTATCCCGACCGGAAAGAATTGGACAAACTCCATTATATCCCCCAAACAGAAGTAGAGGCCATTAAATGTTCTGTCCCCGATAGCGACAGCGATACCTATCTAACCGATCTATTGGACAACGACCCGAATACCTGGTGGGAATCTTCCGTATCTCCGATATCCCGTACTTACGAGCTAACCATCGTATTGAAAAAGCCCCAAAGAGTACGCGGGATCAAGATAACACAAATGCTGTTCGATCCCACCAAGGACAGGGATTCGCCACATTATTTGCCCCCTTCCGTTATCATCAAAACCTCGACCGACCAGATCGACTGGAAAAACGTCACTTACATGGAAGAGAACATTCTCGGCAAAGGTTCCGGCGAGGTTACCTTACTACCAATCGCCGAAGGTTCCAGAGAGATCCGATACATCAAAATCATTCTACACGACGAAGTAAACAAAGGCATATTCAGAATCAAATTAGCAGACATCGTAGCTTATCAGTAGTATCAGTCAAACCCGTCTAACAATAACACCCGTTAGACGGGTTATTTAACACTCCACACTATATCGTTCTTGTTGTTTTAACAGTTGTGTTTATGAGGTAAAAAGATCGAAAACGAATAATCCTTCAAAATAAAAACCGACCACTTACATCCACCTAATCCGGAAATGATTTGGCAGCTCCTCTTTTATTTCGGCAACGAGAATATATCGGTTTTTATTGTTTTAAAGTATATTTATTCCCTTTTGTACAGCCATTTAAAAATCTTATATCTGTCGGTGCATTTTAAATGACTGATAAAAAATAGATGAGAGAACAGATTGAAAAAATTGCAGAAGTTTATCTTGCGTTCCGAGAAAGATGCCAAATCTCAATTGCTCAATGGGAATAAAGCTGTCGGTACACGTGCCGGAAAAGCCTCTTTGGAATAAAGTATTGAAAGAGTTTCGAAAAGTCTCACTCAAGGCTTCTAAAGGATAAAGAAACGAGCCTGACACAAGAAGGAGATCTTTTGAGATCTTCTTCTTGTATTTTGCAATGTATTCATCTGAACGTCAATATATAATGGTGAGATTATAATCCAAATTTAAAAATAAATCAATAAATTTACAAGGTGAAGTATCTCATATTGTTTTATCGGTTTAGTTTTTACTTACTAAAAGCAAAAAAACTTCCTGCGGCAAACATAGACAAGACTTCTTGTTGGCAGTGTACGTATACCATAAAATACACGTATACGTCCTGATAATATTCATTGTCGTCTGCCGCAGGGATGAATAGAGGTGAGACGTGGTACGTATTCTTTTTAATATCAGGTTGGTAGTCGGTGGTTAATTCTCTCGATACGTGGCCTTGTTTATAAACACGGCCTTTAAAATCGTCTAAAAAAGAAAAGAGATCGGGTAATTATCTCCTTTCTCGTGGTTATCTTGAATGTTTCATTTATTTTTTTCCCTTTTCATGAATTCCTCGATTGGAATTAGAGAATCACCCTTGATCACGTGGCCTCCTGTCTTGTCAAAAAATTCCTTTAACCCTTTCGCATTCTCGTGAGCACTGACAATATAGTCAAACAATTCACTCTCGTAAGCCTCCGGTTGGCCTGTGAACCGGTAATAGGTAGTTTTATTGTCGTTGGTATAGGCAAAGTGCGGTAAACCATATATTGTTATTAATTTTAGATGAGAAGAATCCGGGTACTCTATCTTTTTAGGAATCCAAGATAAAGTTTCCTTGATAAAATTAGCATCGTCATAAAAGATTCCGATATACCATTTGTCCTTTTTCTTCGAGGCTTCAAATATAGAAACAATCTCCCCGCTCATTTTACCTATAAACATCATTTTATCCTCCGGGGGATAACAGCAAGTTATAATCCTTTCCGGCGTGGGATCTTTAAAAAAATCTTCCTCGTTAAACTCGTAATAAGGAATCCGGTACACCTCCATTCTTTCAACTACTTGAGGGGAAAGCAGAGATCCACTACTTTTGGATCTGGCGGTGTTGTCTTTTGCCCTATCCAGTATATCCCATTTAACGGCATTATAAACCTTTGTTTCGTTGGAAGCAAGAACCTGATTTGGGTTGAGTAAAGAATTATTCGTGGCCGAGGTTATCTTTTTCTCGGAACAACTCGTGAACAGGAAGAAGCATGACAAGAATAACGTGATCTGTTTCATAATCGTTCGGTTTATATTATACAAATTAGTTGAATACTGGTATCGTTTTCGTATACTCTCAGGTATTTAGAACTTCCGTCATAAGGGTCGATGTAATACACCTTCCATAATTTTTGAAGTCCTTCTATAGTAGCTTCAATTCCATATACTAAAACACAATGATGTAATGAATTAATAAATCCATAACAAGGGAGTGGATAGAAAAGTTGATGTTCCCCGTATTTAAAAGTAGAACTTATATTGGTAATAGATAAGGGCATAGCTTTATGATATATTCCTAAAAAGTGAGGACATTTGAGAAGATCCACGCCATGAAGACAGAATTTATTATACTCTTCGCTCGCATGATCATCTGGAAATTTCTCGCAGCAATCTATACTTGTTGAATGAAACTCGTGAACGTACATTGTTGCGGCATTGCATTGTTCATGACTCTTTTGTGTTTTCATCTCTATACAAGCGAACACGCACCATGTACTGTATTCTTGAACTGATTTTTGGCCAAAATAAAAATTTGCTCCCCAGCGTTGCCCGAAGCTGAAGTTTATTATTGTAACGAATAAAAAAGAAAATACAATCTTTTTCATACATGAGTGATTTTTAGATACCGTAACAATGAAATACATTATATTAACAAATATATAAAAAATATTTTAGAACAAGTTTATTCCCAAAATTAAAATTATTCTTTTGTGATAGTGTAAAGGCTTAGTTCTCCACGAGGGCAAGTCGTTTGTTGACCGTGTACATATTCTTTTTAATATCAGGTTGGTAGTTGATGGTTAATTCTCTCGAGATGTGGCCTTGTTTATAAACACAGCCTTCAAAATCGTCTAAAAAAGAAAGGAGATCGGGTATATCAAATTCATGAACGGGCCTTTAACAAGGATAAGGGAAATAAAATTTGAATAGTTAGGACAATTTGGAAACCGACCAAAAGTAAAACTCTCGGTCGGTTTCGTTTTTTATAACGCTATTTAATAATCCCTCGTTAAACCTGTTTCGCTATGTAATCAATCTATTCTCACGACCGCCACTTTAACGGTTTTACTTTGATTGAAATTTTTAATTCCATTGTTGTTATATTTCCCGGAAATTGTTATCGTGATCGTGTAATTTCCCGCTTTCTTACCTTCCCCCGTAACTTGATATTTAATCATATTATAGTCATTATCTGTGACTTTCTCGGAAACAGGAAAATTTTCTGGATCGCTACTAACCGACTTAACGTCTAATTCTCTAAACTCCCCGTAAGTTTTATAAATTGTTACTTCAAAGTCAGCTTTATCACCTTCAACAATAGCTTTTGTCATCGGGCTAACAATCCACGCCACGTCTCCCTCCGTCGCGGCAGGAGAAAACGAGGTCAAAAAACAAAAGATCCCGCTCAATACAAGTAAAATTCTTTTCATAATGTTTGTAATTTAAAGGTTTATAATAAGTTTAACGAGGGGCACGACCTGTAACTTGTTCATCTTTAGCGCCAAGATATTTCCACCTGACGGCATCCGCCCAAATGAGCTGACCGGGTATTCCTTTATCCAGGAGAGACACGCACATCGTTCCGGGCACGCAATAAAATTTCCCTATCGACGTCCAGCCCGGTTGACCGGAAATCTCGATACTGGTTTCTTTCAATTCACCGTTACACTCGATCGTGTAATATTGCGAGAACGACGGTTTAGTCGTGTTATCGCTCTTCACGTGAGAACCCGTGTATTTTATCAAGCCCGGCGGGATATAGACCGAGATCTCGTAATATCCTTCCCTGTCGATCCCTGCGCTCCAGCTCACCCCGTCACCGGAATTCGACACTGAACAGGCCATAGTCGTGCACGTGGGATACCCGTGAGCCGTTTGATCTATCCTTGTTTGCCAGTCCGGGTTTAATCTATCAAAATAAATTATATCCTTCTCGTGAACAGCTTCTTCCTGTCGCCCTCTTTTCCATCGTTTGATAAGCGATAACCCGCGGGTACCGCGAGAGAACCCGGCATCCATGTCATCAACGATAATCTCCCCGGGCGGGAATAAATCCCCTTTACCGATTTTTTCCTCTCGATTTAGCGTGTCCACTGAAGCGACGGATGAAAGGAACTCCTCGAGAGGGATATCGGGAGGGTAATTTCGGGAGAGGTTCAATTTCAAAACAGGCTCGGAACACTTGCCACGAGCCACGTGACTTATCCTTCTTCCCTCCCCCGCCGGGATCCGATAATGATAATTGGAAGGAAGCCTGGCATAAAGTTCCGAGAAGTAAGACAGGGTAACAAAACCGTCTGTCTGGCTGTCGTTGTAAACGGTGAAAACAAATCGCGTCACGTCGTTACCGCTATAATAGGGTCCATCCGCGCTAACCCGTCTCGCGTCAATATCCTTCACGATAAACGAGGGCAAGCGATTTTGTTGATACCAACCGGGTAAAATATCCAGCAAATTTATTCCCAGATCACGTCTCATGTCCCGGTCGAGGTCCTTTAAATCGACACGATTAAAATGCCTCCGGGAAACATACTCCCGTAGATAGCCGGCAAGCTTGCCCGTGGGGACACCGTGCAAGTCCAGGAGAGACAATAATTCATCCGTTTTAATATTCACGAGCCTACGCGTCAATTCCGGGCTCAAGCCGGGGTACCGGGACACGTCTTTCAACCCGCGGGTACTTAAAAAACGAATCCCCTCGCGATAATTTTCCAGGCTAATAAAGGAAAAAGCGGCCGCAGCCGGGTTAAAAGAGTTTTTTACCATCGTGTTGAACACGGTCTCGATGACCGGGTAATCGAGCGAGTGAAAAGAATAGACATGGTTATAAAAGAGAGGACCGGTAAAGAACAAGTTATTCACTCTCGCCGGTTTTGACGGTCGAAACGTCAATCGATCAATCGCACGTTTTAAACGAGGGTAATACACGGGCCTGATTTCTCTCTCCAAGTAATTGGTATAGATCGACTGAATCATATCGAGTTTCACCCCCTTCTCCCCTCCCGTGAAATACTCTGCAAATTGCTTGCTATGCCTGTTCAACGCCCACCTGTCCATCCAGGGCGTGGGCATGCGCTCCGGGAAAAAAATAATCTCAGGTTGCACGTACTCGCTTCCCCCTCTTTGATCCCGGTAATACGTGACAAAGGTACGGGGAGTCTCGATAAACAGCAATCGCTTGAACGGGTACTCTTTATTAAAATCACGTTCAATCGAAGGCTTCAAATTGCCGGAAAAATACCCCGGCAAATCGTTCAAAACATCTTCATACGCCTCCACGAAGATCCCGTGTCCTTTAAACAGGAAAAGCTCGTAATCGACAGAATCCAACCGGAGGTAACGCCTTTCATAATCCCCGACGCACAGGCTAATCCCGGTAAGAGGGTAATTATTCTCGAATACGACACCTTCCCCGGTATCCCGCCGCTCTCCTTGCGAGATGACTGTTTGGCCTTTCACGCCGTGAACGGTCAACCTGTAACCGGTAAAATTTTTTTCAATGACATACGGCGAAGCGGGGTTTACCGGGGGGACCGTGACGGGATACCACAAACCCTCCGGGTTTAACAACACCTGATGCTCGTCCAGGTAAGCGTACCGTTTGCCACGGGGGCACAAATCCCGCGGATGGCCCTCTACCCACGAGTCCTTTAGCTCTTCTTCCGGCACGTCGAGATAAAAAATGTTTTCATCGATACCTCCCTCGTACACCATCTCCACCCGGAGCGTGTCACCCGGCAAAACGGATTTCCCGACGACAATGACCTGATCCTTGCGACGGAACGAGACGGTATCATCCCCCACCGTCAACGATTTCACGCGTAACCCCGGGTTCAAGTAAAGTAAAAAATCGGGCAAGACCTTCCCCGTTTCGTTCAAGAGTTTCATCCGGCTAAGGCCCTTTAGCCGGCGGCCGGCGGGCGTGACATACAACTCCTGAGTCAGGAGGTATAACCTGTCATGATTCACGTGGCGATCATACACTTCGGCGTAACGAGCCCGGCGGGCGTACTTGCGAGAGTATATTCCCTGAACGGCTAACAAGCAGGCAAGTCCCAGCAACAATATTCCGCCGGCCTTTTTCCCTGTCGCCACCCGTTCCCCGGGACGGTTCTCCAGGCGTCGACAAAAAAGTATCGAGAAAAAAAACAACCCGACACCCGCCAACAACCACCCCAGGCGTTGTAAAAGATAAGGATAAACATCAGCGAAACCGGTTATCTCGGAATACTCGTTCGGTAACGTCAGCCCGGAGAAATTAAGAATACCGGAAAAAGATTCTCCAGACAAGGAGACGGTTCCCCAAACGCAAGCGAACAAGATTATCATGGAAACAAACGATTGACGTAAAAGACTTAAAATAAAAAAGGAGAGACCGAGCATGAAGACCGTGGCCGGGAACACCAGCGTCACCAGGTAATAGGGGTAAAGCCACGGGTTAAAAGGAGCCTTGCTGGCAAAGACATGAACAAGCATGCCCAGGGAAAAGAGGACGATCGCCCACGCCACGAATACCCGGACAAACCCGATACCGACTCCCGTGTAATACTCTGCGTTACTTGCGGGACGGGCTTTGATGGAATCGAGCGTATCAATTTTTTTCCGGGAAAAAAACGATGCGGAAAGAAAAATCAAAACCGGGTATTGCGACAAGGTGAATAAAAAAGCGATCGTATAGGGGAAAAGGGAAGCCATGTGGACTTCTCCCGATCCTTTGGCGGGATTAAGCGCGCTCAAGTTAAACCCGACGTGAAAAAGGATACAGGCCGAGATCAAGATAAAAAAGAACCTTCCCAGGCCGGATCGAAAAAGCAGTTTGGCCTGCACGCGAGCTATTAATCCACAACTTTTCATGTCAATCGAGAACTTTAGTGTAAAAAATACGCTTGTAAGTTATAAAAAATTATTTAAAAATAAAATAAGAAAATGATTTTCATGCTATTGTATTATTATGAACTACCGTCAGATTAAAAATTTATAAATCAAATTCTTGCAATGAAAATTTTCCTTCTGTCTTTTGATTCGTTTACCTCCATCTTGCTCGCGAGCGGTCAGTCGGGCCAATCTTTCCGCTTTCCGAGTACAATAAAAATAGGTTTAATAAAATTTACGATGATTGAAGGAAAGGCTATTTTTGATGCCTATTATGTATATTTCCTATCGTACGTAAGAAAGTCTGAACGCACACGCTATTATCTTTTAAAATTGTACGTTAGATCTCTTCCGTAACCATCTTCATTTATAACTTTCAGAGTGATATCCAACCCGCTTTTTAAAAGTTTACCCTGTTTTTATTGCCGTGAAAATTATTGCGTGATAACCATTTTGCAGATCTTCTATTCGTGCGGCTATCACAACATGGTTAATATCTGTTGTTTCTTGTTTTATAACGTCTACCTGAATATCGGCATCTTCGTAAACATTTATTTTATAAGGATGTATCCAATTGTTATATCTAACATAGCCTTCATACGTATCCCATACGCCTGTGTTCGTGTTGAATATTCATCAGTTTGATACAATCGATTGGTGAATAAACTTTTAGAGAAATACTTGAAATACAGAGGTACCGATTTGCCAACCATACGATTTTCAGTGATTTGCGACGCCGTGCTATCAAATACCTCTTTCGATTATAACGGAAGTCATAATCCCTGAGCATAAAGGTCCCTTTATCAAATATTTGGTTTCATTCTTGTACACGGTTCATTGAAAAGGATATAATCTCATAGATTATAGCTACTTTTATAGTTAAAATTCAACGGGTCAATAATAAATGGCAAAGATTACAATAAAGGACACAGGCGACACAATTATATCAGTCAATGAAAATGACTATATCAGTCTGCCAGACATAGCAAAATACAAAATGTGATGCCCCGACTGCAGTTATTGGGAGCTGGCCCATTTAATCGAAATACAATTGAATATCTTGGAATCTGGGAGAGTTTATATCGCACGAATATTAAAGGACTGTCTAACACGTTTCAGACCATCCCAATTATGAAAATTGGTTATGCTCGTTTCTCGACCGTTTCGGCATTACACTTGCCGCAGACATGGATATACCGAAGAACGCAGAGGGCATACTTACGACAATCGCCGTAAGCGGACTATTCGGAGCGGTGAAAGAACAATCGTCCGGCACTTACGCCCAGATGCTCGCCGAACGAGGTTTTATCACCCTTGCTTTCGACCCGTCTTTTACAGGCGAAAGTGGAGGAGAACGTCTCAGCATTGCCTCTCCCGACATCAATACGGAGGATTTCAGTGCGACAATGTACTTTCTTACCACATTCGACCGTCTAAATCCGGTGCGCATCGGCATACTCGGTATCTGTGGTTGGAAAGAAACACAAAAGAAACCCCTTCCTGTTTTATTCGCCTATTCGATAGATTTATCGTAACTTTGCCACCGCTAATAACAATAATATGTTCCATTTTTCAGATATCAATTTTACGACAATTATCGACTACATCGGAACCTTTGCTTTTGCAATCAGTGGTATCCGATTAGCATCAGCAAAGAATTTCGATTGGTTCGGGGCATACGTGGTCGGGGCAGCCACGGCTATCGGTGGCGGAACCACCCGGGATCTTTTGCTCGGAGTGACGCCTTTCTGGATGCACCAGCCCTCTTATTTAATCGTTACGGCACTTGCCTTAGGCTTTGTTATCCTTTTCGGAAAACACGTGATCAGATTGAATAACACCTTCTTTATCTTCGATGCCATCGGATTGGGACTATTCACCGTGGTCGGCATTGAAAAAAGTCTGTTAAGCGGATTTCCTGCCTGGGTGGCGATTATCATGGGAATGACGACCGGAGCCGTCGGGGGAGTTATCCGGGATATCTGTATCAACGAGGTTCCTCTGATTTTCCGAAAAGACATTTACGCGATAGCCTGCATCATAGGAGGATTCATCTATTTTTTCTGCGATTTTATACAAATCGGCCCGGTATCTACTCAAATCGTCACGGCAATTAGTGTCATCATCATTCGTGTCTTAGCCGTAAAATATCATATCAGTTTGCCCGTGTTAAAAGGAGAGCATCACAATAATCCATAAACTTATACACGATCCCGATCGGATCATAGAGAGGAACCACTCCGATCGCAGGAGATACGATAATCTAAAGTTTAAATCGTAAATTTCTCCTTAATCTCTAAAATCCCCCAATTATTTAATCGAACAATTTCAAAATCCCTTAATCTCAAGATCATTCAATAACTTAAATCTTTGAATCTAAAAGTTCTCCTCTGAGTTCTCTATGCCGACAGCAATTTCAGGGATAATGCCTTTTTCCACGTAAACAGGCCGGGTCAGGCGGCGGATCAACGGGCGATAATGCTCGAAAAGGCAAGCAGCCAATACGCAACCGATACCCGAACACATAATGATAGCGGGTAACCCGATATACTTTTCAATAGCTCCCAAAACCATGCTCCCGATCGGAGCCATCCCCGTAAAAGTCATGGCCATATATCCCATAACCCGCCCCCGCTTGTCCTCATCGGACAAAGTCTGCAACAACGTATTGACGGAAGCTACTGCCGCTATTATGAAAAAACCGATCGGTATGCATAAGATCGTTGCCACCCAGGGAACGGAGACAAAAGATATCAGAATAATCCCGATTCCAAGTAAGAGTGTGGATAACATCACCACCTTTCCCAACCCCAACACGCTTTTCCGGGCCGCCAGATAGAGGGCCGCCCCGAAAGAACCGATCCCGATACTGGAGAGCAATACGCCCAACATCTCGCTCTCTCCCCCGAGGATCGTCTTCACGTATGCCGGAATAAAAGTCATCAACGGGATACCGAAAAAGCTAACGCTACTCATTAATAACAATAAAGTCCGTATAGGAATATTTTCCCATACATACCGAAATCCGTCTTCTATATCCACCCATACCCGCTGAACAACCGGTTTCGGCCGGAAAGGGGTCAAACGCATCATCAATAAAGCAACAATAACACCCAAATAACTGATTCCATTCAATAAGAAACAATATCCCTCCCCGAATAATCCGATCAATACACCTCCTACAGCCGGACCTATTAACCGGGAACCGTTAATTACCGCTGAATTTAAAGCTATGGCATTCCCCAAATTCTCTTTCGGAACCAAACTCGGATAAAACGATTGCCGGGTAGGGTTATCCAGGGCATTGATCAAACCGATAAATACACTTAAAACTAAAATATGCCACACTTCGATCCAACCCGATAAGGTCAACCAAGCCATAATCAACGCTTGCAACATAGATAAACTTTGGGTAAAGATCAAAATATGACGACGGTTAAAACGATCGACAAAAACACTCATGAAAGGTGTCACGAGCAAGATCGGAATCTGAGCCATAAAAGTCACCGTGGCTAACAAAAAAACGGAACCCGTCAAACGGAATACCAACCAGCTCATGGCGATTTGCTGCATCCACGTTCCGATCAGAGAAACACATTGTCCGCCAAAATAAAGACGGAAATTATAATTTTTCAAAGAAGAAAAAATATAAAAAAAAGCACTCGAGTTATTGGGTAATAACTCTCGCCATCCTTTTCTTCCTCCCCAAAATTTCTTTCTATTTTTATCCTCATGCATTCCGATCAGAAATCTAACTTAGGCAAAAGTAGTCAGATTTTAAACAATGTAGACATCAACAGCAGAATTTTGGCTATTTTTGTAAGACAAATTCGTTTAATAAAGAATTTAGTACTATGTCGGAAACAAAAAGCAAACTTTCTATCGCGGAAGTGCAAGGAATCTGTCTGAGAAATAATATTCCTTTTTACACGTATCGTCTACCCGGTTCTCAGGAGATGGTTTTCGGAGCACAGCTTTCAAACGATATCAATATATTCAATGGTTTCGATAAACACCAGAAAGGCAAAGGATTTATCATTGCACCTTTTAGCCGGGCCTCCTGGAGTTTTCCTTTTTTTATCAAAGAAGACCTCGCTTTTACCGATTACCTGTGCGACCAGGAAGCGATCATAAATCTTCAAAACACGGTATTCAATACCCCCGAACGCAATTTTACCAAAAACGATTGCGATCATCTCGAATACCTGGATGAACTCCGGACTTTAATCGCGACTTTAAAAAGAGAATCCATGAAGAAGGTGGTCTTTTCACGAACAATTACCCTCCCTTGCGATTCACTCAAAATGGCTCCCATTCTTTTCGAGCAGATGAAACAATATCATCACGCTTTTCTCTTTTTCGTGGTCATTCCCGGCAAATGTGCCTGGATGGGAGCTACCCCGGAAACTTTTTTGAAATACGACAGGAACGGTTTCTTTACGATGTCTCTTGCCGGAACACAACCGGCCACAACACCTAAAGAAAAAATCGTGTGGAGTGAAAAGGATAGAATAGAACAACAGATCGTAACGGACTATATTACTCAGATTTTACAACCTATTTTTACTCGCAATTTAGAAATAACAGGACCGGAAACCGTACAAGCCGGAAACGTATACCACCTTTGTACCTTGTTTAAAAGCGACGAACAACTGCCTGCCGAAGAGATAGATCAATTGATTTCCCTATTGCATCCGACACCGGCGGTTTGCGGCATTCCTAAAAAGAGGGCCATGCAACTGATTTCAGAAATAGAAAAACAGGAACGGCGGTATTACGCAGGCTACTTAGGCCCCATACAACAAAACGGCGCCTTCAATCTTTTTGTAAACCTACGGAGCATGGAGCTTTTTAACGATGCATTAAAACTATACGTGGGCGGCGGAATTACTCCGGCCTCCGACCCGGAAAACGAATGGGAAGAAACTTGTACAAAAGCCGATACCCTGTTAAATTTAATACGACAGATCAATTATGGAAAAACTACATTCTGATATAGAGAGCGTACGTATACTCACGGAACTGTTGGTTCAAAAGGAGATTCACGATATCGTCCTCTCCCCGGGCTCCAGAAATGCCCCCCTACTGGTCTCCGTGGCCAAAGAAAAAAAGTTACGGCATTTCGTCATTCCCGATGAACGATCCGCCGCCTTTTTCGCTTTAGGCATAGCGCAACAAAGTCAACGAACAGTCGCCCTCATTTGCACATCCGGAACCGCACTCCTGAATTATGCTCCCGCGATAGCCGAAGCTTATTATCAAGGGATTCCCTTGCTTGTCATTTCGGCCGACCGTCCGCCGGAATGGATCGATCAGGACGATAGCCAAACCATCCGGCAAAACAACATCCTGACCCCTTTCGTCAAATACTCTTGCCAGTTACCGGTAAATATCGTTACGCCGGAAGACCGGTGGTATGCCAATCGTTTGATCAACGAGGCGATCAATGCCTCCCAGACAGCATATAAAGGTCCTGTACACGTAAACATACCCCTGCGGGAACCCCTGTACGGATTTCACTCACACGGGATATCGCCCCAGCGAATCATCCGGGTAAGTCCTACTCGAACCGAACTGCTGCCGGATGAAAAAGCAAAATTACAAGGATTATTCTTCCGGTATAACAGAATTTTACTGATCGTAGGTTTCCATACACCCGACAAAATTATTACCCAACAAATAGAACAACTCATCCTGCAACATAAAGTTGTCGTCTTAACCGAAAATATAGCAAATAAAAACACCCCGCAGGCCATTCCGACCATCGACCGGGTTTTGGCCACGATCCAAAACGAAGAGGAATCCCTCTTCGCTCCCGATTTATTGATTACTTTCGGAGGAGCCGTCGTTTCGCGAATGATCAAAACTTTTATTCGCCATCATCCGCCGCGGGAACACTGGCATATCGATTTAAGAGAAATTGCCCCGGATACTTATCAATCCCTGACTCTACCGATAAAAATGGAGGCCCGGGCTTTTTTTACTCAACTGACAAGCGGATTAGCGGAAAAATCGGAACCTTCGGATTATTTCCGGCTCTGGAAAGAAAAAGAGAACTTAGCGGAAAAACGGCATCATGAATACCTTAGCCGGATTCCATGGTGCGATTTGAAGGCTTTCTCGCTTCTTCTCCCCGCCTTGCCCGCGAATACGCGTTTACAATTGGGGAATAGCACCCCCGTAAGATATGCCCAACTTTTCCATTGTAACACGATAGCAAGAGCAGACGGAAACAGGGGGACAAGCGGAATCGACGGATGCTCCTCCACCGCTGTTGGGGCCTCCGTGACAACTCGCGATCCAACGATACTGATTACCGGAGACATCGGATTTCTATATGATTCGAACGCTTTATGGATAAAATACAAGTCTTCCAATTTAAAAATCGTTGTTATCCAAAACGGAGGAGGGGGCATCTTCAGATTTCTTCCCGGTCCCTCCGTATTGGATGAGGTAGAAGAGTTCTTTGAAACGCCGCATCAAGTCGATATCGTTCGATTAGGAGAGCTCCACGGATTTAAGGTATTTGAAGCAGACAACGAAATAACCCTGAAAGAATGCATCTCCTCTTTTTTTCAACCGGCAGAAAAACCTTATCTGTTAGTTGTAAAAACACCCCGGACTGTAAACGGCAATATATTGAAAGAATATTTTAAACACCTAAGTAAAAGAAACTGAATAATAATATGACAACAAGAAACTGGACCACAATTAAAGCATACGAAGATATCAAATTCGATTTCTTCGAAGGAATTGCAAAAATAACGATCGACCGGCAACAGGTGTACAATGCTTTCCGGCCGCAAACCAACGCGGAGATGCTGGATGCCATGGCCATATGCCGGGAACGAAACGATATTTATGTCGTCATCCTCACGGGTGCCGGGGATAAAGCATTTTGTTCAGGAGGCGATCAAAACGTAAAGGGGAGTGGTGGATATATAGACGAAAACGGAGTTCCCCGGTTAAATGTTTTAGACCTGCACAAAGCCATCCGTTCCATTCCTAAGCCCGTCATCGCCATGGTAAACGGCTATGCTATCGGGGGCGGCCATGTTCTGCATGTCGTATGCGACTTAACGATCGCTTCCGAAAATGCCCGTTTCGGTCAAACCGGTCCTAAAGTAGGAAGTTTCGACGGGGGATTCGGTTCTTCCTATTTGGCAAGACATGTCGGCCAGAAAAAAGCAAGGGAAATTTGGTTCTTATGCCGACAGTACACGGCCAGGGAAGCAGAAGAGATGGGAATGGTGAATAAAGTGGTGCCCTTCGAACGACTGGAGGACGAAACGGTAGAGTGGTGCAAAACCATCATGCAACGGAGCCCTATGGCCGTTCGGATGATCAAACGGGCGCTTAATGCCGAATTGGACGGACAGCACGGTTTAATGGAATTCGCCGGAGATGCCACTTTGATGTATTATCTTATGGAGGAAGCCCAAGAGGGCAAAAACGCCTTTTTGGAAAAAAGAGATCCGGATTTTAAAAAGTTCCCTAAATTCCCCTGATTCTATGCTAAAGGCATCCTATATCCCTTATCGTCTCGTCTTTAAACAACCGGCGGGAACTTCCAGAGGAATCCTGACGACAAAAGAGAGCTGGTTTATAAAAGTATGGGACACCGAGCGCCCCGAGGTCTTCGGGATAGGGGAATGCGCACTATTCCGGGGGTTAAGTGCCGACGATCGGCCCGACTACGAAAAACAACTGGAACAGGTATGCCTAAACATAGACCGATTACCGTTGGAGACATTGAATGATTGGAGTTCGATCCGTTTCGGCGTAGAAACCGCTTTGGCTGATTTGGGAAACGGGGGTAAACGTTGGATTTACCCTACCCCTTTCCTTGAAAATAGCCGGCCGATAGAGATTAACGGCCTTATTTGGATGGGAGACCGGAAAACGATGGAAGAGCGTCTGGTTGAAAAATTGAACGCCGGATTCCATTGCATAAAATTAAAAATAGGAGCAATCGATTTTCAATCGGAACTGGAACTATTGAAACTGATCCGTTCCCGTTTTAACCGTCACGATATAGAGTTACGGGTAGACGCGAACGGAGCCTTTACTCCCGATGAAGCCTTAGCAAAATTAGAACAATTAGCTCGTTACGATATCCACTCCATCGAACAACCCATTCGCCAGGGCCAATGGAAAGAGATGGCCCGGCTTTGTCGATTATCTCCCGTACCTATCGCCCTCGACGAGGAGTTAATCGGGATATCGGAAACAGAAAGAAAGAGAGAGTTGCTGATGACGATACAACCCCGGTACATCATATTAAAACCCGCCCTGACAGGAGGATTCTCCGGCGCGGAAGAGTGGATCGAAATAGCCGGTCGACTCCGTATCGGCTGGTGGGTTACTTCCGCCTTGGAATCGAACATAGGGCTAAACGCCATTGCCCAATGGACGGCAACACTACCTACCGCCATGCCCCAAGGGTTAGGAACCGGGCAATTATACATCAACAATATACCGTCTCCCTTAGAACAAAAAGGTTGTTTTATCAGTTATAATCCGACTAAAAAATGGGAATTGAATCCACTCTCTTTTTAATACCAACCGCATGAAACAAATTCGACTGAACGGCAAATCTTACACAAAACTTTCGGAAATCGATCCATCCGAAAATAAAGAAGTCGTCTCTTTTTTAAAAGAATGGTTCGACCCGAACGAATACGTTATTGGTCGTACATCCGGTTCAACAGGGAAGCCGAAAGAGATCCGACTTTTAAAAAAAGATATGCTGGCTTCCGCCCGGATCACCAATGCTTTTTTTGAAATAGGCCAGGAAACCAATATGCTGTTATGCCTCTCCCCCTCTTACATCGCCGGAAAGATGATGATCGTAAGAGCTTTGACGGCACAGGCAAATTTATGGGTTACTCCTCCTTCTTCCTCCCCTTTATCCCATTTCTCCGGAGCAATCGATTTTGCCGCAATGGTTCCCATGCAAGTAGATACAACATTATCAACCCCGGAGACAGCCAAACGACTTAACCGGATCCGGCACGTCATTATCGGAGGGGCAGCTACCTCTCCTTTACTCCATAAAAAGCTGCAATATATTTCTTCCCGTTGCTTCGGAACTTACGGAATGACGGAAACCGTCTCACACGTAGCTCTCCGTTATCTCAACGGTCCGCAGGCTTCCGATCCGTATTTTGCCATAGGCCAAGTCCGGTTTGCTACCGACGACAGGGATTGTTTGGTTATCCATACTCCGCATTTGCATACCGGAACATTCACAACCAACGATATCGTCCGGCTTATAGACGAGCGACACTTCGAATGGTTAGGGCGCCACGATAACGTTATCAATTCGGGGGGCATAAAGCTCTTCCCCGAAACATTGGAGCAAAAATTAGCCCCTTACATCGCTCAACGTTTTTTTATTACTTCCCAACCGGACGACTACTTGGGAGAAAAAGCCGTTTTAGTTATAGAAGACGCTCCTTGGGACAAGAAACGGTGTACAGCCCTGAAAAAACAAATAAAACAGTTACTTCCTCCCTACGAGGTACCTAAAAATATTCTATTCCAAAATCCGTTCCGGGAAACTTATTCCGGAAAAGTCATTCGAAAACTTTAAATCATGTCACGTACTTAACCCAAATAAAATCTTTCGTATATTTGGACCGATAAATTACGAACGAGATGGATTACAAAGAGGTCATCGAGAACATATACCAGGAAGTCAAACCCTTTTTCGGAAGAGGAAAAGTAGCTAACTATATTCCGGCTTTAGCCCACGTGGATCCGCACCAGTACGGTATTGCCATCGCTACTTTAGACGGTGAAATAATCGGTACCGGAGATTACCTCACCAAGTTTTCCATACAAAGCATATCCAAAGTTTTTACTCTGTCCATGGTTGTCCGTCACCTCGGAAGCGACTTATGGCAATACGTGGGACGAGAGCCCTCGGGTACTCCTTTTAACTCGTTAGTACAATTGGAACATGAGCAAGGTATTCCCAGAAATCCTTTTATCAACGCGGGAGCCCTTGTCGTTACCGATAAGTTAATGGACCTTTATCCGCGCCCCAAAGAAGCAATTTTACAATTTATTCGGGAGGTGGCAGGAAATGATGATATCTATTACGATAAAAACGTAGCCTCCTCCGAATTCGAACACGCCAGCAGAAACAAAGCTTTGGGGCATTTTATGAAAAGCTTCGGAAATATCCGGAATGACGTGGATTCACTGGTAGACGTTTACTGTCATCAATGCAGTATTGCCATGAATTGTGTCGATTTAGCCAAATCTTTTCTTTTTTTGGCAAATCACGGAACGAATCCTTATAATCAGGAAGAAATTCTTACCGTCAGTCGTTCCAAACGGCTTAGTGCCTTGATGCTGACCTGCGGATTTTACGACGAATCCGGAGATTTTGCATTCCGGGTAGGTATGCCCGGAAAAAGCGGCGTCGGAGGAGGAGTAGTAGCCATTATTCCCGGTAAACTCAGTATTGCCGTGTGGAGTCCCGAATTAAATCGCCATGGGAATTCATACATGGGCATAGAGACCTTGGAACGTTTTACCACCAATATTGGCATCTCTATTTTCTAACATTCCATTGGTTTCTCGTTTTTTTGTCATAATTTTGAAACACGGAGGCGTGTATTAAATCTCTTACCAAAATTATTTATCCGATGCTCCCTCCTTCTACTCGGGAAAAGAAGGAGTATATCCTCGTCTTATTACGTGATTTTATCACGGTACGTTAACATGCTGAAAAATAATAAATGTAGACCCCATGAAAAAATTAATTTTTCTACTCGTAATCGTATGCTTTTGCATAAGCTGCTTCATGGATGAAATCATTACAGGTCAGGAAACTCACGTTAGTTTTAGTACGACGCTTGCAGGTTCGCAGACGAAAGACGTAAACGCCGCGTTTTCCCGTTTACGCATTATTGCGTTCGATGAAACCAATCATGTCGCACGCCTATTTTCCTATTCGGAAGAAGATCTCGACGGAACCGACCTATCGATCAACCTCCCGATAGGCAATTATGACATTGCTTTTATTGCCAACGGAACGGATGAAAACGAAGTTAGTGCCAAAATAGGTGACCCGAAAGAGAAGATACTGTTGAAACTTTTAAAAACAGGTGAAAACTACCGGGAATCTTCTGAATTCCTCTCGGTCATACAACGCGTGAATATTACCGAAAACTCACCTCCGGCCCCCATTGCCGTTCACCTCCAACGACGGGTCGGAAAAGTAATTGTCGAACTCAACGACATCGATCCGGATATCGATTCGATCAAAGTGGAACTGAAAGGAGTTCCATACACCTCTACCGTCGACGGAAGCAAACTCGGAACAGCCAATACTATCCTTAAAAAGTTAGCCCACGTGAAAGGTATGCGAACGTGTACGGCTGAACTCTTAACCTTTCCCGTTGCGGCCAATAAAGCGGAAATCGGAATTCTGTATACAAAAAATCAGGTCACCTACCGGGGTGTCATGCCCATGGCTCCTGCCATCCGAGCAAATCAGATCGTAAGAATATCCGGAAGATTCATCCCGACGACAAGACAAACTTTCAACTTTATTATTCAAGATTGGGACGAGAACATCATCGACGCGGGTAGCCAATTCACGTTTGACGACAATAACCCCATTGTCGCCGACGACCGACCGATTACAGGCAATCCGACCGGCCCGAATCTCCTGACAAACGGAGATTTTGAAACCTGGGAAACAGCTCCGGTAACCCCTGTCGGTTGGCTGGTAACCGGAGGAGCTCATAACGTTGTTCATAAAAACACGGATGCGACTTTCTCTCTCTCGGGTAACTCCGCTCGACTGGAACATCAAACCTATATTTATCAAGATATTCCGGTCATGGAAGGAGAATGTTTTCAAATCAAATTAAACGTAAACTCGACAGCGACCTCTTACGCTTGGAAAATAACCAGTACATGGCGTAAAGCATCAACCGCCCTATCCGGTTTCAACGAAAAACTTCAGACCCAAGAAACAAAAGCGACCGATGGCTGGATCGAACCTTTAGGAGCCAATAATAAATTCAGGGCTCCGATGGGAGCTAAATTCCTGAGAATAGAGATCAGAACCTACTCTCCGGGATCAAAAATACCAGACCCCGCAGAGGCTGTCTACGTGGATAATTTCGAAGTCCGCAAATTAGAATAACGATTTCATACGGGTCATCCCAATAAATTCTTTTTATTTCCTTTTTAGTTTTAAGTTTTACCATTAAATTTGCAACCCTAATTCAGAGATAGAATAATAATCAAATAGATACAACTATGGGAAGAGCGTTTGAATATCGTAAAGCACGTAAACTGAAGAGGTGGGGTAACATGGCCCGTACTTTTACTCGGATAGGTAAAGAAATTGATATCGCCGTGAAGGCCGGAGGACCCGACCCCGCAAACAATACACGCCTCCGTATCTTAATCCAAAACGCTAAGGCTGAAAACATGCCGAAAGAAAACGTGGAACGAGCCATCAAAAGAGCCGTTTCAAAGGATACCTCGGATTACAAAGAAGTGGTATACGAAGGTTATGCTCCTTACGGAATAGCAATTGTCGTTGAAGCCGCCACGGACAATAATACGCGTACGGTAGCCAATGTACGCCATGCTTTCACCAAATACGGCGGCTCTCTCGGAACCACCGGTTCTTTGGATTTTCTCTTCGACCGGAAATGCGTGTTCAAAATACATAAACCGGAAAATTTCGATATGGAAGGATTCGAGCTGGAAATGATCGATTACGGAGCTGACGAAATCTTCGAAGACGAGAACGGCATTATCGTAATTTACGGCCCGTTCGAGGCTTATGGAAACATCCAAAAATTCTTGGAAGACAACAAATACGACATCGTTAGCGGAGAATTCGAACGGATACCGTTAGATACGAAAGAATTGACTGAAGAACAACGTGCCGAAGTCGACAAAATCCTGGATAAACTGGACGAAGACGACGATGTCACCAATGTTTATCACAACATTAAAGAATAAATTTCTTGCAGATTAAAAAATATAGTTGCATATTTGCACCCGCAAATCAGTCAACACTGTAAGCAAAGGATGACTTCGTAGCTCAGCTGGTAGAGCAATTGACTCTTAATCAATGGGCCGAGGGTTCGAGCCCCTCCGAGGTCACCAAAATGAACCACCTGCGCAAGTAGGTGGTTTTATTTTGAGAAAAACTTCAGTCCCCGAGTGCTACTAAAGAGAATACCCGGTTCCGTATGTTTTAGCAAGCCAAAGACCAAAAAAGCGGTCATAAATCTGGTAGCTATTCTCCTCTTTAGTTATAAACTCTTTTTCCAATAACTGTTTCACCGACGATTGTACCGAACTGGGAGAGTATAGGCCATGCTTCCTTATAAATTCAGCCGAAGTGATCCCTGAAGCTTTTCCTTCCTTAGCAATAGCAAACAAGATCTCTTTTTGCCGTTCGGACAACATCGAAACCATACTCTGGTAAACTGTCCGGTTCGACTCTACCGTCATATGCAAGACAAAATCAGCGATAGTAACAGACATCTCTTCCCCGCTATCCAACTGTTCGTACAGTCGGTTAAAAACCGCCTGTATATACCACGTATGCCCGTCCAACAGATTATAGACTCGTGTTATACATTCGTCGGAAATTTTCTTTCCCGCTTTATTGAAATGATTCTGCACGAATTTTCGATAAGGTTCAAGTCCGATCGGTTCGAGATTCATATACGATGCACTCTGGTAGAAGGGCCTCGATGCCGAGAAAAAGATATTCTGCATCATATGGTGTTGACTCCCGCAAAATACAAAAGTCGTGTTCTTGCATTGCTGTATGTATGTACGCAAAACAGCCTCCACATTCTTTTCCGGGTATTTGGCTATTTGCTGAAACTCGTCTATCGCCACAATACAACGTTTATCCGCCGACTCGAGGTATTTGAATATCTCTTCCAATGACAACAGAGGTTGCCGGATCTCACCTATTCCGATATCAAAAACAGGTTGACCGCTAACCGGGTCGAGTTTGAAGGCAGGACGTAAAGAACTGATCGCCGAGAAAAAATGTTCCGCAAATTTTCTCCCCTTGGATTTCAAGGTCGTAAAAATATGTTTGCCGAGAATAAAAACGAACTCTTTTAAACTACCGGTAGCATAAATATCGATAAAAAAAGTATAGTACCCCCTTTCAATTTCCTTTTGATGGAAACAATGCTCTATCAGGCCGGTCTTTCCCATACGCCGAGGCGATACAACTACCATATTACGCTCGTTACGTAAGGCTCCGGTCAACTCTGCCGTTTCACTCTCCCGGTCGCAGAAATACACCTCCGAAACATACCCGTTTACAACAAACGGATTTTTGATTTTAGCAATCATTCTTCTCTTAATATTTGATATACAATTATTGCAAATATAATAATTATAAATTAAATAACAATATCTTATACAGCGTTATCGTCGATACTCAATCATGATTCCTATCACAATACAAGCGTATCGAGACCGGATATATCTCCTATCGTCTCTAATAACAAGGCAAAAACACTGATAAAATTCAATGCATTCGCTTTTTTTTGACCGGAAGTTTGGGAAAAAGTTTTCTAAAACGAACCAAATAGACGGTAACATTACTTCCTGCAATAATAAGGGTTACGGCAGAAACAATCATGAGTATCCCGCAAGCCAATCTCATCGTAAAAGATTCTCCGAAGACGGTTACACCAAAAAAAACGGCAGTCAGGGGTTCCAAAGCCCCCAAAATGGCCGTCGGCGTCGAACCGATGTATTGGATGGCTTGAGTAGTACAAAGAAACGAAACAGCTGTCGGAAAAATAGCCAAGGCGATCAAATTACCCCACAAATACCAGGTATCGACAACCCGCAAACTCATCCCGAAATCAACCCGCACTAAAAATAAAGTCATTCCGAAAAGCAACACGTAGAACGTCAATTTTAGCGTCGCGATATCTTTTAGCAGGGGACGGTTTACAGCGACAATATAAATGGCATAGGAAAGAGCTGAAATAACGACTAAAATAACTCCTGTCAAATTAAGCGTCGTACCGTCATCACCTTTATAAAGCAACCCTATTCCACCCAAGGCCAATAAAATACATACGATGGTTTGCAATGTCAGTCTCTCTTTAAATACAAAAGCCATAATCAATGCCACCATAATCGGATAGACAAACAATAAGGTAGACGCAATACCGGCTTCCATGTAATTATAGCTTTGGAAAAGAGTAAGGGAAGAAAGAGAAATCAACAATCCCATGATAATCAGCGGGACGATCTCTTTCCGTTTTAACTTGAAATCACGTCCCCTCGCCTTAATCATGATTCCCAACACGGGGATAGCGAACAAATACCTTAGAAACAGAACCGAATCAGGATTCATTCCCGCCTTGTATAGAGGAAGTGCAAATAAGGGATTCATACCGTAAGTCGCCGCCGCAATAACCCCTAAAATATATCCTTTAGCCTTTAAATTCATCATTGGTAAGACATTTTTATATCCACTATAAGCCAGCAAATTAAAATGGTTGCAAAGATACCATTTTGTTTTCACAAAGAAGAAAGAATTCTGCGATTCCGTAATACTCATGCTGGACGGATCAGGGAAGCCGTCCTGTCCCGCTTTACTATTATTGAATCCTATTCAATATTATTTCACTTTAAAATAGCACTTTTGCCCCGTCCCCAAGTGCTACCCAAGTGCTATTACGTCACATAGAGATAAAAGTGACAAAAAAATGTTTGGCCGTTATCCAAAAATGAATACTTTTGCAGCACCTAACGAGAAACCTCCCTTACTTACTTTAGATTGTTAAGATAAAGTCAAAAAGAAAACCGGATTAATCCTTTTTGATCCGGAGAGTGTAATAATAGTAAAACCTTAATTTTTTAAAAACAAAAACATGAAAAACTTAATTTACTTTGGTTTAATTTTAATTTTTTGTGCCTGTAGCAGTAATCCTCAAAAAGAGATGGAAAAAAAACTCATCGGGGAGTGGTGTAACCCTTATACCTATCAGTCTACAGGAGAATTAAAAGGATTCAATTTCAAAAAAGACGGAGTATGCGAAGCCATCAACATTCCTTCATTGGATTTGAAAACCTGGGAAATCAAAGACGGTTACCTGATCATTAAGGGAACCAGCATTGAAGAAGACGGTTCAAAAGAGGCTTACGAAACAAAAGAAAAAATCGAACAGCTGACAGCCGATTCATTATCCTTAGTCGTACAAGAAGCCAATCCTCGCCTTGCTTTTTTGTATTTGAATACCAAAATCATTAAGGAAAAAGTTACTCCTCAGGCAAATACGACCGTAGAGCAAGATTCTACCGTAAATACCGATGTTCAATAATAACATTCTCCGGAGATACCTCAAGATTCTTTTTTAAAAGGATAAGACTTAAAAATTTTGAGGTATCTCCGCTCAAATTTTTATAATATATGCATTATCTACACTCACTCTTTCTTTTTCTGTTTCTCTCTCTCTCTTTTCATCTCTCCGGTATAGCCCCAAAAAAAGCATTGGACGAAGAAGCTTACAAGCAATGGAGATATGTTAATTCCTACGAATTATCCATGAACGGGAAATGGGTTAAATACCGTTACCTGTATCACGATAACGAGGATAAAAATAAAGATGCGCGCCAAACCTACTACCTATACGAAGTAAAAACCGGAAAAACCATTACACTGAATCAAATCGACTTCTATCAATTTTTCGCCTCGGGAGAATGGATTACTTACAGTCGAGCCACTTCCGAAAATAATTCAGAATCTCCCGTAATAGCCAGATCTTTAAAAAACCAAAAGGAGACCGTATGTCCCGAGGGGGCCGAATTTAGTCTTTATGCCCCTCAATTCTCCTATTTTCGGGAAAACGACCAAGCCTTAATAATAAAAAATATAGAAACCAACGACAGCATCATTTTGGAACACATCGGGAACTATCAATTGTACGACCGGGACTCCAAAATAATATACATCGAGCAAACTCCCTCCTGCAATATCATTCGTTACGGTAATGTATTTCATACACAACAACATAAAACATTATATCGAGATTCGACAAAATCCCTCTCTTTTTTCAGATTCGATGAACGGGAAAAGAAAGGAAGTTTTATCGTTATCGCCGATACCAATTATAAAACGGCAAAAAATCTCTATATTTTTTCCTTGCAAAATAATTCGGCAATTAAATTAGTAGATTACAGCGAGATCGACACCCTATCAATGGATATCGAGTCCGCAGAAATTTTAGGAGATAATAAATTTCTTCTATACGATCTGCCTACTCCCCGAAAACCACGTCCCTCCCGGGGAGAAAAAGACGAAAGTTTCCAATTGGAACTTTGGAGTTGGAATGACGAGATGATCCCGTCTCAACAGGCAAAAGGAGGTATCTTAAACCCTATGCCCTCTCCCTCGAAAGGGATCTTCGATCTGCAACGAAAGAAACATTACAAAATTTGTGATTCCGACTATTCCGCTTTATACATCCAAAACGGCAAAGATCCTAAATTCGCTTTTAAGACAGACAATATTCCTTACCGAAAGTTCAGAGATTGGCAACACGATACCAGATATGACCTTTATCTGGTAAATTTAGCTGACGGGGAGAGTAAAATGATCGCCCAGGCGTTAACCCGACCCGTTCAATGGACACCGAACGGAGATCACATCCTCTTTTTCGACAACACGAATTCATCCTGGATACTATTGAACCCGGAGACCTTTACCCGAAGAAAACTAACGGATGAAATTCCCTATCCTTTACAAAACGAATTGTATGACAGGCCGAACCCCGCACCCCCGTACGGTATTGCAGGGTGGAGTAATGACGGGAAAAAATTACTCGTTTACGACCGATACGATATCTGGGTGGTCGATTTGGAAGGCGAGGAAAAAACCCATTGCTGGACAAAGGGAGCCGGTCGCAAACACCATACTGTCTTCAGGTTTGTCAATCCCGAAAGAAACGAGTTGTTCATTGACCTGAACAAAACCCAGGAAATCTATTCCATGAATTGGGAAAACAAAGATCATGGAATATACCAACTTTCTCCCCATGGAAAATTAACACCCAAAATAGAGGGAGCATTCGATATCGAAATTCTTCAAGAGAGTGAAGACCGAAAAACAGTCGTATGTTTCAAACAAAGCTACGAAGAGGAACGGGATTTATGGATCTGTGACCGTTCTTTCAAACGAATGAAAAAGATAACCTCAGCGAACCCGCAACAAAAAGAGTATGCTTGGGGATCCGTTCAACAAGTTGAATGGACCAATTACGACGGAAAACGGAATCAAGGATTGCTCTATCTTCCGGACAACTACGATCCGAACAAAAGTTATCCTTCCATCGTCACGTTTTACGAGACACATACTCCGGAAATGCATATTCATCCTGTTCCGGGACTAAGCCATGCCATGATCGATATTCCGACTTACGTCAGCAAAGGCTACATCGTGTTCCAGCCGGATGTCTATTTTAAAATCGGTGAACCCGGCAAAAGCTCTTACAATGCCGTTGTCAGCGGTACAAAAGCTTTAATGGACCGGCAGATCCTGGATTCAAACCGTATCGGACTGCAAGGACACAGTTGGTCGGGCTTTCAAGTAGCTTATATCGTTACTCGAACCGATCTATTCAAATGCGTCAATATCGGGGCCGCGTTGATCAACATCACATCCGTATACACCGGGATAAGAGACGAGGGAGGAATAGCTTGCATGCTTATGTATGAAGATTGGCAATGTCGTATGGGTAAAACATTATGGGAGGATCTACCGGGATATATTGAAAATTCGCCTCTTTTATTTGCCGACAAAATTCATACTCCGGCCCTGATTTTTCATTGCGATAAAGACGAAGCCGTGGCATTTTACGACGGACGCAACCTGTTCCTGGCCCTGCGAAGACTACAACGGCCGGCATGGTTATTAAATTACATGGGAGAGGGACATTTCCTGAGATCCCGTCCCGCACAGGTCGATTGGACCATAAGGATGGAACAGTTTTTCGATCATTATTTAAAAGATACTCCTCTACCCCGGTGGATGAAAGAGGGAATCAATATCAAAGAGAGAGGTTATGATCAAAAATACGATTTAACAAAATAGCTTCTACAAAAAGGCAAAAGGCTGGTCATACGATCAGCCTTTTATCATTTAAAAAGTTCCCGACATATATCAGCAATTTTTGAAAAGGAACGGACATCAATTTTTTCGTTTTTTTTGGTCAAGGCCTTCTTGTTTCCGGTAGGAATAAAAATCCGCTTAAATCCTAATTTCTCCGCTTCGGCTATCCGCTGTTCGATACGACTAACGGCTCTGATCTCTCCGGATAAACCGACTTCTCCGGCAAACACCGTATCTTTGGGAAGAGCCGCATCCATATTAGAAGATAACACGGCCATAACGACCCCTAAATCAAGAGCGGGATCGCTCACCCGAATACCTCCGGCAATATTTAGAAAGACATCTTTCGCCGCCAAACGGAAACCGACTCGTTTTTCCAAAACCGCCAATAACATATTCAAACGTCTCGTATCAAAACCGGTAGCCGAACGCTGAGGCGTTCCATAAGCAGCCGTGCTTACCAACGCCTGTACTTCCAATAAGATAGGCCTTACACCCTCTACCGTAGCCGAAACGGCTATACCGCTCAACTCTTCCCCGTGATTCGACAACAACAACTCGGAAGGATTCGTCACCTGACGTAATCCCGATTGCAACATTTCATAAATTCCGATTTCGGAAGTCGATCCGAAGCGATTTTTCATGGAACGCAAAATCCGATACATGTATTGCTGGTCTCCTTCAAACTGCAAAACGGTATCCACCATATGTTCGAGTATCTTGGGACCGGCCAATTGGCCATCCTTGGTAATATGCCCGATCAATATGGTTGTAATCGTATTCTCCTTTGAAAATCGTAACAGCACGTTCGTACACTCTCGAATCTGAGAAAGGCTACCGGGAATAGCATCGACGCTTTCTGTTGCCAAAGTCTGGATAGAATCAATAATCAACAACTTAGGCTCTAAAACCTTGGCATGCTCCATCACCGCCTCCAAAGAATTACCGGAAAGAAACAGGCAATCGTCATTTTCCGCCCCTAAACGTTGTGCCCGCATCTTAATCTGGGAAACACTCTCCTCCCCCGAGACGTAAAGTACCTTACCGCAACGATTATGAAGGGCAAATTGAAGGACTAAAGTAGATTTACCGATCCCCGGTTCTCCTCCCAATAAAATCATGGAACCGGGGACTAAACCTCCCCCGAGAACCCGGTTCAACTCATCGTCCTTCGTGTCCATCCGTTCGTCAGCATTGGTCTTCACTTCCGACAATCTTAAAGGTCTTAATGAACTCCCTCCGAGTCCGGAGGCTGTCCGATTACCTTTCGTGATGACTTCAACCTCCTCGACAAAACTATTCCACTCCCCGCAAGTAGAACATTTTCCAACCCACTTGGACTCTTTGGCTCCACAGTTCTGACAAACAAAAACGCTCTTTGATTTTACCATACCCTCCGTATATTTAGTAATGTATCATACTGTAATAGAAAGTTTTCCGGACGCAAAGACCAAACAAGGAACCCTTTTTACAATCGTTAAATTCGGAATACAAATCCCAACTAAAAAAATTCCTCCTCCTCCGGCTGGACCGCTCTCCCGTCTTTTTCCTCATCACCACAATCCAACACGTTATTCATGCCCACAGGAGCTTCAAAATCCCGTTGAGGCATGGCAATAGATTTATCCGCATATACTTTTTGCATAAATAAAGCCCAAATCGGCAAAGCCATACTGGCTCCTTGTCCGTTCGCCAAATTTTGGAAATGGATCGAACGATCTTCAGCTCCTACCCAGACTCCTCCTGCCAAATCAGGAGTGATACCGATAAACCAACCGTCGGAATGATTTTGCGTCGTACCCGTCTTGCCTCCAATCGGATTCGTAAAATGATACCGGAAGCGGATACGCCTTCCCGTTCCTTCATCGACAACCGCTTTCAAAAGACTTGCCATCAGATAAGCCGTGTTTTCAGTAATAACCTCTCTCGATTCCGGTTCAAGACGGGCCAACACATTCCCGTATTTGTCTTCAATCTTCGTTACCATCATCGGAGAGTTATAGACTCCCTTATTAGAGTATATAGAAAAAGCGGACACCATCTCTTTTACGGAAATTTCGGAAGATCCTAAAAACAGGGCGGGCACGGGATCGATAAAACTGGTAATTCCCATTTTATGGGCCATTTGAGCCACCGCTTCTGGAGTAAACTGTTTCATTACCCATCCAGAAATATTATTTACGGAATTGGCTAATCCCCATTTCAACGTTACCCACTCGTTTTCCCTTTTATCCGTGGAGTTCCGCGGAGTCCAGGTTGTCCCGTCAGGCAACACAAACGTTTGGGCGACATTCAATACTTTCTGACAAGGAGCCAATCCTTCCTGCATGGCCAATGTATATAGAATCGGCTTAATCGTTGATCCTACCTGACGCTTTCCCACACTTACCATATCGTACATAAAATAACGGTAGTCCGGTCCTCCCACATAGGCTTTTATATTACCTGTCTTCGGATCCAGCGCCATAAAACCAGCACGGAAAAACGACTTATAATGTTTTATCGAATCCATCGGAGATAAAAGCGTATCCCGAACACCTTTCCAAGTAAAAACAGACATTTGGACCGGTTTCAAGAACTCTTTTTTTATCTCTCTATAAGTTTTACCTTCCGCCAGCATAGATTTATAACGATCGGACCGTTTGATAGCCTGATTCATAATATCTTCTATTTCCTCTTTTGTCATATCGTTCGAGAAAGGAGGATTTCTTTTTTGTACTCTTTCATTATGAAAGGTAGGCTGCAAAGTCTGTCCCAAATGTTCGGCAACGGCCTCTTCCGCGTATTTCTGCATACGCGAATCCAAGGTCGTATAAATCTTTAAACCGTCGGAATAGATATCGTAATGTGAGCCGTCAGATTTAATATTCTTATTACACCAACCATAAAGCGGATTCGTTTCCCAGGCGATGGAATCTAAAGCATATTGAGACTTATTCCATTTGTAATCCTCCCGTTTCGGTTTATTGGCCGTCATAAACTGCCTTAAATATTCTCTAAAATAAGTAGCAATTCCCTCTTTATGATCCTCTTTTCTAAAATCGATACCCAAAGGCAAAAGGACCAAAGAATCGTATTCCGCCTGAGTGATTTTACCGTATTTATACATTTGTCCCAATACCACGTTCCTGCGTCCCAAGGTCTTATCCGGACGACGGATAGGATTAAACAACGAAGGATTTTTAGCCATACCGATCAACATAGCAGCCTGTTCTACCCGTAAAGAATCAGGAGTTGTCGCAAAATAAATATTAGCTGCCGAGTTTATACCGACCGCCAGATTTAAAAAATCAAATTTATTAAGATACATGGTAATGATCTCCTCTTTCGTGTAACTCTTTTCCAACTTCACCGCGATGACCCATTCCCGAAATTTACGCAAAGCCAATTCCATAAAATTCTGATTGGCCGAGCGCGGAAATAACATCTTGGCCAATTGTTGTGTGATCGTACTTCCTCCCCCGGAAGAACTATTTCCCGTAACCATTCCTTTCGCCACCCGGAACAGACCCCGTATATCAATACCGCTATGCTCATAAAAACGTACATCCTCGGTGGCAATCAACGCATCTATCACACTCTGGGGAATATCGTGATAATCCGTGTAACGCCGGTTTTCACTTCCCCGAAAATATTTTCCGATAATTTTCCCATCTGCCGAATAAATCTCGCTGGCAAAACGATTATTCGGATTCTCCAGTTCTTCGAAAGTAGGCATAAAACCTAACTTCCCGTCAGATATCAAATAAAAAAAGAAAAAAATACCTGCCACGAAAAGAATAAACAGACTCCAAAAAATTGTAAAGCTTTTCCAATACCTTTTTAACATCCTAATCCGTATTAATTTTGAGACGCAAAGTTAGAAAATAAATCCGAATCTTTCCCTCATCATATATTCTTAACTCCCTGACCTTCCTCCATAAAACTCACGTATACAAACTATTCCAAAACCTCAAGAATAATTTTTAAATCATTTATCTCGCATTCGTTAGATCGGATCTGAAGCAATACACCGGGAGAAGTCCACGGACAATCCAAAACCTTCTCTTTTAAATCGCCTTTTTTAATCGGAAATGTTATTCTGGATTTTACCGATTGTCCCGTATTTTTTACTACAAGCAAAGCATCGCAATCCACTTTTCCCTCGAAACGGATTTTTAATCGTTCCGGCTTCTTGAATTTGGACTTAAAATCAAAAGAAGCCTCTTTTTGATGAATAACGGTAAAAACCTTCATCTCCGAACTTCCTACTTGCTGATACCATAAAATCACACCTATTACAAACAATACCAACAAAGCCCCTGTATAAACCAATCGATTTATTTTTCTCCTATCCATAATTTCAGATTATTATTCCGTAAAAATAAATGATTTTCTCCTATTTCCGGCACAGGTTTATTTTGTTTTTGAATAAAAAGCAAACAAACCACAGATTGGGCTATAACTCTGTCATGACATAGAAGCATTTACGCTATAACATTTTCAATTGATGAATGCCAGGCGATCAATATTCGTCCCAACTTTTAATCACGATCTCACCCGCCCCTACTTTACAAACCGCATAAATAAAAGCACTCGCCAAGCGGGCATTCGTTATCAACGGAATATTATAATCCACCGCCGCCCGGCGAATTTTATAACCATTATCAAGTTCTCTTTTCGTATGGTTTTTAGGTATATTGATCACCAAATCCACTTTTCTCTCTCTCAAAAATTCCATGACATTCGGCTTTTTGTCCTCATCCGGCCAATATAGAACAGTAACCTCTATTCCATTCTCTTCAAAGAATTTTGCCGTACCTTCCGTAGCATAGATGGCATATCCTTTTTCCCGTAACATCCGGGCAGAAGTTAGCAGCTCCACTTTCGAACGGGAAGGGCCTGAAGAGATTAAAATATTCTTACAAGGAATCCGGTGTCCGACAGAAAGCATACTTTTCAATACCGCTTCATAATAATTCTCCCCTATGCAACCGACCTCTCCGGTAGATGCCATATCAACCCCCAATACCGGATCTGCCTTTAATAACCGGGCAAAAGAAAATTGGGAAGCTTTGACTCCCACGTAATCCAAGTCAAAGACCGATTTATTCAAAAACTCCACTTTTTCTCCCAACATGATCCGGGTAGCCATATCTATAAAATTATATTTCAATACTTTTGAAACAAACGGAAAACTTCGCGATGCTCTTAAATTACATTCTATCACTTTAATATCATTATCTTTCGCCAAAAACTGCATATTGAAAGGACCGGAAATATTCAACTCCTTCGCAATCGACCGAGCTATTTTTTTTATCCTCCGTATAGTTTCTATATAAAGTTTTTGAGCCGGAAATACAATGGTCGCATCCCCCGAATGGACCCCTGCAAATTCGATATGTTCACTGATAGCGTAAGCTTTGATCTCACCGTCCTGAGCAACTGCATCGATCTCGATCTCTTTCGCCTGTTCTATAAATTCGGAAACCACCACCGGATGATCCTTAGAAACTTCAGCTGCCAGTTCAAGAAAATATATCAACTCCTCCTTATTCGATACCACGTTCATAGCAGCTCCGGAGAGCACGTAAGAGGGACGTATTAAAACAGGAAAACCGACCTTATCCACAAACTGATAGATATCCTCGATACTTGTCAATTCACTCCACCGCGGCTGGTCTATACCCAGTTCATCACACATAAAAGAAAATTTTTGCCGATCTTCCGCCCGGTCGATAGACTCCGGAGAAGTTCCCAGAATAGGTACCAGTTGCCCGTGCAAACGCATAGCAAGATTATTGGGAATCTGTCCTCCCGTAGAAACGATCACTCCTTTAGGCCTTTCGAATTCTACGATATCCATTACCCGCTCAAAAGAAAGTTCGTCAAAATAGAGTCGATCGCAAATATCGTAATCCGTACTCACCGTCTCCGGATTGTAATTAATCATTACCGAACGATAACCCGCTTTACGAATCGAATTCAAAGCACTAACCCCACACCAGTCAAATTCGACACTACTCCCGATACGATAAGCTCCAGACCCTAACACGATAACAGAACGGTGATCGTGCTCATATTCAATATCATTAGCTTCTCCGCCATAGGTTAGATAAAGATAATTGGTCAATGCCGGATACTCGCCGGCCAACGTGTCTATCTGTTTTACACAGGGCAAAACACCTAATTTCTTACGATAACTTCTGATTTTTAACATCTTCTCATGAGGTGAAAGAGAGGAGTCCCGAATCACCAAACGACCGATCTGGAAATCCGAAAAACCGTATCGTTTGACTTTTCTTAAAAATGATTTATCTATACTTGTCTCTTTCTCCAAAGATCCCAACTCTTCTTTCAGCAAATGGATATTTTCCAAACGCTGAAGGAACCATCTGTCAATACGCGTTTTTTCATGGATTTGTTCCACGCTATATCCTTTATCAAAAGCAGCCGCAATAGCAAAAATACGAGTATCCGTAGGATGAATGAGCTCTTCATCGATATCCTTTACCCTTACCCTATTACCGACAAAACCGTGCATCCCTTGACCGATCATTCGAATTCCTTTCTGAATCGCCTCCTCAAAAGACCTCCCTATGGCCATAATCTCCCCCACACTTTTCATAGAAGAGCCTATCAGCTTGGAAACACCTCCAAACTTATTTAAATCCCAACGCGGAATTTTACAAACCACATAATCTAAAGCAGGTTCAAAACAAGCCGTCGTTATTTTAGTCACCGAATTTTTTATTTCGTGTAATCCGTAACCCAATCCCAATTTTGCCGCAACAAAAGCCAAGGGATAACCGGTAGCTTTTGAAGCCAAGGCACTCGATCTGGACAATCTGGCATTTACCTCTATCACCCGGTAATTTTCCGAATTCGGATCCAATGCATATTGTACATTACACTCCCCGACGATACCTATATGCCGGATTATTTTGATAGCAATGGCTCTCAGTTTATGGTACTCACTATTACTCAGCGTTTGGGAAGGAGCGACTACGATACTTTCGCCGGTATGAATGCCTAACGGATCAAAATTCTCCATATTACAAACAGTAATGCAATTATCGTATCGGTCTCTGACAACCTCGTATTCGACCTCTTTCCATCCCTTCAACGACTCCTCCACCAGAACCTGAGGAGAATAAGAAAAAGCACTATCTAACAGCCGTTTAAACTCGTCCATAGAGGAACAAAAACCGGACCCTAATCCTCCCAACGTATAAGCAGCTCTGACAATCACCGGGAAACCTACCTTTTGAACCGCAGCGATAGCTTCTTCCATTGTACCTGCCGCAATACTTTTAGGAGTACACACCTGAATTTCAGATAATTTACGCGCAAAAATCTCTCGGTCTTCCGTATCAATAATCGCTTGCACGGGAGTTCCCAATACCTCTACATCATATTTTTTTAAAATTCCCATCCGATGTAAAGTAATCCCGCAATTTAAAGCCGTTTGTCCGCCGAAAGAGAGAAAAATACCATCAGGACGCTCCTTCTCTATTACTTTTTCTACAAATTCGGGAGTCACCGGCAAATAATAAATTTTATCCGCTACTCCTTCCGAGGTCTGTACCGTAGCAATATTAGGATTAATCAACACGGAATAGATTCCTTCTTCCCGTAAAGCTTTCAAAGCCTGTGAACCTGAATAATCAAATTCTCCCGCTTCCCCGATCTTTAAAGCTCCCGAACCTAAAAGTAATATTTTCTTTATCTCTCTCATCATCATCTATTTTACAATGTTCAAATTCTAATTATCTATCCGTTCTCTCCATGGCTCTTATAAAATCGTCAAATAAAAATTCCGTGTCTACAGGTCCACTCGAAGCCTCGGGATGAAATTGCGTCGAAAAAAAGGGTTTCGTTTTATGCCGGATTCCTTCATTCGATCCATCATTTACATTCACGAAAAGAGGTTCCCACTCTTTCGGCAAAGTTCTTTCATCTATAGCAAAACCGTGATTTTGCGATGTAATATAGCAACGTTGGCTACCCGGTTGCACGACCGGTTGATTATGGCCTCTATGCCCGTATTTCATCTTGTAGGTTTGTGCTCCCGCAGCCCGAGCCATCAATTGGTTTCCCAAACAAACACCCATTATAGGAATACTCTTTTCCAACATAATCTTTATGTTTTCTATGGTTTTACCACACATGGCCGGATCTCCCGGACCATTGGATAAAAACAAGCCATCGTATGTTTCCCGTGTAAAATCGTGATCCCAAGGAACTCGTTTTATCGCAACATCCCGTTTCAGCAAACAACGCAATATGTTATTTTTCACACCACAGTCCACAAGCAATACTTTATACTTTCCATCTCCATACTCCATAATTCCCTCCGTAGAAACCTGCGCGACAATATTATCCTTATTCGGATCATAGAAAGGAACCTCTTTCCCATCAAATACGATCTTCCCTAACATGGCTCCATTTTCCCGCAATTTTTGTGTTAATGAACGGGTATCTACACCGAAAATTCCGGGAACTTTTTGTTCTTTTAACCAATCTCCCAGATTTTTTCGCGAGTTCCAATGACTGTATTGAAAAGAGTAATCGGAAATCACCAAAGCGCTACAATGAATTCGGTCCGATTCAAAAAATTTGGAAATACCATCGCGTTCATCATCCACCGGAACCCCGTAATTCCCAATCATCGGATAAGTAGGTACTAAAATCTGACCCTTATAAGAAGGATCCGTCAAACTTTCGGGATAACCCGTCATTGCCGTATAAAAAACAACTTCCCCGGAAACCGATTTCTCGTAACCAAAGGAAGTTCCTTCATAAACAGTCCCGTCTTCCAAAACCAGACGAGCATTTTTTAAATCATGCATATTTATTCTATTTCAATACAGATTATGATTAATTTTCGGCAAAAATAGGGGTTATTTTTGAAGATTCAAAGCATATTTATGTATTATAACAAATAAATATGCAATTTATATTCTCTCTATTGAAAATCAAACTATTTTATTTACTTTTGTATAGTGCAATACACAGAATAATATGGGAAACAAAACAAAACGTTTGTTGATCATCCGTAAATTAATTGATAACGAACAGATCAGCTCGCAAGAAGAACTTCTATACAGATTAAAGCAGGAAGGAGTGGAAGCTACTCAAAGTACATTATCGCGCGATTTGAAATTTATGAGAGTAGCCAAGATACCGCATAAAGACAAAGGTTACATTTATATCATTCCTGATAATATGCAAAGCGAACCATCCGATGAAAAAGCATCTACCATCGTTACCGACGCTATTCTCAGCATTGATTTTTCCCAAAATATCGCCGTTATTAAAACTTTACCCGGATATGCCAAAGCCGTCACCGTCCTTATCGATAGCGGAAATTATTTTGAGGTGTTAGGCACCATTGGAGGAGACGACACGATCCTCGTCGTTATGCGGGAAGGAGTAAATCGAAACGAATTGCTGGATACTCTATCTTCCATTCATCCCAATATCCATTCATTGTATAAATAACATTAACAAACTAATAATATCTGTAAATATATCTATAATATTACCTTTATACAAAGCTATTTTCAATTTTCAATCGGCAATTTTGAATTATATCGAAAATAGTTTGTAAACTTGCATCCCGAATTTTCAAAAAAATAAGATGGAAACGATATATAAAAAATCACAATTGACCGCCTTAATTGAAAAATTGAAGAATGAGGGAAAAAAGGTGGGATTTGTACCTACGATGGGTGCGTTACACGAAGGACATATATCACTCGTCAAAACCTGTAAACGAGATAATGATATAACGGTCGTCAGTATATTTGTAAATCCGACACAGTTCAACGATAAAGAAGACTTGAAAAGATATCCGAGAACCGTTGAAAAAGATACCGTTCTTTTGGAAAAGAACGGTTGTGATTATGCATTCGTACCTGACGTAGAAGAAATTTATCCTGAAGAAGATACGCGTTTATTCGATTTCGGGTATGTTGAAACTGTTATGGAAGGAGCAAAGCGTCCGGGGCATTTTAACGGAGTAGGACAAGTTGTCAGTAAATTATTCGATATCGTTAAACCCCACCGGGCTTATTTCGGAATGAAGGATTTCCAACAAATCGCCGTTATAAAAAATATGGTAAAACAATTACATTATAACTTGGAAATCATACCATGCCCTATTGTCCGTGAAGCGGACGGCTTAGCCATGAGTTCAAGAAATACGCTTCTTAAACCTTTGTACAGGCAAAACGCACCTCACATTCATAAGGTACTTCAAAAAGCAACCGAATTAACCGGCAAGATGAATGTGGAGGAGTTGAAACAATGGGTGATAGACGAAATCAACAAAAATCCCTATTTGGAAGTGGAATATTTCGAAATCGTAGACGATACGGATCTGCGTCCTATCAAAGATTGGAACGAAAACAAAAACAAAGTCGGTTGTATTGCCGTGTATGCCGACAAAATCAGATTAATTGATAACATCGTATTTTAACCATTCATCACAAATACCACGAATATGTTCATAGAGGTCGTTAAATCCAAACTTCACAAGGTGACCGTAACCGAAGCAAATCTCCAGTACGTGGGAAGCATCACCATTGACGAAACTCTGATGGAAGCAGCCAATCTGATCGAAAACGAGAAAGTACAAATCGTAAATGTGAATAACGGAGAAAGATTGGATACTTATATTATAAAAGGAGAACGTAATTCAGGCATTGTCTGCTTGAACGGACCCGCCGCGCGAAAATGTGCAGTCGGAGATATAATCATAATTATATCTTACGCCATGATGGATTTCGAAGAAGCTAAAAAGCATAAACCTACTCTGGTCTTTCCTGAAACAACAACGAATAAATTGATATAGCATTATGGATTATTTGCCGTATATAAAAAATAAAATAGCAAGAACGCAGGAAGAAGCGTCACGTACTTTAAGTTTATGGAGATTCAAAGACGAAAAAATCGTCTTCACGAACGGTTGTTTCGACATTCTCCACAGAGGACATATCGAATACTTGGCACAAGCAGCCAACCTCGGCACCAAGTTAATTATCGGACTGAATTCGGACGCTTCCGTTAAACGCCTGAAAGGTGAAAACAGACCCGTAAACGATGAAAATGCCAGAGCTTTGGCTCTCGCTTCTCTCATCTTTGTCGATGAGGTTATTCTTTTCGACAGCGATACTCCCTATGATCTCATCGACTATGTTCAACCCGATGTGTTGGTAAAAGGCGGCGATTATAATCCGGAAGAGATAGTAGGTTATGACATAGTTAAAGCAAAAAACGGGAAAATCATCACCATTGACTTCGTTGAAGGTTATTCCACCACTTCCATTTTAAACAAGATATAACAAATACGATATTATTTCAAAGAGTTGACCAAAAGTAATTGGTCAACTCTTTTTTTATCCCCATACCTTGTGAAAAAAAAGTGTATTAAAATCGAAATAAAAAGAATAAAATCATTTTGATTTTTCATTCCGATACTCTTGTAATAATAAAACCCGAAAATACAACAATGTTTTCCATTTTTAATTTGATTTGTTTATACAAATTATTAACACGAACGTCTTACTCATTTACAAAAGATTTATTCAACGTAAACACAATTAACAACTGTGAATAACTAAGTAATTTCACTATAAATCAATATATTATTTATAAAAATCTTGTGAGTAAATTCACGACCTTTTTTTAATAACGAATAAAACAAGTGATACATATATATTTTACTACAAATACTCACACGCTATTATCATAATCAATTTACTTTTTAAATAAAGAGAAAATATAATAAGAATAAGAGAAGAGTAACTTCCTTTCCAAAGGTATTTTTCGCATAAATACTTTTGTAAATAAGATTTTTATTTGCAAAAGGATTTTTATCAGATTCTTTCGTAAAAATTCCCTATCTTAGCACGATTTATTATGATAGGGTAATACTGTATTATTTAAAGAGAAAAATGAGAGTAAATATAATCAACAAATCGAAACACGCTCTTCCGGAATATAAAACGAATTTTTCCGCCGGAATGGACATTCGTGCTAATTTAGAGCAATCCATCATGTTAAAACCTTTGGAGAGAAAGCTGATACCGACAGGACTTTTTATAGAGTTGCCAGAGGGATATGAAGCTCAAATCAGACCGAGAAGTGGTTTGGCTCTAAACGAAGGAATAACTGTTTTGAATGCGCCGGGAACTATCGATCCTGATTACAGAGGAGAAATAGGTGTTATTCTTGTTAATCTTTCTCACGAAATGGTTCAAATCAACGATGGAGACAGAATTTGTCAAATGGTCATACAAAAGTTCGAACAAGTGGAACTTGTTAAGGTAAAGGCTTTAAATGAAACGGAGAGAGGCGAAGGGGGTTTTGGTCATACAGGTAAATATTAAAACGACATAAAAATACAATGATCAAATCATTACTTACATTTCTATTTATTGGATGTACTGTTTTATCTTTTGCTGATAAAAAAAATAGTGTAAGTGTTACTTTGGACGACGATAAAAAAGTAGCGTTTGACTACGCTTTTATGGAGGGGATAAGGTACAAAGTATTAGGAGATTTTAAATCTGCCTTATCTTATTTTGATCAATGTATGAAAATTGATAATAAAAGTGCGGCAGTACGTTATGAATTGGCTTCCATTTTAGTATTGACGGATAATTTGGATATTCCTTTGAAATTGATGCGGGAAGCCGTAGAGTTAGAATCTTCTAATATTTGGTATAAAATTTTGTTGGCCAATATATTGGAAAAGAAATCGATGATAGATCAGGCTTGTGTCGTTTATGACGAGTTAATAAAGCAATATCCGGAACGGGAAGATTTTTACCTGATTGAAACTAATTTGTTAACCTCTGTGGAAAAATGGGAGGAAGCTATAGCTGTATTGGATCGGTACGAAAAACAGTTCGGTCCTTCGGAAATTTCTTCCGTGGAAAAGGTAAAGCTGTATGCCAAAGCTAAGAATATAAAAAAAGCTTCTTCAGAGATTTTGAAGTTGATCAAGAAATATCCCGGCAAGAGCGATTATTTAGGATTATTGGCAGAACTTTATTTGTCAAATGATCAAGAGAAGAAGGGATTACAGGTACTGAACAAATTAATGGAAAGAGATCCTTCCAATGGTTTTGTTCTTTTTTATCTGACGGATTATTATTTGCAAAAGAAGGATACGTTGCATGCTGATATTTATTTGAGAAAGGCCTTATTGAACGATAATAACGATAATAATTTTAAGGTACAGTATCTTTTGAAATTGCTCGTTAACTCTTCCGATTCGTTTATGTCGGATAGAAGGATACACGAATACATGGGGTTATTATTGGAGAAATACGATAACGATTTAACCGTTAGAACGCTTTATGCGGATTTATTGAGGAAAGACAACAAACTGAAGGAGAGTGCAAACGAGTTGGAATTTGTATTGTCTAAGGATAAAAATAACTATTTGATTTGGGAAGAGTTATTACTGTTGTATAGTCAGTTGGGCGATACTGTTTTGATGTATGACAGAGGAAAAGAGTGTATGGAGTATTTTCCGAATCAACCTTTGCCTTATGCAATGGTCAGTTTGCCTTTGATGATTCAAAAGAAATATGAAGATGCTTTGGTTTACTTGAATAAAGGTCTTGAATTATCTCCTGAGAATTCTCCTATGAAAGCTCAATTTTATGCTTATTTAGGCGAAAGTTTTTACGTTTTGGATAGTGTCGAACGCGCTTTCAAAATGTTCGACGAGGTCTTGAAGATCAATCCGAACGACATTATGACTTTAAATAATTACAGTTATTATCTCTCTATCCGGAACGAACGATTGAACGATGCCGAACGTATGAGTGCAAAAACGGTTTCTGCCGATCCGAATAACCCTACTTTTTTGGATACTTATGCCTGGGTGTTGTTTAAGCAGAAAAGTTATTCGTTGGCCAAATATTATATGAATATAGCGATTGAAAAAAGTCAATCGCCTTCAGCTGTTTTATATGAACATTATGGTGACATTTTATACATGAACGGGGAGAAGGAAGAGGCTGTGAAAATGTGGAAAAAAGCGTTAGAGTTGGGTGGTGAAGAGTTAAGTAGTGAATTAGAAAATAAAATTGAGCATGGATTATTGATTGAAAATGAGAAGTAAGTTATTTATTTTATCGTTGGTTGTTCTTTTTATTTCTTGTCATTCGACAAAAAAATTGCCAAAGCAAAGGGAACTTGAAAACATTTCAGAGGGAAGATTATTTAAAAATATTGTTGAAAATGAATTGGATTTCCAGTCTTTGTATTCGAAGAAAATGGATATTTCTTTGAGCACGAAGAAAAAATCGAATAGTCTGAAAGCCACGATGCAGATGAAAAAAGACAGTTTTATTTGTATCTCGATGTCGGCATCGCCTCTTGGTATTAATGTGGCTCGTTTACTGTTGACTCCCGACAGCATAAAGTTCGTTAACTTTCATGATAAAGAATATTTTATATCGGATTATAGTTATTTTTCCAATAGGTTCGATTTAAATTTAAGTTTCGATTGTTTTCAACGGATTCTTTCGAATTACTTTTTTAATTTTGAATCCTGTACATCTTTGAACGATAGAACTAAACGATATAAGTTCGATAAGTCGGGAAATAATTATTTACTTTATACCTTGGAAGAGAAAGCGTTGGGTAGAAAGTTGAAGAAATTATATAAAAAAAGGAGGAAAAACAAGGAATACTCTTTGATTTTGCAGGAGATTCAGATAGATCCGGATTATTTTAGACCTTGTTTCGTCTCCATCAAAGATATAGAAGAGCAGATAGGGTTGAATGTAAAGTATGATGATTTTAAAGACTTCGGCGGATATCTGTATCCTGGAAAGATTCTTTTCAATCTCTATATGGAATCGGATCCGGTTGAAGTTAAAATTGTTTTTGACAGATTGGAGTTTGATGTAAAAGTAGAATCGAATTTTAAGATATCCAGTAAGTATAAACGAATTTATTGATGGTGGTTGTGCGCTATATATTGATTTTTTTGTTTCTGCATGTTTCCGCTTTTTCCTTTTCTCAATCTATCGATGAGGTAAAGAAAAAGAAAGAACAGGCAGAAAAGGAAATCTCGTATTTGAATAAATTGTTGAATTCTACTCGGAATAATCGTTCGACTACTTTACAAAAGCTGACTATAATCAATCAAAAGATAGTGAAGGGAAAGGAGATCATTCAATCGCTGAATGATGAAGTCTCCTATCTTGAAAAACTGATTGCGGATAACGAAAGGATAAAGACTCATTTGGAATCGAACAGACAAAAAATGATGGATTTTTACGCGAAGATGGTTTACGAAACCTGGAAGAAAAAAAATCAGTCGGATAAATTGGTTTTTATTTTTTCTTCGACGACTCTTATGCAAGCCTATGCGCGTTATAAATACTTCGATCAGGTACAAGATTATTCCAAACGGCAAATAGAGCTTATAAAGGCAGCTAACGATTCCTTGACGACTGTCAATAATAAGCTGAATCTTTTGGTTTCGGAAAAGAACGGGAAACAAAATCTTATTGTTGCAAAGAATGCAGAATTAATACGAGAGCAGAATCAGGCTAACAGTTATGTAAACGAATTAAAGAAAAAGGAGAGGGAATTAGATAAAAAGTTGAAAGCCGAAATTAAAAAAAGGGAAGTTTTGGCCAATAAACTGAAGTCTTTGATAGCCGTACAGGCTAAAAAGTCCGGTAGTAAGAATTCTAACTATAAATTAACACCGGAAGAGAAACTTATTTCGGATGATTTCGCTAAAAATAAGGGAAAATTGCCTTGGCCCGTTGAGGAGGGATTCGTATCGGAAAAATTTGGAGTGAACGTTCATCCTCTTTTTAAACAGGTTAAGTTGACAAATGACGGAATAACCGTTACGACGTCAGCCGGTGCGGATGTCAGATCGGTTTTTACGGGAACGGTTGTCGAAATCATGTTTATACCGGGGTATAATAACGTAGTCATGATTAGGCACGGTAATTACTTGACACTTTATTCGAATATAATAAAAGTTTATATCAGAAAGGGAGATGTAATTAAACTGAAGCAAAAAATAGGTAAATTGGCCTCTGATAATGAAAGTAGTAGTACTTTGAATTTTCAGATATGGAGGGATAAGGAAAAACTGGATCCTCAGTTATGGTTGTCACCCTGGTAGCTTTGCAGAGACGGTTTTTAAAATTTTTATCTATTTGATGAATTGATATTTAAATTTTTTTTGTTTAAATTCGCTATACGTTAAGCTGTGTATATGCGGTTTTAATTGTGATTGAGATTTGAGTGGATATTGTTATTGTGTTGGTAAATTTAATATGAACTATTTCATTTTAGTTGGTGATGGACAAATTAGAATTTTCAATTACTTCAGAGATTGGAAACATCGTTAAAGTAGAAAATTTCATTGATTACTTTGTCGATGTGTATCATGTTGAACCTGAGGTATTCGGTAAAATCAGTCTGTGTGTTATTGAAGCGGTCAACAATGCTATTTTATATGGAAATAAGCTCGATCCTTCAAAGTATGTAAAGTTTTTTGTACGTGAAGACGACGGTAAGCTTTGCGTAACGGTAAAAGATGAAGGAGACGGATTCGATTACAATTATATTCCGGATCCGACCTTGCCGGATAATATCGAGAAAGATGCCGGACGCGGACTTTATTTAATGAAAACCTTGTCAGATGATTTGATTTTTGAAGATAACGGTTCTAAGGTGACATTGGTTTTCAATTTATAAATTGTAATGAGTGAAATTTTCTTTTTTAATGAGGGGTGTGAATTGCCGTTTTTTCTATTGCCGGAAAAGATAAGAAAATGGTTGGATTTAGTCGCTTCCGATTACTCTTGCCGTATAGGAACCATTTCTTTTGTTTTTTGTGATGATTCTTATATTTTGGATGTGAATAGAAAGTATCTGAATCATGACTATTATACGGACGTAATCACCTTTGATTATAGAGAAAATGATATCCTTTCAGGAGACGTTTTTATCAGTTTGGATACCGTACAATCCAATGCTTTGGAATTTAGTACGACTTTTGAAAACGAATTGAATCGTGTTATGGTACATTCGGTTCTTCATTTAATAGGTTTTAAGGATAAAACGGATGAAGATGCTAAATTGATGAGAAAGAACGAAGATCATTGTTTAGGATTGCTTAAAACGCTATAATATGTCGTCTTTATTTCCTCTATATGATGTCATAGTTGTTGGGGCAGGTCATGCCGGATGCGAGGCAGCTTGTGCTGCGGCTAATTTGGGTTCTAAGACGCTACTTATTACATTGGATATGAATAAGATAGCTCAGATGTCATGTAATCCTGCCATCGGAGGTATAGCCAAAGGACAGATTGTTAGGGAGATAGATGCGTTAGGAGGATATACGGGTATAGTAACGGACAGAAGTTCGATTCAATTCAGGATGCTTAATCTTTCGAAAGGTCCTGCCATGTGGAGTCCTCGTGCTCAATGCGATCGAATGTCTTTTTCTCAAAATTGGAGAAGTATAATTGAAAACACGGTTAATTTGGATATTTGGCAAGATCACGTAGAGGAGTTATTGCTGGATTCTAAAGGAAATGTAAATGGTGTAAAGACGGTTTTAGGAGTTTCCTTCTCCGCTGAAAAAGTTATTTTGACCAATGGAACTTTCCTTAACGGCTTGATGCACGTGGGAAGAGTGAATTTTCCCGGTGGAAGAATTTCGGAACAAGCCTCTTTCGGGTTATCCGAGCAATTGAAAAGTTTAGGTTTTACCGTGGGGAGGATGAAAACAGGAACTCCTGTAAGAATAGATGGCCGAAGTGTTGATTTCTCAAAGTTGACACGTCAGGATGGAGATAATGATTTTCATCGATTTTCTTTTCTTCATTTCGATTATGAAAACGAATTGAACAAGCGTCCTTGTTATATCGCTTACACGAATAAGGAAGTACATGATATTTTGCGTACGGGTTTTGACGATAGTCCCTTGTTTAACGGTACGATTAAGAGTATAGGTCCTCGTTATTGCCCTAGTATCGAAACGAAATTGGATACTTTTTTCGATAAAGAGAGTCATCATCTTTTTTTGGAGCCGGAAGGAGAAACGACTACTGAATACTATTTGAATGGTTTCTCTTCTTCTTTGCCTTTGGAGGTACAATTAAAAGCTTTGCGTTCCGTGAAAGGTTTTGAGCATGTGAAAATATTTCGTCCGGGATATGCCATAGAATATGATTATTTTCCGCCGACTCAACTCTTTTCTACCTTGGAGACGAAATTGGTTTCGGGACTCTATTTCGCGGGACAAATTAACGGAACTACCGGTTATGAGGAGGCTGCGGCCCAAGGTTTGATGGCCGGCATAAATGCTCATTTGTCACTTCATGAGAATAGAACTTTCGTGTTGAATCGCGATCAGGCTTATATTGGTGTTTTAATCGATGATTTAGTGACGAAGGGAGTGGATGAACCTTATCGTATGTTTACTTCCAGGGCTGAATATCGTATTCTATTGCGTCAGGACGATGCCGATGTAAGATTGACTCCTTTAGGGTACGACATAGGTTTGGTATCGGAAAAACGAAATCTTGTATTTCGGGACAAAGTAGTAAAAAGAGATCTCTTGTTAGATTTTATTCGAAATTATAGTGTTTCGCCTGATGAAATTAATGGAGTTCTCGATAGTTTGAACTCTTCTCCGATTAAACAAAAAATGAAGTTGATTGACTTGATTTCTCGACCTCAAATCAACTTAATGAAAATTATTGATTTTATACCTTCTTTAAAATCATTAATTTCCGAACAATTTATTAGAGAGGAGATTATTGAGGCTGCTGAAGTTTTAGTGAAGTATTCAGGTTATATAGAGAGAGAAAAATTGATGGCAGACAAATTGAATCGTTTGGAAAATTTGGTTATTGCCGATAAATTTAATTATATGGAGATTGCTGCACTTTCCATTGAAGCCCGTGAAAAGCTTACAAAAATTAAACCCAAAACAATTGGACAGGCTTCTCGTATTACTGGAGTATCTCCTTCCGATATTAATGTTTTACTCATTTTGATGGGAAGATAAAAGGATGTTTCACGTGGAACGTTCAAAATGATGCGAAGGGTTGATAAGGGCTAATCGTTTAAAAATGCATTATGAAAACAATAGAGGGGAATTTAGTAGATGTTGTCAATAGAGAAATTTATCCTTCTACTATAAAAATTTCGGAGCGAAAAATTGTATCCATTGAAAGAAATTCTAATTCCTATGATAGGTATATAATGCCTGGTTTTGTCGATGCCCATGTACATGTTGAAAGTTCTATGCTTTTACCTGTCGAGTTTTCAAATATAGTTACCAGACTCGGTACGGTTGCTATTGTCAATGATCCGCATGAAATAGCAAATGTGTTAGGGATGGAAGGAGTGAAAAAAATGATGGAGAATAGTGAAAAAGCTGCATTGAAATTTTATTACGGAATTCCTTCTTGTGTACCTGCTACACCCTTTGACCGGACTGCAGGAAAAATAGATGCTGAAGATGTTGAGGAGATGGCTGCTACCGGAAAATTTGTGGCATTATCGGAAATGATGAATATACCTGGTGTTTTGAATAATGAACCTGAAGTAATGGCTAAATTGGCTGTTGCGAAAAAATATAATTTAAGAATAGACGGTCATGCACCTGCATTGAGAGGGGACAAACTAAGTTTATATATAGGGCATGGGATAGAGACGGACCATGAGTGTGTGACTTTGGATGAAGCGGAGGAAAAAATCATGAAAGGGATGAAGGTTATTATTCGCGAAGGAAGTGCTGCAAAAAATTATGAAGCACTGAAATCTTTGATCGGAACACGTACGGATGATGTTATGTTTTGTACGGATGATGCCCATCCCGATGATCTTCTTCAGTTCGGGCATATCAATTATATGGTAAAAAAGGCTTTATCGGATGGATTTGGTATTTTTGATGTTTTGCAGGTCGCTTGTTTGAATCCGGTTCGTTTCTACCGTTTGGATGTGGGTACTTTGAATGTAGGAGATAAAGCAGATTTTATTATTACGGATGATTTAGAGAGAATGAATATTATTTCTACTTTTATCGATGGGGAAAATGTTTTTGAAAAGAGATCTTTTTACGGCTTAAAAGAGGAGTGGAATTCATGTAATCTTTTCCATCACGATAGATTAACTATTGCGGATATAGAAACGACATTATCGAATCAAGTGGCGTGTATTAAAATTATGCCGGATGAACTTGTGACTGGTAAAATGATTTTTTCACTTGATAAAATGAATGATAAATTTGAATCTGATCTATCGGCAGATGTTTTGAAGATTGTTTATTTGAATCGTTATTTGAACGGAAAGCCCCAGGTCGGATTCGTTTCAGGATTTGGTATAAAACGAGGTGCTTTTGCTTCTTGTATTTCTCATGATTCGCATAATATAATTGCAATCGGTTGTACGGATGAAGATTTAGTCGCTTCTATTAATGCCGTGATTGAACAAAAAGGAGGTTTATCGATTAAAAACGGCGATAAACTTTTACTTTTACCTTTACCCATAGGGGGAATTATCAGTAATTTATCCTGTGAAGAAGTCGCCGGGCAATACCTGAAATTGAATGACGAGATAAAAACGATGGGGTCTGTTTTGAAATCTCCGTTTATGACCCTTTCCTTTATGTCGTTGATCGTGATTCCTTATTTTAAGATAGGAGAAAAAGGAATGTTTGATTATAATAAGTTCGATTTTGTATAGGAATGATGGAAAACAATCCTCTGAAAGAAAAAGTGAGTAAGTTGCCTACTAACCCTGGGGTTTATCAATTTTTAGATGCCAATGGAATTATTATATATATTGGTAAAGCTAAAAATTTGAAGAACAGGGTTTCATCTTACTTTATCAAAACGAATCAATCATCTAAAACCATGGTTTTAGTGAGAAAGATCCGCGATCTGAGGTATGTAGTCGTTGATAGTGAACAAGATGCACTTCTATTAGAAAATAATTTGATCAAAAAATACAAACCCCGTTATAATATTTTATTGAAGGACGATAAAACTTATCCGTGGATTTGTATAACTAATGAGCCTTTTCCCCGGGTTTTTATTACTCGAAAATTCGTAAGGAACGGTTCGGAATATTTTGGTCCTTATACATCAGCGAAATTCGCTCATACCTTGATTACGCTTATCAAATCACTTTATAAATTGCGTACGTGCAATTTATCTATAAATAAATCAAATATTTACGATGGAAAATATAAAGTTTGTTTGGAGTATCATATAGGAAATTGTTTAGCTCCTTGCGTGGGAAAAGTGTCGGAGGAGGAGTATTTGGATTTCATAGCACAAATTCGTTCCATTCTGAAAGGAAATATCTCTACTGTTTTGGAGGCTATGAATGATAAAATGAAAGAATTTTCTATTTCCATGCAATTTGAAAAAGCCCAGGAGTTGAAAGAGGCAATAGAAGCGCTGAAGACTCATCAGGCGAAATCCACGATTGTGCGCACTTCTATCCATGACATGGATGTTTTTTCTTATATAGAGGAAGATAAATATGCCTATGTAAATTATTTGCGTATCGTACATGGAGCTGTTAATCAGGTTCATACTATTGAATTAGAACGTAAATTGGATGAATCGAAAGAATCTCTTCTTTCTTTTGCCATTCTGGAAATCAGACAGTTGGTCAATAGCCATTCAAAGGAAGTTTTAGTTCCTTTTTATCCTGATGTTTTGATGGATGGAATTACTTATTTTATTCCGCAACGGGGAGAGAAAAAGCAATTATTGGAACTATCGGAACGGAATGCCAAATTCTTTAAGACGGACAGGGAGAGGCAACGGGGGGTTTTTCGAAAGGAGGAGAGTAAATTTACCATACTGAACACGATTAAAACGGAATTGAGATTACCTCGTATTCCGCATCGGATGGAATGTTTCGATAATTCGAACATACAGGGAACCAATCCTGTGGCTTCCTGTGTCGTTTTTATAGACGGTAAACCCGCTAAAAGAGAGTATCGGCATTTTCACGTGAAAACGGTAGAAGGACCGGATGACTTTGCTTCTATGGAGGAGATTATTTATCGGCGATATCACAGGATTTTAGACGAAGGGAAGGAGCTACCGGATTTAATTGTGATCGATGGAGGTAAAGGACAATTGCACGCTGCTTTGAATAGTTTGGAAAAATTAGGTCTTCGGGGACAAATTCCTATTGTAGGGTTGGCAAAACGGATGGAAGAGATATATTATCCCGGGGATACGGACCCCTATCTGCTGGCTAAAAATTCACTTGCCTTAAAAACCTTAATGCATATTCGTGACGAGGCTCATCGTTTTGGTATCACGTTTCATCGAAGGTTAAGGGAAAAAGGGCAGATTAATAGTGTTCTAAGTGAAATTCAAGGTATTGGGGAAAAAACTGAAATTACTTTGTTTCAACATTTCAAAACGATAGATGCAATAGCGAAAGCTCCTTTGGAAAAACTCTCTGAAGTTATTGGGAAAGCAAAGGCTAAAATCGTACGAGATTATTTTAATTCTGTGGTATAAGATAGTGCTTTCATCTGTTTATCAATGATCTAAATAGAATCTATTTTTCGAGAAACTTTTTTGCGGTTAAAAACGAATACCATGAACAGGGTATGAAAATACCTTGTTTATGTGATTTTTATTTGTAAAATAAACATTTAGTTTTGATACGACTTAATTAGACAGGTAATATGGGAAAAATAGCAAAACAATTAACGGATTTGGTAGGACATACTCCTTTGTTGGAATTATCTAATTTCAATCGGGATAAAAAATTGAAAGCTATAATTATAGCTAAGTTGGAGTACTTTAATCCTGCCGGGAGCGTGAAAGATCGTATAGCTTTGGCAATGATCGAGGATGCGGAACGGTCAGGCCTATTGAAACCGGGTTCGGAAATTATTGAGCCTACGAGCGGAAATACCGGAGTCGGATTGGCCATGGTTGCCGCCTCCAGAGGTTATAGGCTTACTTTGACGATGCCGGAGACGATGAGTATGGAGCGGAGAAATTTACTGAAGGCTTTAGGGGCGAATTTGGTGTTGACTCCGGGTTCTGAAGGTATGCGGGGGGCTATTGCCAAGGCGGAGGAGTTACAGCAGGCAAATCCGAATTCTACCATATTGCAGCAGTTTGAAAATCCTGCAAATCCTGCCATTCATGAACGGACTACGGCAGAAGAGATTTGGGAAGATACGGATGGTAGCGTGGATATTTTTATTGCCGGAGTGGGAACCGGAGGTACTATCACGGGGGTCGGTCGTCGCTTGAAGCAATTGAAGCCCGGAATAAAAATTATTGCCGTGGAGCCGAGTGATTCCCCTGTGTTATCCGGAGGAGTAGCCGGTCCTCATCAAATCCAGGGAATCGGTGCCGGATTTATTCCCGGAGTTTTTTCAAATGAGATAGTGGATAGTATCGTACAGGTTGAAACGGAAAAGGCTTTTGAAACGGCTCGGGAATTGGCTAAAACGGAAGGCGTATTGACCGGAATCTCTTCCGGGGCGGCTTTGCATGCGGCTGTTATGGTTGCGAGACATCCCGATAATCAAGGAAAACATATAGTGGTATTATTACCGGATACCGGAGAAAGATATCTTTCGACGCCTTTGTATAATTATCAATAAATATGAAACGAGCCGATACTTTCGATATCTTGCAAAAAAGCGTGGAAAAACTTTCTCTTCCATCGGGAGAAGACGAATATATATTGCAACACGAGATGCCGCTTCCTTCTATCGAAAAATTGAAAGAGGTGGTCGATTTGCTGCGTTCTGTCATTTTCTACGGTTACTACGGTGAACCCTGTGTACATCCGGAGACTATTCGATATCATATAGGAGTGAAAATGGAGCGTTTATACCATTTGTTGTCCGAGCAAATTTTATATGGGAGTTGTTTTAATATTCAGGGGCATTGCAGTGCTTCGTCCGAGTGTGCCGAGGATTTGGCCTTGCTGTTCATTAATCGGATACCGGAGATAAAACGTGTATTGCACACGGATGTCCGGGCGATTTTAGAAGGAGATCCGGCAGCTAAAAGTTACGGAGAGGTTATCTTTTGTTATCCGGCTGTACGAGCCTTGCTAAATCATCGGGTGGCTCACGAATTATTACTGTTGGGAGTTCCGATATTGCCGCGTATTATTTCTGAGATGGCTCATTCCGAGACAGGTATAGATATACATCCCGGTGCGAAAATCGGAGAATCCTTTAGCATCGATCACGGAACCGGAGTTGTCATCGGAGAAACTTGTATTATCGGTGACCGGGTTCGTTTGTATCAGGGAGTTACTCTCGGTGCCAAACGTTTTGTATTGGACGAAAAAGGAAGTCCCATGAATGTTCCCCGTCATCCGATTCTGGAAGATAACGTGGTGGTTTATGCCAACACGAGTATTTTAGGGAGAGTGACGATTGGTAAAGATTCCGTTATAGGTGGTAACGTTTGGTTAACGGTTAGCGTTCCGCCCGGTTCTCATGTTTTACAGCAGAAAGCATTGTCCAATACTTTTTCCGATGGTCTCGGTATTTAACTTAAGTAGTCGTCGGGGTTAACAAGGCGAGTACGTATCGCGTATTTTGTAGCTTCATAGGCATTGCGTACTCCTATTTTTCTGAAGATATTTTTCCGATGAGTCAGGATCGTGTGAAAACTCAGTTTCCGTCCATGTGCAATCTCTTTCGTTGTCTTACCGGAAGCAATTTCTTTAAGAATGTCCTTTTCCGTGGGAGTAAGTTTATTTTGTATTTGGAGACCGGAGCTCTTTATCGTAAGTAATTTGTTGCATATACGATTGCATATGAAACGTTCTCCGCATGTTGAACATTTTAAAGCACAGGTAATCTCTTCATTGGAACAGCTTTTCAAAATAGCGCTGAAAGAGTGGGTGCTGAAAAGCAATTTATTCAAAATATCGTCGCTTAAATTTTCTGAAAATAGGATCCATTTGGCTTGTTGAAAACGTTCTTTTATTTTCAGCAGTTCATTTATATCGACGAAATCGAATAACATATAGTCTATAATTACGACGGCCTCTGGATCAGAGGTAAGCCGTTGAATCAATTCTTCTTTGTTTTTTACTTCTGAAATGGTTTTAAATCCTTTCAGCTTTTGTGATAAAAAGAGAAGTCCTGCTTTGGTAATATCTTGTAAGTCTGCTATGATTAATTCGCTCATGGAAAAAATTCAATCCGTTTATTCATTCATGATCTCAGTCTGTCTGTCTATGGATGCCTGATGGATGGCTTTAAATACTTTTTCAACCAACTCCCTGTTTAATCCGAGCTGTTTAGCTTCTGCCGTGACTCGGTTCAATATCTTTTCCCATCGGTCGGGTTGTAAGATCGTGATATTATTCTGTTTTTTGTACTGTCCGATATCTTCTATTATTTTCATTCGGTTGGCTAATGTCTCCAATACCATGTTATCTAAATTATCTATCTTTTCTCGAAGTTCTTCGATCATAAGTTGACAGTTGGAATCCAGGGATTGTTCCGTCCTGATAATTAGATTCGATAAAATGTGTTTAAGCGTTTGCGGTGTAACTTGTTGTTCTGAATCACTTAATGCTGAGGCGGGACAAATATGAGATTCGATAATTAAGCCGTCAAATCCGAGATCCATGGATTTTTGGGCTATTTCCTGGAGGTATTCGGAATGTCCGCCGATATGACTGGGATCACAAAATAGGGGTAGATTTTTAATTCTTCGTTTTAATTCGATCGGGATCTGCCATTGCGGAGGATTCCGGTAGATTAAATTATTATACGAGGAAAATCCCCGGTGGATAGCTCCCAATCGAGTTAAACCACATAGGTTCAGACGTTCGAAAGCCCCGATCCATAACTCGATATCCGGATTTATCGGATTTTTTATTAATACGGGAATATCCACTCCTTTTAATGCTTCTGCAATCTCCTGGACGGCAAAAGGGTTAGCCGTCGTCCGCGCTCCTATCCATAACAAATCGATACCGGCAGAGAGAGCCATCTCCACGTGGTGGCCATTGGCAACCTCCGTCGAGACCTTCATGTTCAACTCTTCCTGAACGCGTTTTAACCAGGAGAGCCCTTTGCTTCCGACTCCTTCGAAGGAATTGGGACGCGTACGCGGTTTCCAAAGGCCGGCCCGTAAAGTGTCGATGCCGTTATTTTTTAATTCTTGTGCCGTTTGGAATAGTTGAAATTCGCTTTCCGCGCTGCAAGGACCTGCGATAATCAATGGCCGACGGGTATCGGAGAAAAAATTCCATTCCGTGTATGGATATATATCCGGTTTGGACAACATACTATAATTATTTTGTAATCAATGTTTTGTATATCAGATGTATTTGATTTTATTCGTTAGAAAGAAATCTTTCAAAGATATTCTTTTCTTTTTTAATAGACGCCTAATTGCATATTATTTCTAACTTTGTGAAAACTAATTTGAAAAGGGAAAACGATGATAAATGAGGAAAAAAGGTTGTATTTGTTGGATGCTTACGCGTTGATTTACCGCTCGTATTATGCGTTTATCAATAATCCGAGGATTACAACGACGGGGATAAATACTTCGGCAACTTTTGGTTTTTTTAATTTTCTGCTGGAACTTTTGGAAGAAGAAAAACCGACTCATTTGGCTGTTGTTTTTGATCCGGAAGGACCCACATTTCGGCATGAAATGTATCCTCAATATAAGGCCCAGCGTCCTCCCATGCCGGAAGATTTGAAGAAATCCGTTCCCTATATAAAGAGAATAATTCAAGGATTAGGGATCAATTTGATTGCCGTGGACGGTTTTGAGGCGGATGATGTTATCGGAACCTTGGCTAAAATCGGAGAGAAAGAAAACTTTCAAGTCTACATGATCACTCCGGATAAAGATTATGCCCAGTTGGTGAGCGAGCGGGTGTTTATGTATAAGCCGGGACGGGCTGGAAATAAGTCGGAAGTGTGGGGGATTGCGGAAGTTCTGGATCATTTTGGAATAGAGCGGGTGGAACAAGTCATTGATATTTTGGGATTGATGGGTGATTCTGCCGATAACGTTCCGGGATGTTCCGGGGTAGGACCGAAAAGCGCTTCTTCTTTGATTTATAAATACGGGAGTATCGAAGGTATATACCAGCATATAGATGAGCTGAAAGGGAAACAAAAAGAAAATTTATTGGCTTGTCAGCCCACGGTATTTTTATCGAAAGAGTTGGTAACGATCAATAGCGAGGTTCCGGTAAATATCTCTATACAAGATTTAATTCGGACGGAGATAAAAGAAGAAGTGTTGGAACCGATATTTAAAGAGCTGGAGCTTTTTTCCTTGTCTAAACGGATATTTTCGATCGAGCACACTAAAGTTGCGGTTGAATCTTTGCACGAGGAAGAGGTTTCTTATCAGGAAATTCAAAGCGAAAGAGAGTTGAATGAAATGATCGGGATATTGGAAGAGTCCTCGGAATATGTTTTGCATTCAGTATTCGGGGATGGAACCCTCTATAACTCTTATCCGACTTATCTCGCTTTTTCTGTTCGGGCTAATCGGATGCGTTATCTGCGATTGCCCTTAGAAAAAGAAGCTGCCGAGAAAATGGTCGGAAGGTTGAGATCCGTCTTTGAAAATCCGGATAAGATGTTGATTTCTAATGATGTGAAAAATGATATCATCTGGTTACGTCGGGCAGGAATTGAAATTAAGAATCGGATTTTTGATATAAAGATCGCGCATTACGTGTTGCAGCCGGATAGCTCGCACGAGTTGGAACGCATCGCCCTGGAGTTACTGAATTATCGGTTGGTTAAGGGAGATGGCGGCGATAGTCAGCAGCTTACGTTGTCTTTTGAAGATGATTCCATTAAGAATAAGGATTTTGAAGAGAGGACCGATATTCTTTTCCGGTTGAAAGGGAGACTCAAAGAGGCCTTGGAACAGGTCGGCTTATATACTCTTTTCGAGCAGTTGGAGATGCCATTGGTTTTTGTTTTGGCGGACATGGAGTATGAAGGTGTTGCTATCGACAAGGAGGCATTGAAAGAGTTGTCCGAGGAGTTGAAATTAAAGATTGCAGAGTCCGAAAAGGTTATTTATAAAATGGCGGGAAAAGAGTTTAACATCAGTTCGCCTAAACAATTGGGTGAGGTGTTGTTCGACGATATGAATATCGGGGGGACGAATAAAAAGACCAAGACGGGTCAGTATAGCACTTCCGAACAGGTTTTATCCAAGTTGGAGGGTGAACATCCGATCATTGAACATATATTGATCTACCGTGGATTGAAGAAATTATTAACCACTTATGCAGAGGCTTTGCCTACCTATGTTGATCCGGGTACCGGTAAAATTCATACGCGTTTTAATCAGGCAGAAGCGGCTACCGGTCGCTTAAGTAGTTTGAATCCCAATTTGCAGAATATTCCCGTTCGGACAGAAGAGGGGAGGAATATCCGGAAAGCTTTTATTACCGGGGATCCTGATTATTGCTTCTTTTCTGCCGATTATTCACAGGTGGAGCTTCGATTAATGGCTCATTTGAGCGGAACGAAAGAGTTGATAGATGCTTTTTTGAACGGGGAAGATGTGCATGCAGAAACGGCCGCAAAGATTTATCATGTACCTTTGAACGAGGTTACGCCGGAAATGAGGCGTCGGGCTAAGACGGCGAATTTCGGAATTATTTACGGAATTTCGGCTTGGGGATTGGCCGAGCGATTGAAGATCCCGCGAAAAGAAGGGAAAGAGTTGATAGACGGTTATTTTAATCTTTATCCCGGAGTGAAACAGTATATGGAGAAATCCGTCGAAAAGGCCAGGAAACAAGGATATGTGGAAACCATCATGGGAAGGCGGCGTTATTTAAGGGATATCAATTCCAGGAATGCTGTCGTTCGCGGGGTAGCGGAACGGAACGCCGTAAATGCTCCGATTCAAGGATCTGCTGCCGATATCATTAAAAAAGCGATGATCTGTATCCATCAGGAGATCGCAAGGAGAGGGTTAAAGTCCAAAATGATATTGCAGGTACATGACGAATTGAATTTTAAATGTCATAGGGAAGAGTTGGAAGAGTTAAAAGGATTGGTCGTGGATTGTATGGAAAATGTGATTAAACTTGCCGTACCCTTGACCGTAAGTACCGGATACGGGAAAAACTGGTATGAAGCCCATTAATATTGTGTATAAATAATGTTATTCATGCGTGGAGAACAAGTTGATACGTTGCATTTGCCATTAACAGGAACATCGGCAGATTCTGTTATTCGGCCTGTTTCTCTTTTTGAAAAAAAGGTATCTGTAAGGGAAGAATTTCTGTTTGACACCATTGCATCCTCAACAGCTCCTATCGGTTCATGGAAGGATGTTCCCTTGAAAGGACAACAAGATGTGGATTTTATGTCCGGGGTATTGTTGTATACGATTATCTTTTTAGGACTGTTGGCGTTTATCCGATTGAGAGGGAAAGGGCTGTTCTCCGGTTTATTCGGTTTCTTTTTTAAACAGAAAAACCAGGAGAAAGTATACACGGAAGGACTTCGTCCCAATTATTTTTTTCTGTTTATAACGTTTTGTCTTTCTGCTTCCGTTCTTTCTATATTTTTGGTTTACCTGATCAATGGCGATTTTATTTTTGACGACTCTGTTCTTGTTTTTGCTTTCCTTGCGGGATATCATTTGCTCTTGATCGGTTTTATTCGTCTTTTGGGGTGGACGTTTAATGCTCGTTATTGTGCCAAAGAGATGGTTACAAACTTGTGGGTTTACAATACGGTGATTGGATTAATGATTTCTCCTTTTGTTATCGCGTTGTTTTATGTCCGTCCGACTTCCGTTCAGCCGTTGATTTATTTTATTTTTACCATATTTTCTATCTATTTGATTTTTAGATTTATAAGATTGATTAAAATATTATTTGAATATAGAGTTTCAATTTTATATATGATTTTGTACCTTTGTGCGCTCGAAATACTGCCATTTCTTGTAATATACAAGATGTTGGAAGAGATAATTGAAGCAAGTGTTAATTAAAAACATACAGCATTGAGGATCAAGAAAATATTAGTTTCGCAGCCTAAGCCAACAACAGAAAAATCTCCCTATTTTGATTTGGCTGAGGAGTATGGTTTGAAATTAGAGTTCAAATCTTTTATTAAAGTGGAGGGTGTCTCCGGGAAAGAATTTCGGCAACAACGAATCAATATACTTGACTATACGGCCATTGTTTTTACAAGTCGAACGGCTATTGATCATTTTTTTAGGATTTGTAACGAGTTGAGAGTTGTCGTACCGGACACGATGAAATATTTTTGTATTTCCGAGTCAGTGGCTTTCTACTTGCAGAAGTATATCGTATATCGGAAAAGAAAGATTTTCTATGGCGATAAAAAAGTAGAGGATATGACCAAGGTTTTGTTGAAGCATAAGACAGAGCATTTTTTTGTTCCTCTCTCCGATGTGCATAAAGAAAACGTGCCGGGATTGTTAGACGAATTGCATTTAAAATACACGAAGGCTGTTTTATATAAAACGGTAGCGAATGATCTCGTGGATGAAATTCCTGATTTGAAGGAGTTCGATATTATTGTATTTTACACTCCGGCGGGAATAAAATCTTTATTTCAAAACTACCCGAATTTCGAACAGGGTACGACAGTGATTGCCGCTTTCGGCCCGGCGACAGCAGAAGCAGTGGAAGAAGCGGGTTTGAGGTTGGATATTAAGGCGCCCACGGAAAAGGCGCCATCCATGACGATGGCTTTGGAACAGTTCATTAAGGCTTATAATAAAGAGAATAAGAAGTGATAAAATGGACATCGTCCGATGTCCATTTTTATTCTGTTTGTGATCATGAATCGAGAGACAATAGGATATACGTTTTGTAAGGCCGAGCGTTTGTGTAGTAGAAGTCGTTTTGAGCGTCTCCTATCGTCGGGTTTTAGCTTTATCTCTTATCCTTTGCGGGTGATTGTATACGTGTCGGAACGAGAGGAAGAGGAATTTCCTGCCCGGATGGCTATCAGTGTTTCTAAAAAACGTTTTAAGAGAGCGGTAAAGCGTAACCGGGTAAAACGTTTGGTACGGGAAGCCTATCGATTGAACAAGTTTCGTCTGTATGAAAATATTCCGGAAAACGAGACATGGAATATGCTGTTTATTTATCTGAATGATTCGATTGTAAAATACGATAAAATTGAAAAAGCAATAACAGGTGCCTTTAAGAAAATGGAAACTCATATTAAAAAGGATCGTGATAGGAATGTTGTTGATACCCCTTAGGTTTTATCAGCATTGTTTATCGCCTTTAAAGCCTCCCACTTGTCGTTACACGCCCACGTGTTCCCAATACGCGATAGAGGCCATACGAAAGCATGGCCCTGTAAAAGGACTGTGGTTGGCCGTCAAACGGATAGGTTCCTGCCATCCTTGGGGTGGTTCGGGATACGATCCTGTCCCGTGAATTTGTAATATTCCGGAATATGTATTATTTTCGTTCTTATGTAATAAACTAAGGTTATGAATAGAAGTACGCGTATCGTCCTGAGCATTCTCGGTGTTTTCATCTTGACATTGGGGATTTTAAGTTTAAAGGAAGATGAAAAACGTTTTGAAGTCAGTAAGGGTTTGAATATTTTTGCGACCCTTTTTCGGGATGTGAATCTTTTCTATGTCGATGAAATAGAACCGGAAAAATTAGTGCAGACGGGAATTGATGCTATGTTGAAGTCTCTGGATCCTTATACGGTCTATTATCCGGAATCGAAAATGGATGAGTTTAAGATGATGACGACAGGAGCTTATGCGGGTATCGGTTCGGTTATCAGTATGAAAGACGACTATGTGGTGATTCGGGAGCCTTATCGGAATTCCCCGGCCGATAGGGCCGGGTTATTACCGGGAGATTTGATTCTTTCCATAGACGGGATGGATATGAAGGGAAAGAATACGGAATTTGTCAGTCAGCACTTGAAAGGACAGCCGGGGAAAGAGGTTACGATAAAGATCAAACGTTTGGGAGTAGAAAAGCCCATGGAGTTAAAGGTGGTCCGGGAGAATGTTCAGTTACCGAGTGTTCCTTATTACGGTATGTTTAACGATAAGATCGGTTATATCTATTTTACCGGCTTTACGGACAAGTCGGCAGAAGATGTACGCCGGGCTATTATGGATTTGAAGCAAAAGGGAGCCGAATCTTTGGTCTTGGATCTCCGCGGAAATGGAGGAGGTTTATTGGATCAGGCCGTTGAAATTGCTAACTATTTCTTGCCTCGCAACACGTTGGTAGTAAACACGAAAGGGAAGATCAAACAATGGGATAAGGAGTATTTTACTTCCAATAATCCGATCGTTCCCGATATGAAACTGGCCGTTTTGATCGACCGTTCTTCTGCTTCTGCCTCCGAGATCCTTTCGGGTTCTTTACAGGATTACGACCGGGCCGTGATTATTGGAGAACGTTCTTTCGGTAAAGGATTGGTTCAGACGACGCGAGATCTGGTGTATAATACGAAATTAAAGGTAACCACGGCGAAATATTATATCCCGAGCGGCCGTTGCATACAGGCCGTGGATTACGCTCACCGGAATCCGGACGGGAGCGTGGGAACCATACCCGATTCTTTGATTACGGCTTTTAAAACGAAGGCGGGACGAACCGTATATGACGGGGGAGGAATTACTCCGGATGTAAAAATAGAACCGGAAAAATACGCTAAAATTACGCAGGAGCTGGTCATTAAGGATATGATTTTCGATTTTGTCAATGAGTATGCGTTGACACATCCCTCTATTCCTGCTCCGGCTACCTTTGAGTTGACGGATGATATCTATAATGACTTTAAAAAGTACCTGAAGGAACATCAATTCGAGTATGAGACCGCTTCTCAAGCCGTTTTGGAGAAGTTAGCGGAGACGGCCAAAGCCGAGAAATATTATGACCAGGTAAAAGATCAGATCGATCGCTTAAAATTGGAATTGGGTCATTCGGTAGACCGGGATCTGGATTTGTTCCGGAAAGAGATCGGCGAAATCCTTTCCGACCAGTTGATGAGCCGTTATTACATGCAGGATGGAGTGGTTGAATACCGGATGAGACATGACCGGGATGTGGCCAAAGCGGTCGAAGTGCTTTCCAATGAGGAGGAGTACCGGAAAATTTTAAAATAAAAGTAGGCAGTAGTTTTTGATTTTTCAAAAAACTACTATATTTGCAGCGCAATTGCCCTATGGTGTAATGGTAGCACTCCAGATTCTGGTTCTGTCTGTCTGGGTTCGAGTCCTAGTGGGGCAACAAGCTGAAAAATATCCCTTGTAACGTTTAAGTTAGAAGGGATATTTTTTTAATCGGATGGGGGAGCGTTTTTATAAATAGTTTAATCGATACGTCTCTTTTGAATAACATCGAACCCTTCACTCGCTTGTCCGTAACCGAATATAAGTCTGATCCTTCTATTTTTGATCGTACTGTTTTTTTCTGTGTTAATATGAATATTGTTATCTTTTATAAAGACGCTAAACCAATCTCCCGTTATTGTATCATTATTATGCCTAACTTCATAGATTGTAATAGAATCAGCTATAGGATAATCACAAAGACGATGAAAAATACAGCTTCATTGTGTTGTATCGATTCGGCGGTGATAAAACAAAAAAGAGGGTATAAAAATAAAAGCGCTATCCCGACGGACAGCGCTTTATAAGTTAAGTAGCCTTAGAGCGACTGTTATTCCAACCCCAAAACGGTTTTACCTTGTTTGAAGAAGATATCTTTCGGTATTCCGGCTCCGGCGATTTTATCCAAATCTTTTTGGAGGGATGGAGGGATAACTCCTTTGGCTGCAATCAAGGCTTGTGCTCCGGCGATGTCTCCGTTACCTTGCAAGGTAATGTATTCCCCGGCGATAACGCCGATGTCTTTTTTCATTTTTTCAAAATCGATGGTATAGTATCCGGTCGTTTCGTCTTTCGTGATGGCTCCGCTTTCCATGAAATGGTTAAATTGAAGCATGTTGGCTTTCCCGTGTGCGCTGGCTGCACCGAACCGCACGGATCTGAAAATGCCGGCCACAAAAGTAACGTAGTTGTCCATCAAATCTTTGTCTTTCAGAATGCCCCAATCGGCTAACTGAGTGAGGCAATACAACCCGAGGATATCGGCTTTGGCCTCTTCGATTGAAGTATAAGTGTTTTGTAAAGCGGAGCGAACCTCCTGCTTGTCCTTGATCGTGTAATTGACGCCGAGACCGTGTGCCACTTCATGGAACATGGTGTTTTCAAAGAAGGCATCTCCTTTCACGTGTTTTTGTTGCTCCGGAGTGATCACTAATTTGGAAATAGGAACCACCATCGTCTGGAATTTGGCATCCATCGAGTTCTTGAGCTGCAATTTGCGACTTCCTTTGGCAGCGTGTACTCTTGGATCGTTCGGAAGGTTGATGGCTATATTTTTACTGCCGGCATTGCAATCTCCGGCATAATAGATTACGTCGTAAGCGTTTAAATCGGCGTTGGCATTGGCCTTCTCCTGTTTATAAGCGGACGGTACCGGAAGATTTTCTTGTAATTTGGGTAAATATTGGGCGTATAAGGAGAGCTTTTTACTCCACTCTTTGTCTTTGACTAAAATCTGACCGGAATGTGAAGCCTTGTAACCGAAAAGTTGGTCTTCATAGGTTTCGATCGGACCTGCTACAAAATCTAAGGTGTTGTTTTGCATATCCATCCACGCTAAATCGCTGGCGAGATAATCGTCTGTCAAAAGGGCCTGGGAGCGTAGTTCCAAATACTTTTTCAATCCCGGATCTTCTGCTAATTCCGCAGCTTGTTTTAGTAATTTTGCGGCTTTAGCCGTCTCTTCGGGATAAGCCTTGTGGAACGGCACGACAATCAGCTGGCCGGAAGTATCCCGTCTGATAACGCTGTACCAATCGGTTTTCCGTGGATCTTTCAATGCCTGGAACTCCTCTTTGGTCATGTCGGCCGGGTAGAAATTGGCTCCTAAAGGTTTAGGGCCTACACCTTCGATAAAAGGTTTATTGTCGTTTAATCGATCCCATGGTCCGTAGTTGATTTTGATATATTTCTGTGCATAGGGATCCGGGTTTTGAGCGAGTAATTCTTCTTTATCTCCATAAGCATTTTGCCAGAAAATCTCTTCCATGATGTCCGCGACCTCGATAAGGATGGGGAGCATTTTTTTCTCGTTTTCGGTTAGCTTACTCATGTCTGTCGTGAGTGTAAACTCGGCGTATTGGTCGGCAAGCGGCTTATAAGGGCTTTCTTTGGTCTCCTTTTTGGCCTCTTTACAAGAGAACGCAAAAGAACCTAAAAGTAAAAATAGGAATAGTTTTCTCATTTTGGGTAGTGTTTTTAAGTTATGCCGGCGAATTTATAAAAAGGAGGGGATTATTTGTTATAAAACGAGAAAAAATTGCTGTTTGCAAAAGAACAATAAAGGATTATCGAAAAGGCTCCTTTTCAATTTGTCCTCTTTTTCATCCGCATTCGGGCTTGAATAGAATCTCACGCGGGAGTTCTACCGAACTGAGTGGGAAAACAGAGTTGTTTCCAGTCGTTGCCGATTACCGGATAGAATAACAGGTCAGAATGTGATGCCTATCCCTATGCTATATGGATGTAGTTCCGGTCCTTTATTGGTTTTAAACATCCGGTTCAGGGAATAATTTCCCCATACGGCCAGATGTCCGTATCCGGCACGAAGAGTGGCATCGACCTTGACCGGGGTCATACTGAAATTCCCGGAATCTTTTAGACGGCGTTTTTTTCCGTCCTCTTTTTTATAGACGACCTTTGTTTTCGTGTGTAACCTCAGACCTCCCGTAAATCCTCCCGATACAAAGGCTTTGATTCTACTCTTACCGGGAAATTGGACTTCGACCAGCAAAGGAATGGTAAGATATAGGTTTTTGAAAGAGCTTTTTTTCACATGCAAATCGGTTAACGGATCGTCATGAATTACTCCGTGTTCATCCTTTACGATCGTATTTTTATGTTTGAAACGAAAACGTTGATACTCCAGGCCGAGTCCGGTTACCAACCCGATGGTGTTGGACGGATTCAGGCGTATGCCTTTCTGGATTAAATTGAATTGCATGACCCATGAATTCCCCTTGTCCAATTCCATGTAAGCGGTTCCTCCGAGTTGGATGTAGTTTGTATTGTCGAAATTGATGAAGCCGAAGAAGAAACCGCTCCAATGACCTTTAAAATAAAGGAAATTGTTGTTTTGATAAGAGTGACGGTGTAACGGATCGCTTAATATTTCCGTCGGGTTGGCTCTTCTTTTTTCTCTTTTTTCCTGTAAATAGATTTGTTTGAATTCCCCTTTCGTCGTATCTGATTTTGTTTTTTGAGCCCATACGGGACAAGCGATTAGGAGAATCGTAAAAAGAAGTATTGTTTTCATGGTGATGAAGATAGTTTATATTGCTGTATTTTTCGTTTTATCTTATATAAAGGTTACGGTTTCGGATTGAAGGAGACAGAATGGAAAAATTTTTCTTTTTGTATGAGAATTTCATTCAAAAGTTTCGATTTTCCCCCGATGACGATTTGGTACATGCAATTATTTCTGAATATAAACCGTTTATAATAGATCATGTTATCTTTGTCTTTCGTTATAGTATAACAGATTTCTTTTATCTCCATATCTTTATGCGGAATGTTTTTTTCTTCTTTGAGGACGGCCGATTCCACTGTCAGGGTCTCTTTTTTCATTTGTTGGTACAATTGCGCTACGGTAAGGTCTTTGAATGTCCCTTTTTCCGTATTCAATTTCGTACATACGACGCCGAATACACAGGTTAGATTTTTGGTTTGGAAAATCCATGATTGAGCACCTTCGATCTCTTTTTTTAAACGTTGGGCATGATTGGGAAATAGAAACGAGAGGTGATCCGGACCTTTGACCCGTATCCATTCGTCACTTGGTGAACTAAAAGTGAGCAGGCCTGCCAAAACAAGGTGAAGTATATGCATATGAATCATTTTATTTTGAAAGTTAAAGATATTAATTATTATTTTTGTGGCCAAACTTATAAATAAGAGATCTCTAAAATTACCTATATCTTATGATTATTGGAGGAAAAAACGTGGGAGAAAGGCCATTGATATTGGCACCGATGGAGGAGGTTACTAATCCTCCCTTCCGTAAATTTTGTAAGCGTTATGGTGCAGACTGGCTGTATTCCGAGTTCGTTTCTGCGGATGCTTTAGTACGTTCCGTGAATAAGACCGTGAAAAAGTTGACGATAGAGGATAGTGAACGACCGGTAACCATACAGATTTACGGACGCTTTATCGAATCGATGGTAGAAGCGGCTAAGATCGTAGAGACCGTGCGACCGGATTTCATCGATATTAATTTTGGGTGTCCGGTGAAACGGGTAGCTGCAAAGGGTGCGGGAGCAGGTATGCTCAGGGATATCCCCTTAATGGTTGAAATGACGCGGCAGATCGTTCGGGCTGTAAATATTCCGGTGACGGTAAAAACCCGTTTGGGATGGGATTGCGATCATATTATGATCGATGAGGTGGCAGAGCGGTTGCAGGATGTCGGAATCAGTGCTTTGGCCATTCACGGAAGAACCCGTTCCCAGATGTACAAGGGAGAGGCTGACTGGGAACCTATCGCCCGGGTTAAAAGTAATCCCCGGATAAGAATTCCCGTTATTGGAAATGGGGATATAGATTCTCCTCGGAAGGTAAAGGAGGCCTTTGAGCGATATGGTGTCGATGGCGTGATGATTGGTCGGGCTGCGATCGGAAAACCTTGGATCTTCAAACAGATAAAACATTATCTCTCCACTGGTGAAGTGCTGCCCGAACTGACGGTAGCAGAACAGATCGATATCATTAAAGAGCAGATACTCTTATCTATGGAGTGGCTGGATGAGGTTCGCGGATTGTTTCACATGCGCCGTCACATGGCTTGTATGTTTAAGGGCTTGTCTCATTTCAGAGATTTAAGGATAGAGATGCTACAAGCCCCTAATATAAAAGTTTTGTGGGAGGTTTTTGACCGGATCAAGGAGAGATATGGCTCCGGAGTATTAAATGGAGAGAATTCCGTAAACGAGGGCGGCGATTCCACACCCGATTAAAGGTCCGAAAACGGGAATCCACGCGTAGTCCCAATGGCTGCTGCCTTTTCCGGAAATGGGCAGGACGGCATGCATGATTCTGGGAGCGAGATCCCGTGCCGGATTGATTGCATACCCGGTGACTCCTCCTAACGAAAGGCCGATAGCCCATACGATGAAAGCCACGGGGATGGCACCGATAGAGCCTAAGCCGATGGGTGCGGTCGTATCCACGTCGGCAATGAGTTCTGCCCCGGTGATATAAAAGACGGAAAACATCAGGACGAAAGTTCCGATTATTTCACAAGAAAGATTGATGATGTTATGCCGTATTTCCGGAGCCGTACAGAATACGCCTAATTTTGTACCCGGGTTATCCGTCGCATTAAAGTGATCGTAATAGATAATCCAGACAAGCAGGGCTCCCAGGGCGGCTCCGATCATTTGGGCGATGATGTAGAACGGTACGTCGCTCCAGGGAAATTTTTCCGTGATGGCGAAACCGATTGTGATGGCCGGATTCAGATGAGCCCCGCTATACGGCCCTGCAATTACTACTCCGGCAAATACGGCTAATGCCCAAGCCGTGGTAATCGTGATCCATCCCGCACCGAATCCTTTGGTTTTATTCAATACCACGTTGGCAACCACTCCATCCCCGAGGAGAATCATGACCATTGTTCCGATAAGTTCAGCTGTAAAAGGAGACATGATGATATAATTTTAAATTGAAAATAACGGTTGTAAGTGTTGGATGTAAAGGATATCGAAAGAATTCAGTGATTCAAATGAATCGCCCAATCGTGAAATCACGTAATCACCTCGGATCGGATTTTATGTTACTCTTCCCAGTCGCGTACCCGTTCCACGGCTTTATGCCACATGTGTAAAAGTTGTTTCACATGTTCGTCGGTATCCTGAGGTTCGAAAACCCGGTCGATGCTCCATTGTTCCTGAAGCTCTTCCGTACTTTCCCAGTACCCGGTTGCCAATCCTGCTAAATAGGCGGCTCCGAGGGCTGTCGTTTCCAATACCTTCGGGCGTACGACTTTAGCTTTGCAGATATTACTTTGGAATTGCATAAGAAAGTTGTTGGCTACGGCTCCTCCGTCGACTCTTAATTCCGGAGAGGCTTGTTTCATGTCGTGTTCCATGGCCTGGATCACGTCATATACTTCGAAAGCAATTCCTTCCAAGGCAGCTCTTGCGATATGTTCCGGCGTGGTTCCCCGGGTAATGCCTATAATACCCCCTCGGGCATATTGGTCCCAGTAAGGAGCTCCCAAGCCTGTCAGGGCCGGAACGAAATATACGCCTCCGTTATCGGATAGTGAACTTGCCATAGGCTCGCTGACAGAGGCCGTGGAGATGAGCTTAACTCCGTCTCTCAGCCATTGGATGACTGCACCTCCCACGAAAACACTGCCTTCAAGGGCATAGGTAACTTCTCCTTTAATTTTCCAGGCGATCGTGTTCAATAGGTTATTTTTTGATTTGACCACTTTGTTCCCTGTGTTCATTACCATAAAGCATCCCGTTCCGTATGTCGTTTTCGTCATTCCCGGGGAGAGACAAAGTTGGCCGAAAAGAGCAGCCTGTTGATCTCCGGCAATTCCGGCAATCGGTATTTTGGTGGAGAACAAGGTCGTTGCCGTTTCGGAATAGATCTCGCTGCTGGCTTTTACTTCCGGTAACAGGGATTCGGGAATATGAAACAGCTCCAATAGCTCTTTATCCCATTGTAGCGTGTGAATATTGAATAACATGGTCCGGGAAGCATTACTGACATCGGTAACATGGACTTTCCCTTGGGTAAATTTCCAGACAAGCCAGCTGTCGACCGTGCCGAAACAAAGTTTCCCTTTCTCTGCGCGTTCCCGTGCTCCTTCGACATTGTCTAATATCCATTTGATTTTTGTAGCGGAAAAATAAGCGTCTATGATTAAACCTGTTTTTTCCCGGATCATATCGCCGTATCCGTTTTCCTGCAATTCCTTGCAAATATCGGCCGTCCGCCGGTCTTGCCATACGATGGCCCGGTAAACGGGAATGGAGGTCTCGCGATCCCATATGATCGTGGTTTCCCGTTGGTTGGTGATCCCGATACAGGCAATATCCAAGCCTGTCAGGTTACCTTTGGCGATCACCTCGGCCGCAACCGAAGATTGGGAGTACCAGATCTCCGAGGGATCGTGTTCCACCCATCCGGGACGGGGGAAATGTTGTTCTATCGGTTTTTGCGACATGGCAACCACGTTGCCGTTATGATTGAAAAGCATTGCTCGGGAAGAAGTCGTTCCCTGATCCAAGGCCAGTACGTATTTTTCGGTTTTCATGATTCTGTTTGTTTTATCGTTAGGGCTTATCTTTTCTACGGGATTTAGGATTTTTTGTTACTAATTTTGTTCTGAAAAGCGTATTTAACAAAAGCATAAGCCATACGGGAGGAAAAATGTCCTATCTTAGAATCGGTTTTAAAAGAATATAGAGATGAATAAACGAAGTGCTTTTTATGTTTTATTAGCGGCAGTATTACTTATTGTTATATTAAAGACGTCAGTTATGGGAGAGAGAAACGAAAAGAAGTCGGCTCTTTTGGAGAAGGGTGCGATAGAAACGATTATGGGACGCAAAAGTGTCCGGAAGTATTTGAATAAACCGGTAGAGGAAGAGAAGATTACGACTTTGTTGAAAGCGGGGATGGCTGCACCTTCGGGAAAGGATACCCGTCCTTGGGCATTTGTGGTTGTGACGAAACGGGCTGCGTTGGATTCGATGGCCGCGGGATTGCCTTATGCGAAAATGTTGATTCAAGCTCCTTTGGCTATCGTAGTTTGCGGGGATCCCTCGGTATCCTCCTATTGGTATTTGGATTGTTCGGCAGCCACCCAAAATATACTATTGGCAGCCGAAGCATTGGAATTGGGGGCTGTCTGGACAGCAGCCTATCCGTACGAAGACCGGATGGATGTGGTACGCAGATATAGCCAATTGCCTGAAAATTTGGTCCCGCTCTGTGTTATTCCGATCGGCTATCCCGACGGTCCGCAAAAAGTAAAAGACAAATATGACCCGAATAAAATATCGAGAGTAGAATAAGATAGTGAGATTGGGTGATCCGGCGATTAAAATAATCACTGAATCGCCCAATTTTTATAGGGTTGCTAATGCTTTTCTCAACCGTTTTAGGGTCTCTTCCTTGCCCAATATTTCTATAATGTCGAACATATGAGGCCCGTCCGCAGCCCCGATGATGGCTAAACGGAAAGGATTCATGACTTTACCGAACCCTATCTCTTTTCCGGAAACCCATGTTTTTACGGCTTCTTCGGTATTGGCAGAAGTGAATTCGGATACTCCTTCCAGAATATCGATCAACTCCTGAACAAGGCCCGGCGTCTCCTCTTTCCAACATTTTTTCACCCCTTTTTCGTCGTAAGTTTCGGGCGCTTTGTAGAAGTATCCTGATGAATGATAGATATCGGATACGAAATTAGCTCTCTCCTTTAATAAATGACAGATCTTTTCCAGTTTCTCCCTTTCATAGGATATCCCGTTTTGGATGAGTATTTCATTCAAATCGCGGGCAAGCTCTTTATCGCTTTTCCTGGTCAGGTATTTGTGATTGAACCATTTCGCCTTATCGGGGTTAAACCGGGCACCTGATTTATTAACCCGTTCCAAGGAGAATTGATCGCAGAGTTCTTGTAGGGAGAAAAGCTCTTGATCCGTTCCCGGGTTCCAGCCCAATAGGGCTAACATATTGATGAAAGCCTCCGGGAGGTAGCCGTCCTCCTTGTAGCCATGCCATTTTTCTCCCGTTTCCGGATCGTTAAATTCCATAGGGAATACGGGGAATCCCATTTTGTTTCCGTCTCGTTTACTTAATTTACCGTTTCCTACCGGTTTCAGGATTAGGGGAAGATGGGCGAATTCCGGCATGGTGTTTTCCCAACCGAAAGCCCGGTATAAAAGTACGTGTAGAGGCAGGGAAGGCAACCACTCTTCTCCCCGGATCACGTGCGATATTTTCATTAAATGATCGTCGACGATATTGGCTAAATGATACGTCGGCATACCGTCGGATTTGAATAAAACCTTATCATCCAAAAGCGAAGTATTGAAATGTACCTCTCCCCGGATGATATCGTGTAAATGCAGGTCTTCATTTTCAGGCATTTTAAAACGAATCACGTAGTGGATACCGCTTTCCAACAAATTCTTAACCTCGTCGTCCTGCATATTCAACGAATTTTTGAGATTTTTTCGGGTAGCGGCGTTATACATGAATGTCTCTCCTTTAGCCTCGCTTGCTGTCCGTTGTGCGTTTAGTTCTTCGGCACTATCGAAAGAGTAGTATGCATTTCCGGATTCTACTAATTGTAACGCGTACTGCTTATACAGGGATTTGCGTTCACTTTGACGGTAGGGACCGTATTCTCCTCCGACACCGACACCTTCGTCCACGGTCAATCCGCACCATTTTAATGATTCTATGATATATTCTTCGGCTCCGGGTACATACCGGTTTTGATCCGTATCTTCTATTCTTAAAAGGAAATCACCACCGTGGTGGCGAGCGAATAAATAATTGAATAGGGCCGTTCTGACACCTCCTAAATGGAGTGCACCCGTGGGGCTGGGAGCAAATCTTACTCTAACTTTTCTGTCCATTTTTCAGTTTATTTATTGTAATTGATTATTATCGTCTTTTTCTTCGGTCTCCTTTTCCCGGTCCAATAGATTTCGAAAAAGATCTTTGGCGTATTGAATGGCAAAACGTTCGGCGTCGGCTTTCGCGTGGAATCCGCTTCCGATTTGTTCCGCGTAACTAAACGGGGAATCCGGGCTCTCCGTTAAAAGAAACAAGGTGTAATTTGAATGATGATCCCGGCTTTTACTGGTTAATCCAAACCAGAACTCCATGCTTTTCCCTCCGGCATAGATTCGACGTCTGAATTTGTACATTACAGGTTACGTTTATTAGGGTTTTTAAAACTGGTGATCGAAACGGCAATAGCGATAGATGCCATTGCGGCGATGTTAACGTAAACGGCGGTACGGTCTCCTCCATGAAACAACGAGAGAACACTTGAGATCATAATTAGAAATGCTGCAAGTATCAGTAGGTATCGAGATATACGCATAAGATCGAAGTTATTGTTTGTTTCCTGTCGTGGCGTTTTTTACCGGATTGGCGTAAATTTCCAGAAAAATATTATTTAAAACAGAGCGGTTTCCGTTAAGACGTTCCATCTTTTCTGTCATCACCTGAATAAATTTCTCTTTTTCTTCCTTCGAATATTTCGAGGAAAAACGGGTTGTCCCGTGGAGTAAATCGTAAGCTATATAATTATTCGGCCATAACTTGAATCCGGAATGAATTTTAGAATCGATATAGGTCGCTAATTCCGCTATCCGATCTCCATTATTCGATTGGGCATCGAGTTCGTCGAGTTCATGTTGAATGGGAGAAGAGATCGTAAAATGTACTCTTCCTTTGTAACCCGAAAGTCCCTGTTGCATGCTTCGCATATCTGCCGCCGGGGTCTTCACGTAATCACCGATACTTTTTTGATAAAGCTCATCGGTTTTTAAATCATCACAGGGTTCCCATTCATACGAGATCGCAATCGGAACAATACGTAGTTCTTTAAAATTGTCGACAAACTCTTTGGGACCGCTCATCTTAAACATTTTGAGCAGACTGTGTTGCGTCCGGTCGTCTCCGTTCTTTGTTCTTCCCTCTTTTTGGGCAATCCACACGGAGTATTCATTTTCGTGAATAATATCCCGGATATAATGTGAACGTAAAGAAGCACTTGAAATCATATCTCTGACCGGTAATCCCCGTTCAATAATGAAACAGGCATTCAACTTTACCAGGTCCGTAACCCATTTATTTATTAACAGGTTACTTCCGATGGCTGCTTCACAGTAATGATCCCCCCGTTTCCTCAATAGCACATTGAGGATGGCAGAGTCGAGGATGATGTCCCTGTGATTCGTCACGAATAAATAGGATTTATCTTTTTCTATGTGTTCCAAACCTACCGCTGTGACGCCGTCTGTTGTTCCGGCGATGAGTCTTTCCATTACCGGTCCGAAGAAGCGGGCTTGGAATTCGTCTCTGGTTGTGATGCCTTCAAGTTTTTTCGCGATAAGGTTTTTATCGATTTTGGTCATATGAGAAAAAAGTTGCAAAAATTCTTCTGCCTGACTGAGACGCTCAACGGCTTCCGGAATCTCTGATCCTATATATGGCCTGATACTATCAAATTGGGGATCTGAAGTCATGTCTTGATCTTAAATTTAGAAATCTTTGGACAAAGATAGATAAAATGTTTGATAAACGAGTATTTGGTTTGCGATATTAAACGAAATGAACGTTCGTTTTACCGGATTTCTAAAAAAAGACAATAAAAAATAATCCTGAAAGACTTCTGTCTTCCAGGATTATATCAAGTAGAAAAATACTATTTTACTCTTCCTGGGTATACTTCCAATGCCTTGGCTAATGTTTCCATCGCTCCTTTCAATTCGGAGATTTTTAAGACATAAGCTATTCTTACCTCGTCTTTACCTAATCCGGGAGTAGAATAGAAGCCGCTGGCAGGAGCAACCATTACGGTTTGCTTGTTGTACTCGAAGTCTTCCAGCAACCATTGAGCAAACTTGTCCGCATCGTCTACAGGAAGTTTAACTACCGCGTAAAAGGCTCCTTTCGGTTTGGGACAAACAACTCCGGGCATCTTATTTAAAGCTTCTACCATGAAATCCCTTCTCTCGATATATTCGTTGTAAACATCCTTAAAATACTCTTCCGGGGTATCCAAAGAGGCTTCCGCCAGGATCTGACCGATAGCGGGGGCGCACAAACGAGCCATGCCGAATTTAAGTGCAGCTGTCAGAACTTCTTTGTTCCGGGTGATTAAAGCCCCTACGCGCAATCCGCATTCGCTGTATCTTTTGGAAACAGAGTCCAGCAATATGACATTTTGCTCTATTCCTTTCAATTGCATCGTGGAGAAATGTTTGTGTCCGTCGTAACAGAATTCCCTGTATACTTCGTCCGAATAAAGGTAGAGGTCGTATTTCTTCACGATGGAAGCCAATTGTTCCAACTCTTCCTGTGAGTATAAGTAACCGGTAGGGTTATTCGGATTCACGATAACGATCCCTTTCGTACGGGGAGTGATCAGCTTCTCAAATTCACTGACGGGAGGCAAGGCGAAGTTGGTCTCTATGCTGGATGTGATGGCTTTTACTTTTACACCGCACATAAGGGCGAAAGCCGTGTAGTTAGCATAGAATGGTTCCGGAATGATAATTTCATCTCCGGGATTTAAGGTAGACATAAAAGCGATGGTGATCGCTTCCGAACCTCCTGTTGTAATCATGATATTGGTTTCATCGATTTGGATACCAATATTTTGATAATATTTAGCTAATTTTTTCCGGTAAGAGAGATTTCCGGCGGAATTCGTATAAGCGATGACTTTTTCCGTGCAATGTTTTAATGCTTCTAACGCGACATCCGGGGTTTGAATATCCGGTTGTCCGATGTTCAGGTGATATACTTTGATTCCTTTTTCTTTAGCTTTATCCGCAAAGGGAACTAATTTTCGGATAGGCGAAGAGGGCATCGCCATCCCTTTTTCTGATATTTGTGGCATAGATTCGTGTTTAAGATGTTAAGTTTTGTGCACAAATATAATGCTTAATAATTAGAATTATCCTAAAAAACGGAGATTTTAAATGAAGTGATTGGGGGTGATTGAATGATGATGTGATACGGAGATTAAATTCAATTACCGGCTCTTTTATTCTGTAATTCGAACCGTCTGTCTGCAATGATAGCATATTGTACGCCTCCTTGTCAACTGTTCGTGACGAGTTATTCCGCTAATTTTTTTAGCTTGTTGATGTCCAGTAGTTTGATTTTCCGTCCCTTGGATTCGAGAAGGCCTTCGTTTTTCAGGTCGGACAGCAGCCGGATAAGGGTTTCTGTTGCCGTTCCTACAAAGTTGCTCAAATCTTCCCGGGTAACGCTTAATTTTAATGTTCCGTCCTCCTCCAAGCCGAAATCCCCGGCAATTAGTAGTAAGATTTCTGACAGTCTTGATTTGACGGATTTCTGTGCAATATCTTTGATGTAGCGATTGGCATCTCCTAATTCTTTGCAGGCGATTTGCATCATTTCGTAGGCAAAGTTAGGGCTATTGGTGATCATATGCATCAGGGAGGCGTCCGGTATATAACATAAAATGCAGTCCGATAATGTTTCTACGGAAGTACAGGCAGACTCTTTACGGATAACGGAACGAAAACCGAAGATATCACCTTCTTTCCCGAACCGAATAATCTGATCCTTTCCTTCGTTACCTGTCTGGAAAATCTTTACGATCCCGGAATACAGGAAATAACACCCCTTTATTCGAGAGCCTTCTTTGTAGATAAATTCTCCTTTTTTATAATGTTTGATCACGTTATCTGCAAGTAACTTTTCGATTTCCTGATCGGGCACATTCTTAAATGTCTTCTTGAATCTGGCGATGCATTCGATGTTTTCCGGTAATAAGATTTCTGCTTTCATGGCCTGGTTGAATAAACGCTATATCGAACAAATATAATTATAAATTGCTTCCGCATCAAATCCGCATTCTCGATATAATTGCTGTTGACTACCGTGTTCTATAAAATGATCGGGGATGCCCAATCGAATGACTTTGGCCGAATACCCGTGGTCGGCCATGAATTCGAGAACGGCACTACCCAAGCCGCCGATGGTTGTCCCATCTTCCAACGTAATGATTTTGGAGAATTTTTTAAAGACCGTGTGCAGTAACTCCGTATCTAAGGGTTTAAGAAAACGCATATCATAAATTGCAACAGAGCGGGGGGGATTTTTTTCAATTGCCTTTATGGCCTCTCGCCCGATGGCACCGATAGATAATACGGCGACCTCGTCTCCTTCGATAAGGCATCTTCCTTTTCCGATTTCGAGTTCTTTGAACGGAGTTCTCCAATGGAGCGCGGAACCGTTACCGCGCGGATAACGGATTGAAAAGGGACCTTTATCGGGAAGCTGAGCCGTATACATCATATTACGCAATTCTTCTTCGTCGAACGGAGCGGCAATCGTCATATTCGGTATGCAACGGAAGTACGCCAAATCGTAGGCCCCGTGATGTGTAGCTCCGTCTGCCCCGACCAAGCCACCCCTATCAAGGCAAAAAATCACCTGTAATTTTTGCAGTGCCACGTCGTGAATAACCTGGTCGTACGCTCTTTGCATAAAAGAGGAGTAAATATTGCAAAACGGGATATATCCCTGTGCGGCGAGTCCGGCGGAAAAAGTTACGGCATGTTGCTCGGCAATACCTACATCGAAACAACGGTCCGGCATCTCTTTCATCATAATGTTGAGGGAACAACCCGTAGGCATGGCTGGTGTAATGCCTACTATTTTTTCATTATTCCGAGCCAGTTCTAAAATAGTATGTCCGAATACATCCTGAAATTTAGGGGGAGTATCGGGCTTGTTTTCTTTGATCAGTTCACCTGTTTCCTTGTTGAATTTTCCGGGGGCGTGCCAGGTGGTCTGGTCCAATTCGGCTTGCTTGAACCCTTTGCCTTTAACGGTAATGCAATGTAGTAATTTGGGACCCTGGATCGCTTTCAGATCCCGGAGTACCTTGATCAGGTGATTTACATCGTGACCGTCCACCGGACCGAAGTATCTGAACCCCAAAGCTTCAAACAGATTACTTTGTTTAAGCAGGAGTGATTTGACACTATTGTCTACTTTTTGAATGAAATTTCGCGCTCCCGGGCTGATCTTATTCAATCGTCCTAAGATTCGCCAAACGTCTTCTTTTAGTTTATTGTAAGTTTTGGAAGTGGAGATATCCAATAAATATTCATTCATGCCGCCGACATTCGGGTCGATGGCCATGTTATTGTCGTTTAAGATAACTAAGAGGTTGGCATTATTTATTCCCGCGTTATTCAATCCTTCGAAAGCCATTCCGCCGGTCATGGCTCCGTCGCCGATCACGGCCACGGAAAGTCTGTCTTTTTCTCCGTTTAATTTGGCAGCTACGGCCATGCCTAATGCCGCGGAAATAGAAGTTGAAGAGTGGCCGGTTCCGAAAGAGTCGTATTCGCTTTCACTTCGTTTAGGGAATCCGCTAATTCCTTTGTATTGACGATTCGTATCGAAATTTTCTCTTCGTCCGGTTAATATTTTATGTGGATAAGCTTGGTGTCCGACGTCCCATATCAGATTGTCGTAAGGGGTGTCGAAAACATAATGCAAAGCTACCGTAAGTTCAACGACTCCTAACCCTGCACCGAAATGGCCGGGATGTTCGGAACATTCGTCTATGATTTTTTGACGGAGTTCCTGACACAGTTGAATTAAATCGTCTTCTGGGACTTTCTTTAAGTCGGCAGGAGAGTTGATAGTTTCTAATATATTTTTATTCACGATCAATAGTCTCTAAAGCGGGAAAAGAGATGCTTTCTTTTCCGTTTAACTCCTTAAATTTAGTAAACGATGGTCCCGATGTTTTCACCCGTCATGACCTTTTTGAGGTTACCGGGGACATCCATGTTGAAAACGATAATAGGAAGGTGATTCTCTTTGCACATGGTCGTTGCCGTTAAATCCATCACCTTCAATCCTCGGGAATAAATTTCGTCGTATGAGATTTTATCGAATTTTACGGCAGTCGGATCTTTCTCCGGGTCGGCAGTATAGATACCATCCACCCGCGTTCCTTTCAACATGACCTCGGCCTCGATTTCTATGGCCCTGAGACTGCTTGCCGTATCCGTGGTAAAATATGGATTGCCCGTGCCGCCGCTGATAATCGTTACATAACCTTCTTGCAGGTATTCCACGGCTTTTGCTTTTGAATAATACTCTCCGATAGGCTCCATGCGTATAGCCGTAAGTACTTTATTCTTACAACCTTCGTTTTCTAAGGCGGAACTTAGGGCAAGGCTGTTGATAACGGTGGCTAACATTCCCATGCTGTCTCCTTTTACCCTGTCAAAACCTTTGTTTGTACCGCTTAACCCCCGAAAAATATTTCCTCCTCCGATGACAATCCCGATCTGAATACCCAAGTTTGCTATTTCGTGAATCTGGCGTGCATAACTCTCCAAACAAGCGGTGTCTATACCGTATTTTTGTTCTCCCATTAAAGATTCTCCACTGAGTTTTAATAAAATTCGGTTATATTGCATATCTTTGTCCGTTTAGTTTTGAAAACAAAATAATCTGAATTATAGTAATAAATTACGATATTGCATGACCGTAAAACGAACAACAAAGCTAAACAATTTTGTCGTAACTATAATTTAATTTATGCATTTAAATTTTTTTGACTTATGAATAGGACCGCAAACTATCAGTTTACCATTATCGTTCCGGTATATAATGAAGAGGGAAATATTTTGCGATTGGAAAAAGAGTTGGGTGATTTTTTGAAATCGGCGGAAGTCTCTTCTTGCGTTTTATTTGTTAATGACGGTTCGAAGGATGATAGCGAGCGGCTGATTCGTGAAGTATGTTCCAGGAACGAAAAATTCTTTTTTATGAATTTGGCCCGTAACGGAGGATTAAGTGCGGCGATGAAAGCGGGAATCGATCACTCCTTTTCACCGTGGGTCGGTTATATCGATGCCGATCTGCAAACGACGCCGGCTGATTTCAATCGTTTATTGGAATACGTGGACGAATACGAGATGGTCATGGGGATTCGGACCGGAAGAAAAGATAGCTTGGTAAAGAATATGTCTTCTAAAATAGCGAATGGTTTCCGTCGTATGATGACTCATGACGGAGTGGAAGATACCGGATGTCCCCTGAAGATTTTACGTACGGATTATGCCAAACGGATTCCTTTTTTCACGGGAATGCACCGTTTCCTTCCGGCTTTGATTCAGCTTCAGAACGGAAAAGTAAAACAGGTTCCTGTAAAACACTTTCCCCGGATTGCAGGTAAATCTAAATACAATTTGACGAATCGGTTGGTAGGTCCTTTTAAAGATTGTTTTGCTTACCGTTGGATGAAAAAGCGTTATATCAATTACCAAATAGCGGAAAATAACTTACAATAGGGAGTAATCAAAGGTTTAATTTAAAGTTCAGCGGCATGGTATATGTCATCGGTTTTTTGGCTCAGCTATTTTTTTCGGCCCGAATATTACTGCAATGGATTTTATCAGAGAGGGCAAAACGGGTTATTTCTCCGACTATTTTTTGGCAGCTTAGTCTGGCAGGCTCCTATCTTTTGTTTATTTACGGATGGATCAGGGATGATTTCGCCATTATATTCGGGCAGTTTATTGCCTATTACATCTATATCTGGAATTTAGATAAAAAGGATCAATGGAAGAAATGGCCCAGAATAGTCCGGATTCTTTTGTTGGTAACGCCCGTCGTGGTCGTTCTTTATTTGTTAAAAGACGCCCGGGCGTTTGCAGAACAGTTTTTCAGAAATGATTCTATCCCGTTATGGTTGTTGATTTTCGGATCGTTAGGGCAAATCGTTTTTACCCTACGGTTTGTTTATCAATGGTTTTATTCCAGACACAAAGACGAATCTCTGCTCCCGTTGGGTTTTTGGGTGATTAGTTTGGTAGGTTCGTTTATCATTGTTGCTTATGCTATTTATCGGCGTGATCCCGTGTTGATTTTGGGACAATCAACAGGTTTTATCGCTTATAGCCGAAATATTTATCTCTCTTTTTCCTGCAAGGGGAATTGATTCCTCAGTTCGGTTTTTCGATGATGTAAAATTTTCCGATGACTGTATAGCGCGTTCGGGACAGCCACGCTCTTAATTCCGGTGATTTTTGAACATCCCATACTTTAATAAAAATGAGGTTTCCCCCTTTCTCGTATAGGCGGAGCATCTCCTCTTTTTCTTTTATTTTAAAAAGGGGACGGTGAAGATAAACGTCCATATTTTCTCCGCTTCGAAAACGGTAAAAGTAGAGGTTTTCAATCGTACTGTTATCGATAATTTCTAAGGCTTTTTGAGATAAAGCGGAAAAGCCGAGATTCGGGTTCAGTTTCGGAAGAGCAAAGGAACTGACAAAGATAGAGATTAATAATCCTAAGGCTGTCGTTTGAATTGCCTGGTGAAGGTTATGCCGGCGTAGGCTGACGAAGGCAAACAAGGCGCTGACGAAAAGAATTCCGATGCCTGTACGGATACAGTAGAGTCTGATGAATTCGATTCGGTCGGCCAAGAAAAAGGAGATCGGAAAAGCAAGAATAAATACGACAATAGGGATGTACAGGGTAAAACGGATCCATTTCTCTTTAATTTTTGGCAGGAGCAGTATGGAAAGATAGGCGACAAAAGGATATATAGGCAGTAAATAGATATCTAATTTCGAGCTGAATAACGATAATAGAATGAATGTTGTGGCGATGACTGAAAAGAAAAGTTTTTCCTTATCCGTTGTAATAAGTCTTTTCCAAATACCTATGACCAGAATCAGGATATAGAAAAGAGACCAGGGAGCCAAAGCGTACCAAATGGTTGTTCCGTAGTACCAGAAAGGTTCTTTATGTTGGAAAGAATCTACTGCCCGGTTTATGGTTTGGTGAAACAGCAAGTCGTATAAGTAATCATACCCTCCTTCCCAGAATACGCATCCGAACCATATGACGCATAGTGTCAATAATATGGTAAATTCTTTCCATCCGAGGAATTTTCCGAATTTCCGGATCTCTTTTTTCAAGATTAAAAAAACGGCAATGGAACATACAGGGACAATAATGCCTATGGGACCTTTTGAAAAGAGGGCCATAAATATGCAGAAGGGTAACCAAAAGTGATCGGGTTTCCGGTCTTGTTCCGTGTACCGCTTGTAAAAAATATAGAGGGATAACGTGATAAACATACACATCATCATGTCCATTCTCAATACAAGGGCAGAGCCGAGAAAAAGTCCGCTGGTAAACAGTAGTAATGCTACGCTCCGGCGGGAAGACAGGGAACACTCACGGATCCAACGATCCATTATCCCTATGGTAATAAAAGCGGGAATGACCGAGAACAGGGAGAGAAGGAACATGGAATGACTGCCCCATACGATCTTGCAAAGCATAATGATCCAGAAATATAAGGGTGGCTTATCCGCGTAGATCGTTCCGTGATTATAGAATGTAAACCAATCTCCATTGCGAATGGCTTCGTCCGCAATGCTTAAATATTTTAATTCATTATTTGGTGTGAAATCTCGTAATATTAAGGCCGGTAAAACCAAAATGAATAGAAGAAAATACCGTTCTATTTTCATATTTTCCCTTTTTAGTCAGATTTAAACGACGTACAAATTTATATACTAAAATGTTTCTTTTTTGTTACGCGAATTGATTTTTTTTGCCAAAAAATATTTACGTTCATTTCTTCCTCCATTCTATCGCTTCTCTATTAATTTATTTTAAATTTGCGCTCTGACTCAAACAAATAATTATTTGGTGTTATGCAAAAAAGAGATTGGATTCATATATTGTTTATCCTTGTTGTTTGTTGGTTTGCTTTTTTCGTGAACAACGATGCGATATTTGTTGATATTATGGAGTCGCGCAACCTCGTAACAGCCCATGAGATGGAGACTTACGATAATTGGTTGGTGCCTACCATGAACGGGGAACTTCGTTTGGAGAAGCCTCCTTTACCGACGTGGATAGCGGCAGGTATTGATATGATAAGCCCGGATAATATCGCGTTACAGCGAGGGGCAGCCGGGCTTATGGCGACGATAATGGTATTTTTCCTTTATTTTTTTGCATCTGCGTTGACTCAAAATAAATTATTCGGATTATTGTCGGCGTTGGTACTTGCGACGTCGTTTAATGTGATCATGCAGGGGAGGGTAGCAACATGGGATATCTATTGTCATAGTTTTATGCTGGGTGCCATATTCTTTTTTTACCGTGGGATGGCGGCGATGCGGACGAGGTGGTGGGATTTTTGCGTGGCCGGAATATTATTAGGACTATCTTTTTTAGGAAAAGGGCCGGTTTCGTTTTATGCTCTTCTTTTACCCTTTCTGATGTCCTATTTCTTTATTTATCGTCCGAAATTCGGACATAAATTATGGCCTGTGTTACTGATGGTTTTGATTTTTATTCTGATCAGTTTCTGGTGGCCGCTCTATTTGTATGTTTTCCATAAAGACATGGCTTTATTTGTGATGGCTAAAGAGTCCACGGCCTGGATAGAGCGGAATGTTCGTCCATGGTATTATTATTGGAAATTTTTTACGGAGTCGGGTATTTGGTCTTTGTTTTTGTTAACGGGACTATGTTGGCCCTGGTTAAAACATAAAATAACCTTAAAGAAAGAGTATAGGCTGGCGATTGTTTGGACATTGCTTTCCTTGGTTTTACTTTCTTGCTTTCCGGAAAAGAAAACGCGTTATTTGTTACCGTTGCTGATACCTTCCGCTATGGTGGTTGCTCATTATGTATTATACATCTTTATAGCCGTCAAAGAAAAGAGTTTGACGAAGGGCGATAAGATCGTATTCCGGATAAATGCTTTTCTGCCCGCGATCATTGCCTTGGGAATGCCTGTTGCGTTGTATGTATTGTTTTTTCAAACCCGACAAATCGGTTGGGTCTACTATATCGTAGTCTCTTTCCTTTTTTGGTTAGTCTCTTATTCTATTTTTGTAGGAGGCATAAGGCTAAAACCTCTGAAAGTTTTTACGGGAATGGTTATTTTGTTGATTCTCGTGGAGACCTTGTTAATGAATTCGGTGGCGACGATGTTTAATAATGAGGAGATAAAAAGTATACGGGCGGTCAGGGAGATTGAAAGTATCAATAAGTTGCCTTTTTATTATCCTCAAGAGGAAGAGTTGCGGATGGAGTTGGTATATGAAGCCGGTCGCCGGATTTTGCCGTGGGATACGGGTAAAGATACGGCTATACTGGATTCGCTGCCTATCGTGCTTGTTTCCGGTCGACCGGCCGAAGATGTATTGCCCGAATCCGTACGGGAACGGGTGAAGCTTCGTTTGGTTGACGTATATGATAATAACGCCAGGAAAAAAAACACGAAGTGGCACTCTCCGAAATTTGTACGTTATGTTACGGTCATCGAAAAGAGATAAAGCTACTTATTGAATAGGAACCGAAAATCTTCGTGTGGTTGTACCGTATAGGTTTTAAGCCCGAAGGATTTACCGGTCTCTATATTTCGTGGGGAATCGTCCAGATAGAAGGTGGTTTCGGGATGAATTCCGGAGCGGCGGATTACCTCTTTGAAAATAGCGGGATCCGGCTTGGTCATTTTTAATTCGTAAGAAAGAAACAGTTCGTCGAAATAGTTTTTCCAGCTTACTCCTTCGTCCATAAAGTAGGTCTTCCGGATGTAATCCATCATGATCGGATTCGTGTTACTTAACAATAATATTTGATAATGCTCTTTTAATTGTCTCAGCATTTCCAGTTTGTACCCTGGAATACCGGCCAACATCTCCCGGTAAGTATCATCTATACTTTCGTCCGTTACAGACCTTCCGATAAGTTTTCGGACACCCTCGTGAAACTCATCGGTGCCGATTTGCCCTTGTTCTAATTGTTTGAAAACTCCTTCTTTAGGGAGGTAAATATCTAAATATTCATCAATATCTTTAAAGCCGATGGCTTGAAATGCCCGTATGCAGGCATTTTTGTCCAAATCCATCAATACCCCTCCCAGGTCGAAAATTATCGTTGTAATCCCTTTCATCATTTTTTCCCTTTTAGTATGAATGAAAGTTATACGAAGGAATATTCTTTTCAGATACGAAGAGAGAATATTTTTCTTCCGGGAATAGTCTATCTTGTGTTTAACAGAAAGTGAGCAAGTTCTTCGACATCCCGTACGATGTAGTTGGCTCCGGCTAAACTCAGTTCTTTTTGATCGCCGTATCCGTAAAGTACTCCTATGGAGTCTATTCCCGTTTTTCGAGCGCCCTCGATGTCATATTTGCGGTCTCCGATCATTACGACGTCTTCTTTATTTTCAATCGAGTTTTGCTCCATTACGAGACGAATGACTTCATCTTTATGCGAAATAGAACCGTCTAAACTACTTCCTCCTATATAAGAAAAATAGGGGGTAAGATGATAGTGATCGATTATCTGACGTGCGTAGATTGTTGGTTTGGAAGTGGCCAACATCACTTTCTTTTTTGCTTTGTTCAACTCCTTCAATAAAGATTCAATTCCCGGATACAGGTTATTTTCGTAAATTCCGATTTTTTCAAATCGTTTTCTGTAAGCCTCGATAGCCTCCATTGCCATTTTTTCATCGAATTGATAGTATTCCATGAACGATTCTTTCAGAGGTGGACCTACGAATTTTTGTAACGTATTGATATCCGTTACTTGAATGTCGAAACAGGATAAGGCATATTGTACGGATCTGGTGATGCCTGGCATGGAATCCGTGACGGTTCCGTCTAAATCCAATAATATGCAAGTGTAATTTTTCTGAGGCACGGTTATCGTTTTAGGCAAAAAAAACAGGCTGTAAAGCCTGTTTTTATATGAATTGATTCCACCAATTAAGCGTTCAGAGTGAAGCGTAAAAATCCGGTGGCGGTTAAATCTTTGTCAATACTCTTCAAGTATTCTCTTACGGACATTTTTCCGTCCTGTTCGTAAACTTGATTTAATAGAGTCGATTCTTGGAAGAATTTATTCAGACGTCCTTGTGCGATTTTATCTAACATGGCTTCTGGTTTGCCTTCTTCCCGTGCTTTTTCACGACCGATTTCCACTTCGTGATCGATGACACTCTGAGGAATATCTTCTTTATCCAATGCGACAGGAGCCATTGCAGCTACCTGCATGGCGATGTTTTTCATTGCCTGCATGTCGGCCTCTTTGTTGAATCCTACGACGGTAGCCAGTTTGTTTCCCGGGTGAATATATACAACGGAAGCTTCAGCTTCTAATTTTCCGTAATAACTTAACTCTAATTTTTCTCCGATAACACCTGTTTGTTCGGCAATCTGTTCCGCAATAGTTCTTCCATCCAATTGGAGGTTTAACAAAGCTTCTATGTTTTCCGGCATATTAGCAAGAGCTGCTTCCAGAATACGGGTAGTGAATGCGATGAAGCCTTCGTTCTTAGCCACGAAATCTGTTTCACAATTCAGTGAAACGATTACGGCTTTTTTTCCGTCGGTTTTAGCTAATACACATCCTTCTTTAGCATCTCTGTCAGCACGTTTGCTGGCAATAACCAGACCTTTTTTACGGATGATGTCTACGGCTTTGTCGAAATCACCTTCAGCTTCCTGAAGAGCGTGTTTACAATCCATCATTCCGGCGTTTGTTGCTTTACGCAACTTCATTACGTCTGCTGCTTTTATTTCCATGTTCTCTTTTTTTAATTTGTAAATGATCATTTACAGTGGCAGACTTACGATTGATATCGTAAGTCTGTAAGATCGTAAATTATTTTTCTTCTTCTGAAGCTGATTCCTCTACCTCTACTTCCTCCTGATCTTCCACTTTCTCTGCTTTTTCTACTACGGCTTTTTTGTCTCCGCCCTCTTTTTCCCGTTCCACTTTTCTTTCGGTTAGCCCTTCTTTAATAGCAGAAGCCACTTTTTCAATGATCAATGAGATGGAAGTCGAAGCATCGTCATTACAAGGTATTACGAAGTCGATACCGTCCGGATTAGAGTTCGTGTCAACCATTGCAAATACGGGGATCCCGAGGGTATTTGCCTCTTTAACAGCGATGTATTCTTTCATAACATCGACAACAAAAAGAGCAGCCGGGAGCCGGGTCAAATCGGCGATACTACCCAAGTTTTTCTCCAATTTGGCTCTTTGACGGGAGATTTGGAGTTTCTCTCTTTTTGAAAGATGATCGAAAGTTCCGTCTTTCTCCATTTTGTCGATGGTCGTCATTTTCTTCACGGCTTTCCGGATAGTGGGGAAGTTGGTTAACATACCACCCGGCCATCTTTCCGTTACATACGGCATGTTGATATTAGAAATTTTTTCGGCAACAATGTCCTTAGCCTGTTTTTTTGTTGCTACAAACAGAATTTTTCTACCTGATTTAGCGATTTGTCTTAAAGCGGCACTTGCTTTGTCCAACATAATAGCTGTTTTGTTCAGGTCGATGATGTGGATATCATTACGCTCCATAAAGATATAAGGAGCCATTTTGGGATTCCATTTACGGGTAAGGTGTCCAAAGTGACAACCTGCATTTAATAATTCGTCGAAACTTGTATTTGACATTTTTGTTTTTTTATAAAGTTTACATTCTTACATTTAATCAATTGCCGGGTAGTTCTCATTAGAAGTCCCGTCAATTTAGATACTAAACCTCCATTAACGTTTAGAGAACTGGAATCTCTTACGAGCACCCGGACGACCCGGTTTTTTACGTTCCACTTCACGCGGATCTCTGGTCATGAATCCTGCTGCTCTTAATTTTGGTTTGTCTTCGGCATTGATTTTTACCAATGCTCTGGCAATTCCTAAACGTAATGCTTCTGCCTGACCGTTGAAGCCACCTCCTCCAAGATTTACTTTGATATCGTATTGTCCGGTTACTCCTAACAATTCAAGCGGTTGTTTTACAATATATTGAAGGGTCGGCAAGGTAAAATACTCTTCCAAATTCCTTTTGTTGATCGTAATATTGCCTTTTCCCTCGCTGAGATAAACACGTGCTACTGCCGTTTTTCTTCTACCGATTGCATTAATTACTTCCATACCTTGTTATTTAAGTGAGTTTAAATCAATTACTTTTGGCTGTTGAGCCTCTTGCTTGTGCTCCGTGCCGGCGTACAAGTAAAGATTTTTCATGACAGCTCTGCCAAGGCGATTTTTCGGAAGCATTCCTTTAACAGCGTGCTCGATAATTCTTTCCGGGTGTTTTGCCAACAACTGTTGCGGTGTTGAAATTCTTTGTCCACCGGGATACTGGGTGTGTCTGATGTACTGTTTGTCGGTCAATTTCTTACCGGTTAACTGTACTTTTTCCACGTTAATGATAATTACGTTGTCTCCGCAATCAACATGAGGTGTGTAGCTGGGTTTATATTTGCCTCTTAAGAGTTTCGCAACTTTTGAAGCAAGACGTCCCAAAACCTCGTTTTCTGCGTCAATTAAAACCCACTCTTTTTTGGCGGTGGCTTTATTGACGGAAATTGTTTTGTAACTAATTTGATCCACTTCTTTTTTAATTTAAAAAATTATACTTCTGTTTGTCTTTTTTCGTGGTTTACTTTAGCATCCCTTTTCGGTGAAAACAAACGAGGTTAGTCGGGCGACTGTTGAACGTTTTCATCCTCGGGTCTGCGATGCAAGGTAAATGGCTAAGGTTCACTCCTGCATTTTTTCGAATAAACCACTCCAAAATGAGGGGCAAAATTACATAAAATTTCGGGTATACAAAAAGTTTGCGGTAAAAAGTTTGAATATGAAGCGTTTGTTTATTTGAGGGTGATGCTTTTCGTGTCTTCCGTGTAACAAGTGAAGATTCCCAAAGCTCCCTCGATATTTCCCTCTAAAGGTACCGGAGTCGTGATACTTCCCTGATTCGCGCTATTGGCTTCATTTAAGGATATCTGATAGTTATAACAATCTTTTGTGATGCGCATCAGGCTGATAAAGGCTATATCTGCCTCTGCGATTTGCGAACAGACGATACGACGTGTTATGGCAGAAGCTGATTTGTAATGACTGAGATTCAGGTAGGAAACCTCTTTTCTGAATATCGAATCGTTGGCTGAGAGCTGAAGCGTGTAAATATAGTAATTTTGAGTCGGATCTTCCGAAGTGGAAAAATGGATGCTGGCAACGTTATTTTTGATTTGATATGAATCTATTTTGATCGCTTCCGGGACGGCTGTTTGTGCTGTTATCTGATTTTTTTCGGGCGTTATTATTTTTAGATAGAGCGTGTCGTTGCCGGGTGCCAGTTTTTTTTCGCTCCCGTAATTGTAAATGAAATCCGAACCGGGGAGAGTGAAGATGACGTGTTCCATTTTGATCAGTTCGTTTGCTCGGATCGAGATATCGAATTCCGTCGAAAAGTCCGGAGCCAAATTGCCCGAGATGGGCAAAACGGGAATAGCACTCAAGGAGAAAGTTTCTTCCGGTTTGCAATAGCACTCGATAAAGTAGCCGGAAACGGTTCCCATGTTTTTTATGGGAAGATCTTCTTCCGGAATGCAGGCGTAAACGGAGAGCAAAATACCTAACAATACACTTTTTTTCTTCATGTCACCATCTTAAACGTAGCGAAATATACGGAATAAACGGCAGCATTACCTTGGATTTGGGTACGAATTTCGTCCCCGTTTGTCCCGTACGTTCCGGTCTGAAATAAATAAATGAGGGATTGGACTGGTTGTATATGTTGTACGCACCTATTGTCAATTTGAAAAAGAGATTCCGGAAATTGAACTTATAGTTGATATCTGCGTCTAATCGATGATTGTTAGGGAGTTTGTAATTGTAACGGTCTGTATAGACCGGGATAAGAACAGGATGATCCAGAATATCCGTAATGTTATGTGCGATAACCGCTCCGACGGGGAAAGTAGTGTAAACTCCCGAGGAGAACGACCAGAGTGCGTTCCATGTAAGGCGTGAAGAGAGGTTATAGGAAAAGTTGATGATGATATTGTGCTTGACGTCGTAAGGGGGATAAAAGGACTTGCCGTTATTGATCTCCTTGAATTGTCTTTTGGATTCCGATAGGGTATAGTTCGCGTGAGCGTAAAAGGCTCGGTTATTCAAGGTGAAATCTATTTCGAATCCTTTTGCGTGGCCTTTTCCTTCGATTTGGTTCTCGGTTAATGCCGTGTATTCCGTTTTTATATCGGATGCAAAATCTTTGACGTGACGCATGTCTTTATAGAAAACTCCCGCGTAGACGGATAAAATTTGACTGACGGCCTGATTTATTCCGATGGAATATTGATGGCAGATAGCCGGTTTCGAATTTTTTTCTAACGGATACCAGATGTCGATGGGGGTCTTTACCGTAAAATAGGGATAAAGACTCAGGTATTGGGCGGTCTTGGCATAGTCCATCCAAAGGGTAAAGCCTCCTCGGGTGTAGCTGATTTTAAAGCGGGGAGAGAATGTGTGTCGGAGGGTTGCTCCTTGATAAAATTGATAATTGACCCCTCCGTTAATATTAAAGTAAGGGTTTATTTGATAGATTATATCTGCATATATCTCAGATAGATTAAATGATTTATCTGAACTTTTTATTAAAAAGTTGTGGTAATCGTCCATTTTGTTTGCCGTTTCAAAGCGGGCATACTCGAATTTACCTCCGGTATTGAATTGTATCCGTTCCGAAAAGGAACGGGAGTAGGAGAGTTTTGCAAGAACCGAGTAGTGTTGGTTGCCCCCGCCCATCGGAATGCTGCCTGTGGCATCTCCTTTGCTGTAAGCAGTGTTCATTCCGACCTGTAAACTCCAGAACCGATCGGAAGATGGAGCGTAAGTGGTATTTACGATACCGGATAACGTGTGCCAATTGAATTTGTATTGGATATGGTCGCTTAGCTTCATCTTTAAATTGTCGATGGTGAATAATCCGAAAGCGTTCATGCGCCATTTGCCGGAGATTTTGGAATCTAAGCTAACCGTAACGTCGCTGAAACCATATTCCGGCATGTAGTTCGGTTCTTGTTGATCCTTGATGGTTTGGTTATATATTCTTGCGATATGTTCGAGATAAGAGGTCCTGAGAGATACGGCAAAGGAGGTCTTATTTTTTATAATCGGTCCTTGTGTCTTTATCGATGAGGAGACTAACCCTAACGTAATCTCTCCCTCGTAATTTTGTTTGTTCCCTTGTTCGGGGCGCATGTTGATATAAGACGAAAGGAAACTGTTGTATCGGGCCGGAAATCCGCTTTTGTACAAGGTCGAATTGCTGATGATGTAAGGATCGAAGGTGGAAAGAATACCGGTCAGGTGATCTGGATTGGCGATAGGCATGTCATTGATTAGAAATCCGTTTTCATTGCTGTTGCCTCCCCGTACGTATATTCCTGAATTCAAGGCATTGGTGGTAATAATTCCCGGCAGAGTAGCCAAGTATTTCATAATATCCTGTTCCCCGAGGATGGCCGGAATCCGTTCGATATTGTTCGAAGAGGCGAAGATCTTGCCGCTGGCCGGAAAACCGGTCACGATAACCTCTTTCAAGTTATTGTGTTTATTTCGTAAGACAATCACGAAGGAGGTTCGATTATTCAATAGCTTATAGGTCTCCTTTTGGTAATTCACGTGCGATAATTCGAGGGTACACGGAAGTTCGCATTCCAGCCGGAAGTGTCCGGTCGAATCTGTTGTCGTTCCTGTTTTTCCTTCCACGTAATAGATATTTACCCCTTGTACGGCTTCTCCCGCGTTGGATATCACTCTTCCCAGGATTACGGTTTGCGCCTGAAGGCAGATAGGCCCGAATAAAAATAAGAAGGTGATGAACTTAAACATGGTTTTAATTTTAACTTGCACTTCCCGCTGAATTTTACAAATGTAGCAAACAATTCATAATTCAATGTGAGAGATACGCGATAATTGTTGTTAAATTTGTCGCTTAATAAAGTTTCGTTCATGGGAATATACGTGCATATACCTTTTTGCCGAAGTAAATGTTTTTATTGTGGTTTCTACTCCGTGGCTTCCCTGCAACGGAAAGAGGAGTATGTCCGGGCATTGTGCCGGGAGGTTGAATTACGAAGGGAGTATTTGCCGTCTCGGCAGGCGGATACGCTTTACTTCGGTGGGGGTACTCCCTCTTATTTAGAGGTGAATGAATTGGAGAGAATCGTGAGGGAGGTAGAGTCCTGTTGGACGTTTTCTCCCGATTCCGAGCGTACATTGGAGGCTAATCCCGAAGATGTTACTGTTGAAAAGCTGAGGTTTTGGAAAGAGGTGGGGTTTAATCGTCTAAGTATAGGTGTACAGTCTTTCGACGATAAGGTTCTGAAACAGATCAACCGGACTCACTCGGCTCGCCGGGCGGAAGAGGCGGTGTGCCGGGCTGCTGATTGCGGATTTGAAAATATCGGAATTGATTTGATTATCGGTCTGCCCGGAAGTACCTCTTCGGATGTGGAGCATCATCTGAAAATACTTGAAAATCTGCCGGTTTCCCATGTTTCGGTTTACCTGTTGAGTATCGACTCCAATACCGTTTTCGAACGCTTGGCGGCCCGCGGAAAATTTGTTCCTTTGGATGATGACTGCTTGGCCGAACAGTATCTTTTGGTTTCCGATTACTTGAAGCATATCGGTTTCGAGCATTACGAAATATCTAATTTTGCTAAAGAACGTAGATATTCGAAACACAATACTTCTTACTGGATGCAACGTCCTTACCTCGGATTGGGGGCGGCGGCCCACTCTTATGACGGGGATTCCAGGCAATGGAATGTGGCTCATTTGAAAAAATATATGGATGCTTTGCAGGAAAATCGGTTATATTTCGAGCGGGAAGAGTTAAGCGATAGGGACAAGTATAATGAATGTATAATGACGCGTTTGCGTACGATGTGGGGGTTGGACATAAAGCGGCTTGAACGAGAGTACGCCGTTTATTGGAACCGGGTAAAACACAAGTTACCTGTTTGGAGGGAAAGCGGACTTTTAGAGATAGAGAATAATATAATTCGGTTGTCTCCCCGGGGATGGCTGGTCTCTGACGGAATTTTTAGCGAGCTGTTTATTTGAAACGAGAAAAATTCCTTCTTTTCGTGGAGAATATTATAAACTTATAACGGGTTTGGAGACGGAACTTTTTAGGATATGAATCTAAGAGGTATCTATTTGTGAATTGATGCTTAATTTATTATTTTTGCCCATCCGTGTTTCGGGTGGAACATGGTGTAGATAAAATGATAATGGTGTAAATGTAAGATGATGGACACAAAAAAACGATTAATCAAAGAGCTGTTACAGTCTGAAGATTGTGACAAAGAAGTCGAGGTAAGTGGTTGGGTTAGAACCAAACGCGGTAATAAACAGGTTAATTTTATAGCCTTGAATGACGGCTCTACGATAAATAATATACAGATTGTCGTGGAAATGAATAATTTCCCGGAGGAGTTAGTGAAAAAAGTGACAACGGGAGCCGCTATTCATGTAAAAGGAATGCTGGTAGAGAGTACCGGAAGCGGTCAATCTTACGAAATACAGGCAAAGGAGATAGTTGTTTTGGGAGAAGCGGATCCGGATAAATTTCCGATTCAACCCAAAAAGCATTCGTTGGAGTTTTTGCGAGAGGTTGCTCATTTGCGCTTCCGGACCAATATTTTCGGTGCTGTTTTTCGCATTCGCCATGCTATGGCTTTTGCGATACATCAATATTTTAATAATCATGGCTTTTATTATTTACATACGCCTTTGATTACCGCATCAGATTGTGAAGGTGCTGGTGAAATGTTCCGGGTAACGACCCTCGATCCGAAGAACCCGCCTTTGACCGAAGGGGGCGAGGTCGATTTTAAACAGGATTTTTTCGGTAAATCGACAAATTTAACCGTAAGTGGGCAGTTAGAGGGAGAATTGGGAGCTATGGCTTTGGGGAAAATATACACGTTCGGACCGACGTTTCGTGCTGAAAACTCCAATACGACTCGTCATCTGGCAGAGTTCTGGATGGTCGAGCCGGAGGCTGCTTTCTATGATTTGAAAGATAACATGGATCTGGCGGAAGATTTCTTAAAATATTTGATTCGTTACGCTTTGGAACATTGTATGGATGATCTTCGGTTCTTGAGTAAGCGTCTTCAGGACGAGGAGAAAGACAAGAAAGCGGAGGATCGTTCCATGGAGTTGATTGAAAAATTGCAATTCGTACTGAATCATGATTTCGAACGGGTTACTTATACGGAAGCCATTGATATTTTGAAAAATAGCAAGCAAAACAAGAGTGGTAAATTCCAATACCCGATAACGGGGTGGGGAGTGGATCTACAAAGCGAACACGAACGTTATTTGGTTGAGAAGCACTTCAAACGTCCGGTTATTTTGACAGGCTACCCGAAGGAGATAAAGGCTTTTTATATGAAGCAGAACCCGGATGGAAAAACCGTGGCGGCAATGGATGTGCTTTTCCCGCAGATCGGAGAGATTATTGGTGGGTCCCAACGGGAAGAAGATTACGATAAATTGGTGACAAGAATGAAAGAGGTGGGGATTCCCGTGGAAAGTATGAGCTGGTATCTGGATACCCGTCGCTTTGGTTCTGCCGTTCATAGCGGATTTGGCTTGGGATTCGAACGTCTATTACTTTTTGTGACCGGAATGGGAAATATTCGTGACGTGATACCCTTCCCGCGGACACCGAAAAGTGCAGAATTTTAATACAGGAAGAGATTCAATCGTTATTTGAATCTCTTTCATTACAACAACGATGAAGAGAGATGCTAAAGCAGAATTTACAACAAAAATTGGGATTGAAAATAAATCCGTTGCAGATTCAGTTGATAAAACTGCTGGAGCTTCCCACTTACCAATTGGAGCAAAGAATAAAGGAGGAATTGGAATCGAATCCCTTGTTGGATCTGGGGGAAGAAGAGCAACAGGAGCACGAGGAGGAGTATAGGGAAGAGAGCGAAGAGGAGTATGATCAGGCTTCCGAGGAGGAGGAAGATCACGATACGGTCGAGGATGAATTTTCTTTGGATGATTACCTGAGTGACGATGATGACATTCCCGATTATAAGCTGTCTGCTTCCAATGTTTCCAAAGACGATGACGGACGGGATTTTGTGTTGTCCGGAGGAATCTCTTTTCGAGAGAACTTAATCGCTCAACTGGGGGTAAAGCCATTGAGCGAGATGGATCGTAAGATTGCGGAATACATCATCGGCAATATGGATGAGGATGGTTATTTGCGACGGGATATTGAAAATATCGTGGATGATTTGGCCTTTGGTGCCGGGATAGAGATTGATGAAGAAAAAGTGCTACGTCTATTGCATATCGTGCAGGAGTTTGAACCGGCAGGAGTAGGGGCACGAGATTTACGGGAGTGTTTATTGCTGCAAATAAAACGACGTTTGGCAGGGAATCCGACTCCCTCGTTACGTCATGCACAGATGATTTTGGAAAATTTCTTTGAGGAGTTTTCCAAAAAACATTATGAAAAGATTACCAAACGTATGCGGCTTTCGGATAAAGAGTTGAGAGAGGCTATCGATGAGATTTTAAAGTTGAATCCTAAGCCGGGAGGACAGGTGTCGGATTCGGTTAATTCCGGTTCTGAAAAAATTATTCCGGATTTTAATTTGGATATTGTAGATGGTGAGTTGCAGCTGAGCCTTAATTCTGGAGATGTTCCGGAATTGAGATTAAACAAGTCTTATCTGAATCTATTGGAGAAATATCAGAAAAGTGCTACTTCGAAAGAAAAAAAAGATGTGGTTTCTTTTGTGAAGTATAAATTGAATTCGGCTCGTTCGTTTATCGATGCCGTAGAGCAGCGTAATAATACCCTCATGCTAACAATGACTGCTATTGTTCAATTTCAGAAACAATTCTTTTTGACCGGTGATGAAAGTCGCTTGAAACCTATGATTTTGCGGGATATTGCAGATATTACGGGATTAGATGTTTCGACCATTTCCAGGGTTTCCAATTCGAAGTATGTACAAACATGGTTTGGAATATATTCGTTAAAACAATTCTTTTCGGGGAGTATGCCTACCAATAGCGGGGAAGAGGTGAGTACCGGAGAGATTAAAAACGTATTGAAGGAGATTGTAGACCAGGAAAACAAACGTAAACCGTTTACGGATGACGAGTTGGTTGAATTAATGAATAAGAAGGGATATCAAATAGCCAGGCGTACGGTTGCCAAGTACAGGCAGCTATTGGATATTCCGGTTGCACGTTTAAGACGGGAAGTATAACTTAACAGTGTGTGTGTTATGAAGAATGTCGCTTTTCTTGTGTCTTTATTGGTACATCCCGTTGTAATCCCTTTGTATGCCTTGTTTATTATCTTCCATTCGGGAACTATTTTTTCTTTTATTCCTTTGCAGACTCAATATACGGCCTATTTGCTAACGATTACCGGTCCTGTTTTTATTCCTCTGGCGTGTTTGCCTTTGTTAAAATATTTGCGATTAATAGATAGCTATGCCATGTGGAACAAGCAGGAACGTATTTTCCCGATTCTAATAACGATCGTCTGTTTTTTTGTCGTCGTCTATTTGCTTCGGGAGTTCCCTTATGCCCATATCGTACGTCAGTTTTACCTGCTTATCATCATTTTATTGTCCGGTTTCCTGTTTGTCACGATCTGTTGGAAAATGAGTATACATATGATGGCGATAGGGGCTCTATGCGGTTTCGTTTTTATCTTGGGAACAAAATATTTTGGGGATGTAATGTATACGCTATCCTTCCTGATCCTGTTATCTGGAGTTCTCGGTAGTTGCAGGCTGTATTTGAAATGTCATACACCCGCCCAAGTGTACTTCGGATTTTTATACGGAGCTACCTTTATCGTTGTCGTGCTTTATTAATACCGGATCACCCAAAGATCATCCCGGTCGAGACGTTTTTTCCAATCATTTGTTTCACGAATAGCCTCTTCTTTATCTCTATACCGGGCGACACTCACGCGGAAGCGATTATTTTTGGTAATAATCCGTGATTCCGTGTATCCTTGTTCTACCAGACGATTCAATCTTTTTTCGGCGGATGATAGTTCTGGATAACTGGCTACGATAACGTAATAGCTTTCCGTAGGAGAAGTGACAATGCGATCTTTTCGCGATGGGCTTTCCGTTTGTAAGGGTTCGGTTTTTTGCTCTTGCCGTATGGCCGTCGTGTCCTCTTTCGGCGTAACTATACTGTCTTTTAAAACGGCAGTCAGATCTCTCGTGACACTTGCCGTCGTCAATTTTTTGGAGTCTAATTTATTATGCTGGCAATGACCGAATAGAAAGAGTATTGCCAGAAATAATAAGATTTTCATCATTCTTCTTTACTTATTTGGCGTGGTACAACCAGGTTTTTTGCTTACTGGCCTCTTTTTGTATATTCTTCAAGGCTACGAGCGCATCCGTTTTTTGAGCATACCCCTCGTAAACGACTAAATAGAGATTCTCAAAATAGTTCAGTACTTCCGCTTCGGAGAAACCTTCTTTTTGGAGTCTTTGACACAGTTTATCCGCGTTGCTTTTATATTCAAAACAGCCGGCAACCAGGAAGTAGTTTTTTTTCTCTTTTACTACCGGTTTTACCTCTTTCGTTTTTTCTGCCTCAACCTCGGGCGGAGTCGTGTTTTCCGTTTTAACGACTTGTACGGGAGTCTCTTTTTTCGGAGCTTGTTTTTCTTTGCAAGCTGAAAAGAAAACAAATATTAAAGCGGTTGTAAAAATTAAAACAGTTTTCATGATCGTCTTTTTTTATAAGTTAGCCAAGATGAACACAAAAATATTGTAAATAAAACAAATTCCTCTATTTTTGTCGATGAAATTATTCGTTTTAATTTTAAAATCAGGTTTATGAATAAATTTTTTTTATTGATACTCTTATTCTGCAGCGGTATCTCTTGTAGTAATCAGAAAGAACAAATAGTGAGTATGTCTACGACGATGGGAGATATAAAAGTTAAGTTATATAACGAGACGCCTAAGCATCGGGATAATTTTTTGAAGTTAGTGAAGGAACAATTTTATGATAGCGTTTTATTTCATCGTGTTATTCAAAATTTTATGATACAGGCTGGAGACCCGGAATCGAAAACAGCGGCATCGGGAACTTTATTGGGAGAAGGTGATAATGGGTACACCATCGATGCGGAGTTTCAACCTCGTTACTTTCATAAAAGAGGTGTACTTGCGGCAGCCCGGGAGGGAGATGAGGTGAATCCTCAGCGAAAGTCCAGCGGCTCGCATTTCTATATGGTGCAGGGTGTCGTTTATTCGCCGGAGAAGCTGGATAACACGGTTAAGCGGATTAATGAACGCCGGAAGATCGCTTTGTATAACCGTATCAAATCGGGTTATGAAGCCGAATATGCTCGCTTGCAAAAAGCCGAAGATCAGGAGGGAATGGATCGGTTGACGGAAGAGATAGCTCATGCCTGTGACAGCCTTTTTGTTCAAGAAGAGTTGGTGTTAACTCCGGAGCAGAAAAAGATTTATACGACGGTGGGAGGAACTCCTCATTTGGATGGTCAATATACCGTATTCGGGGAGATAGTCGAAGGGATGGAGGTTATGGATAAAATAGCAGCCGTACAAACCGATGCCAACGATCGTCCTTTGGAAAACGTCGTAATCCTGCACATGGAAATTATTAAATGACCGTTTGAATTGACGATTGCAGAGGCCAATCGTCAATTTGTAACTTAAACGGTTTTAGATTCCGGTGATCTTTTTAATCTCGTTTAGCTTATTCAAAGCCTCAAGTGGGGTTAGACCGTTGATGTCCAACCCGGCGATTTCGTCTCTAATTTGGAGAAGAACGGGATCTTCCAATTGGAAAAAGCTGAGCTGGACCCCTTCCCTTTCATTGGCAATCCGACTCACGTTTTTTTGTAAGGTCCCGCTTTTGTTCTTGTCGTTTTCCAGCTGTTTCAGAATCTCAGAAGCCCGTAATATGACGGATTGCGGCAATCCTGCCATTTTAGCGACTTGGATTCCGAAAGAGTGATTTGAACCTCCTTTTACCAATTTACGCAAAAAGACAATTTTATTATTCACTTCCTTTACCGAAACATTGTAGTTTTTGATTTTCGGGAACGAACGTTCCATTTCGTTCAATTCGTGATAATGGGTGGCAAACAGAGTCTTCGTACGGTATTTGACATGCTCGTGTAAAAATTCCACGATGGCCCAGGCAATGGAGATTCCGTCGTAAGTAGAGGTCCCTCTTCCCAACTCGTCGAACAAAACGAGGCTCCGATCGGATATATTGTTTAATATATTGGCGGCTTCGTTCATTTCTACCATGAAAGTAGATTCTCCCAAGGAGATGTTGTCTGAGGCCCCGACTCTTGTGAAAACCTTATCGACATACCCGATTGATGCGGAGGTTGCCGGAACGAAACAACCGGCTTGTGCCATAATGACGATAAGTGCTGTCTGACGTAATAAAGCCGATTTTCCGGCCATGTTAGGTCCCGTGATAATAATGATTTGTTGTTTTTCGTTATCTAAAAACAAATCGTTGTGGATATAGCTTTCTCCGGGAGGAAGCTGCTTTTCGATGACCGGATGACGCCCGGCTTTTATATCGATGGAATAGGATTCATTGATTTCAGGACGGTGGTATTGGTTCGTGATGGATACGTTAGAAAACGAAATTAAAGCATCGATCCGGGAAATGATATGGGCATTAGTTTGTATGGCTTTGATATAGGATGAGGCAACGAGTAACAATTCGTTGTAAATCGTACTCTCCAACTCCTGAATACGATCTTCTGCTCCTAAGATCTTTTCTTCATACTCCTTTAATTCGGGTGTGATGTAGCGTTCTGCATTCACTAATGTCTGCTTCCTGATCCATGTATCGGGGGCTTTACTGTTGTGAGTTTTAGTCACCTCGATGTAATAGCCGTATACATTATTAAAACCTATTTTTAATGAAGGGATACCGGTTTTTTCTATTTCCCGTTGTTGCATTTGAAGCAGGAGTTCTTTTCCATGGGAGGAAATTTCTCTCAACTCGTCTAACTCCGCGTTAACCCCGGGGGCAATGACATTTCCCTTGTTCAGCTGAGCGGGTGCTTCTTCCTGTATTTGTTGCGCTATCTTTTGATGAAGAGCCTCGCATTCGTTTAATTGCTCGATCCATTGGGTTAATTGGGGATTGTTGATGTTCCGGCAATGTTTTTTTAGCGGAATCAACGTTTGCAAAGCTACTTTCAATTGTACCATCTCTCGCGGCGAGATCCGGCATACGGCAATTTTAGAAGCTAACCGTTCCAAATCCCCGATGATCCGTAATAGTTGTTCCAGCTCGAGACGTTCGGTTTCGTGTTGAATGAAACTTTCTACGATATCCAACCGTTGGTTGATCTCTTCCGGAGATTTCAACGGCATGCAAATCCAACGGCGAAGCATCCGGCTGCCCATGGGAGTAATTGTTCTGTCAATAATATCGGTTAACGAACAACCTCCTTCGTGGAGCGATTCCAATATTTCCAGGTTTCGTAGCGTGAAGCGGTCTAATAATACACAAGTGGATTCATCGATTCGTCCAATAGAGGTGATATGCCCTACCAGCTCGTGCTTGGTCATGTCTAAATAATAGAGAATGGCCCCGGAAGCGGCGATACCGCATTCTAACTTATCAATTCCAAAACCTTTCAGAGAAGAGACGTCGAAATGTTTCTTCAGCCGATCTTCCGAAGAGTCCGGTTCGAAAAACCAGGCTTCTACCGGGTAAGTATAGTATTTATTTCCGAAAAGTTCATGGAATAAGGCTTCAGAGCCTTTAGGATATAACACCTCCTTGGGTTGAAAACTATTCAATAATTTGTCTACCGTGGAAGGAGTTCCTTCCGTCGTTAAAAATTCGCCCGTGGAAAGATCCAATAACGAGATTCCGGCTTTGCTTTTGGTAAAATAGACGGAGGCCAGAAATACGTTATTTTTATTGTCAATGGTATTTTCGTTGTACGAAACACCGGGAGTTACTAATTCTATGACTCCCCGTTTGACTAACTTCTTGGTTTTCTTGGGATCTTCCAATTGTTCACAGATGGCTACTCTCTGACCGGCACGGACTAATTTAGGAAGATAGGTATCTATGGCATGATAGGGGAAACCGGCAAGCTCTACGTCTCCGGGGGAGCCGTGAGATCGCTTTGTGAGGGTAATCCCTAAAATCTTTGAGGTAGTGATGGCATCTTCCCCGAAGGTCTCATAGAAATCTCCCATTCTGTAAAGAAGTAGTGCATCAGGATATTGAGCCTTAGCTGCATAGTATTGTTGCATCAAAGGTGTTTGTATTTCTGATTTTGTAGCCATTTAGTTTTGCTTATGAATTTATAGCTCGTGCGAGTGTTTACGCATCCCAAAAATAAATATTTTGCATGATATTTGTTTAAAAATCTCGGAAGTATTATGTAATTTTGTCGAACTGAAAACAAGCAAGCATAAGTTTGTTAATAAAAATTAGGGAAGAATAAACTTGACACGAGGAAATTGCGTATAGATATTTCCAGTTGCTTTATGGAGGAAATAAATTGAATGTTTATGGAAAATATATCGGGAATATTAGCTACTTATAATTTTTCGAATTTAGAAGATCGGATAGAGTTCGAGTTGGATGGAGTTATCGAGAAAGAGATTGCTTTGGCCTACTGTCCGGAGAACTTCGAGCTATGTATAACCTGTATGGATTATACGACATTGAAGGTGACAGATACGGATAGGTCCGTGACGGAATTTGTTGCGGAACTGCTTAAGAAAATCAAGAAGAATGCCTTGCCTGAGGTCGCTTCGGTATGTGTATTCCCGAAATATGCTTCGATTGTAAAAAACGGATTGAGTGAAACATCCATTAAAACGACTGTCGTGGGAGCTTGTTTTCCCTCTTCTCAATCTTTTATGGAAGTAAAAATTGCAGAATGTAAAGCGGCCGTTGCCGCCGGGGCGGATGAAATCGATGTGGTTATCTCCGTGGGGGATATCCTGGAGAGAAATTACGAGAGGGTATACGAGGAGCTTGCAGCTATCCGGGAAGCTTGTAAAGGCGTTTTATTGAAAGTGATATTGGAAACCGGGGAGCTGAAGGATATCGAGAGCATATTTAATGCCGCGTTGATCAGTGCATACGCGGGAGCGGATTTTGTGAAAACATCCACGGGAAAAGTGCCTGTGAATGCTACTCCCGAATCTGTTTATGTGATGTGTGAAGCCGTCCGTCAGTATCATGCCCAAACGGGTAAAATGGTGGGAATAAAAGTGGCAGGAGGTGTTTCCAAAGTACAAAATGCCATTCGTTACCTAACCATCGTCAACCATGTTTTGGGAAAAGAATGGGTGACTCCTCGCTATTTTCGAATCGGGACATCCCAGTTAATGGATGATATCTTGAAAGAGATGAAGAAATAATGAAAGACCGGCATAAGCCGGTTTTTTTATTAAAAATCCGTTAGGGATAACGGTTGTTGAGATAAGGGACCACGAATATATTTATCTGTGTTTCTCCCTTTCGTCTTCTTCATCGAAAATTTGAATGACCGGTTCTTTAAAAGTCTTGTTTGTCGTATGCTTATCCAAGGTTAACAAAAGCGAGGGTAATATAATGAGGTTGGAAAGCATCGCTGCCAATAGGGTAATGGAAACGAGGATGCCTAAAGCAACGGTTCCGCCGAAGTCCGACAATGCAAAGATTCCGAAACCGAAGAAAAGGATAATGGCATTGTAAATCATGCTTTGCCCTGTCTCTTTCAACGCCAGAACGGCAGACGACCGAATACTCCAGTTTGTCCCTTGTAACTCTTGCCTGTATTTTGCTAAATAGTGAATGGTCCCGTCGACTGAAATGCCAAAAGCAATACTGAATACTAATATGGTCGATGCTTTGATCGGGATTCCACAGTATCCCATAATGGCGGCTGTAATAATTTGCGGGATGAGGTTTGGCAGGAGGGCAACGATAACCATGCGTTTACTCCGGAACATCCATGCCATGAAAATGGCGATAAGGATAATGGCTAATAGCAGGGACGTGAATAGATTGGTGACTAAATACTGGGTCCCTTTAAAAAAGATGATACTTGATCCGGTTACCTTTACAACATTTCGGTCTCCGGGGAAATATTTTCCGATGATCCCGTATAATTTATTCTCTTTTTCCTGCATTTTTTTAGTACCGATATCCTTTATACGGTAGCTCATCCGGACATTTCTTAGGGTGGAGTCAACAAATGAATTTGCTTTTCCCCCGATACTTCCTGCGGATTGGGAAGCGTATTTTAAAATAAAATTTTTCGTTTGATTGCTCGGCAATTTGTAATAGGCCGGTTTCCCGTTGTAAAAAGCCTGATTGGCAAATTTAATCACCTCAACGATGGAAATGGGTTTTGAAATGTCTTCGTCTTGGGAGAGTTCTTGGGCTAATAAATCTAATTTCTCCAAGTTGGATAACTTGATGACTTGATTCGGTTTTTTGAAATCAATCGTGATTTCCAAAGGCATTAAACCGTCGAAATTATCCTCGAAAAACATGAGATCCTGTCGGATCGGGTCGCTCTCTTTCAGATCGTCAACCATGTACCCTGTAGATTTCATCAAAGAGATACCGATAAACCCTAAAACGACTATAATGGAAGCAGTAATATAAACTTTATTCCGGTGATTAATAATAATTTCAATAACCTTATTTAAGGTGTCGTTTACAAATTTATTATGTAGATGCTTGATTTGCTTGCTGTCCGGAGACGGCAGAAAGCTAAATACGCAGGGAATCATGATTAGGCAAACCAAATAGACAAAGCTGATGCCGATGGAAGCGGTGATACCGAATTCAACGAGAATCTGACTGGAGGTAACGATAAATGTGGCAAAACCGGCAGCTGTAGTCAGGTTACTAAGGAAAGAGGCGTTTCCTATCTTTTGAATCATTCTCTGTAAAGCCTTGATCTTGTTCCCGTGGCGATCGTATTCGGCGTGAAATTTATTAATCATGAAGACCATGTTGGGAATACAGATCACGATTAATAATGGGGGTAACATAGCCGTTAAAAGCGTGATTTTAATTCCGAGCATAGCCATGACACCTACGGTCCAGCAAACGCATGTAAGAACGATTAATAAACAAAACCCGATGATTCGGAAAGAGCGGAAGAAGAGGTAAAGGATAAAAGTCGAGATCAGCAGGGAGAGAATAATGAACATATACATCTCTCCCTTGATATTTTCGGCATTTACGACCCGAATGTAGGGTAAGCCGGAATAATGCATTTTAAGCTCGTGTTTGGCAGAAAATGCTTCCGTGATTTTTAAGATATCCTTGACCAGTCCTACGCGTGCCGGAGAGTTCATGACATCAGCCGAAACGGAAACCATCATGCCGTAAATCGCTTTTTTCTTGTTAAAAAGTGTTCCGTCGTAAAAAGGGAGGTTCTCCACGATTTGAGACAAACTATCGGCTTCCCGCTGGTTTTTGATGTGATGTGGAAATATGGGTTTTATGTCGAATCTGCGATTGGCCGTATCTTTACAGAGATTGAAAGAGTGAGTGATGTCCACTAAGGCGATAACTCCGCGTAAAGTTTTTAAGCTATCGCACATTTGTATCCAATCGTTGAGTTTGTTCACTTCGTAAAAGGAGGTGTCCTGAATGGCAAAAACCATGACATTCCCCTCTTGACCGAATTTTTCATGGAAATCGATGTAATCGAGAAAAGCACTGTCTGTTGATGGGAGAAGATTGGCGTATTCATATGACATTTCTACCTTTCTGATTTGAGAGGCCAGAAAGAGGGTAATAATCGAAATGGCAATAATAAAACCTATCCGGTTTCTAAGAAGAATTCCGGCAATCTTAATCCACATATTTCACATGTTAATTTTATATATTGTCGCAAAAGTAGGATAAATGCATTTAATCTTTAAACAGTTTCGGATTTTTTTTATGTCGATTCACATCTCTTGCTGTTTTTTTTGCAAAATTATTACTTATGGCGGAATTTAAATCTACCCCCGTTTGATTGGCTAAACATACTAAAACCCAGAGAACGTCGGCCATTTCATCGGCTAAATTATCTTTTTCTCCTTCTTTGAAAGATTGGTCCCCGTATTTCCTGGCCATGACTCTTGCCAATTCTCCTACTTCTTCTGTCAGAATGGCCATATTGGTGAGTTCTCCGAAATATTTTACCCCGTAAGTTTTGATCCAGGCATCAACAGCCGTTTGTAATTCTGTCAAGTCCATACTATAATAATTAAAATTCGTCGTCGTCCTTTTGTTGCTCTTAAAAAGCCATGTTATTCATTCGTTGAAATCTCCTGTTGGAGTAATCAGCGTTTAAGGATCGGCTATTTTATAACTTGTTCTTACTGTCCATGAGGATGGTTACCGGTCCGTCGTTGAGGAGTTCTACTTCCATTTCTGCACCGAATTGTCCGGTTTTAATCTCATTTTTAATCTCTTTTTGCAATGTGGAGACAAATTGTTCGTAAAGGGGAATGGAAATGGAAGGTGGTGCCGCATCGATATAGGAAGGGCGATTTCCTTTTTTGGTACGGGCCATTAAGGTGAATTGACTCACGGCTAAAATCTCTCCTCCGGTTTCTAATATGGATTTATTCATTACTCCGTTTTCGTCGTCGAAGATGCGGAGATGGATGATTTTTGATACTAACCAATTGATATCCTCTTCCGAGTCGTCCGATTGTATCCCGACAAGTACCAACATGCCTTTATTTATGCTTGAAAAGAGGTGTCGGTTTATAGTGACGCTGGCGCGGGAAACTCGTTGAATGACTACTTTCATGATGAATAAGGTTTAAAATCACGCAAGGGATTTGTTATAAAAACTAAAAGTCGGAGTTTCCCCCAACTTTTAGCTTAAAGTTCATCGTGTATCGTTTTATTTTTTTGCATACAACTCTTTGATCGCTTCGGCCAATCTCTTCACTCCCTCGATATTTTGTTCCTCGCTCATGTAAGAGAAGTTGATACGCATGGTGTTTTTACCTTTTCCGTTACAGAAGAAAACGGTACCTAATACGAATGCCACGTTTTTTTCGATTGCAATTTTGAAAAGATCTTCTGCATCGTATTGCTCCGGTAAGGTTAAGAACAAGAAAAGACCTCCTTCCGGGTGAGTCCAGCTAACACCTTCCGGCATGTACTTTTCAAATGCTCCTATCATTGCATTCAATTTACCGCGATAGAGTTCGACAATCTTTTTCACGTTGGCGTCGAAATAGTTCTTTTGGAAGAATTTCACGGTAATCTTCTGTAAAAATGCAGAGGTGCAAAGGTCCGTGCTTTGTTTTGCCTTTACGAAGTTGTCGATGATCGTCGGGTGTGCCAATACCCATCCCATACGGAATCCCGGCATGAATATTTTAGAGAAAGTTCCCAGCGTGATGACATTGCCTTCGCCGTTATCTAATTCGTATAACATATGTTGTGGCTTGCCGGAAAAGCGTAATTCCCGGTAAGGACTGTCTTCAATAATTAAGATCTCGTATTTTTTAGCGATAGCCAAGATCTCTTTTCTTCTGGCATCCGGCATGGTCATTCCGGCAGGATTCTGGAAGTCGGGGATCAAATAGATAAATTTGGGTTTTTCGCCTTTGGCTTTCATGTCGGCCAATGTTTTCTCCAGTTCGATGGCGCTCATTCCCTGTTCGTCCTGAGGAATTCCGACAGCGACCCCGCCATAAGAGTTAAAAGCACCGAGAGCCCCTAAGTAGGAGGGTAATTCGCAAATATATTTGTCACCCCGATTAAGGAAAATTTTACCTACAGTATCCAGCCCTTGTTGAGAAGAGGTGATGATGGTGATGTTCTCTTTTGTAACATAACTTAATCCTTGCTCCCGGTAGCGTTGGGCCAGAATCTCCAATAATTCGGGAACTCCTTCGGTAGAACCGTATTGGCAAGCCGCTGCTCCGTCAGTGGCGATTACCTCTGCGCATATTTCTTGCAATTGTTCTAATGGGAAGGATTCTTTCGCGGGAAGACCTCCGGCAAATGAAATGATTTCCGGTTTCTGAGTCAATTTCAATAACTCTCTGATTGCAGAGCGCTTCATCCCTTTGGCGCTGTCTGATAAAATTTCTTTGTAGTCGCTAACCATGTTTATCTTAATTAAATGAATAGACGCTTAATGCTATTTGTGTTGCGAAGTTAATAATAACTTTTTGAAATAAAATTTTTCGTATCAATTTTTTATTAATGCTGGTATTCCCGCTTTCATTTTTTATGTTTAAAGACTTTTTTAGTAATAATTTTGTTTCCGTGATCATGATAGATGACGCGTACACCGTGTTTTTTAAGGATTTAAAAGCCTGTCGAAAGAAAATACAAGATGATTAAAAAGGGATCGTATTCCCTTGCCGATGTTACCAATGAAATAATAGTGAATTTTCTTTTCCGTTTGTTGCCGTTTAAATAATATTTGGAACTGCCATTTTTTTCAATTACTTTTGCAAACCGTAAAGGTCCCATAGTTCAACGGATAGAACGGAAGTTTCCTAAACTTTAAATCCAAGTTCGATTCTTGGTGGGATCACAACTTCTTATTGATGGTGAATTTTAAATTGTAGGTTGTAAATTAGCAGGATGGGGTATTTTTAATGATTCTCTGATTTAATGACGCCCTCCAATCTCTTAATCACCTAATCTTTTAATCCTTGTAATCTCTCAATTCTTTTAGTCGTCAATTGCCAATATATATGGTTTTTTTTATACTTTAGCCGAATTATAATGTGTAAAATTTGGGACTATGTATACGATAGACGAACTTCGTGAAATTGTAAAGAAAGAAATGGCGAAACAGGAGTATATAGAAAAGCCTTACTCGCTGTTCGAACCGATTAAATATATTTTGGAAGACGGAGGAAAACGGTTGAGACCGATTTTAACCTTGTTGGCCTATAACTTATACCGGGAAGATATAGAAAGGGTTTTGAAATCTGCCATCGGCATAGAAATCTTTCATAACTATACGTTGTTGCACGATGATGTGATGGATGATGCGGAGTTGAGACGGGGGAGGCAAACCGTACATAAAAAATGGAATAACAATGTGGCTATTTTGAGCGGTGATGCTGCTGCTATCACGGCTTATAAATATATTGAGCATTGTGAAGACCGCTACCTGAGGCGGGCTATCGACGGTTTTAATCAGGTGGCGATGGATGTTTGCAAGGGACAACAGTATGACATGGAGTTTGAGACCAGAAATGATGTAACGGAGGAAGAGTACCTTCATATGATTTATTTGAAAACTTCTGTTCTTATTGCGGGAAGTTTGCGACATGGAGCCTTGATAGCAGGAGCTCCGGAACATGAGTATAAAGCTTTGTATGATTTCGGCGGATTCTTGGGATTGGCTTTTCAACTTCAAGACGATTACCTGGATGTTTACGGGGATGTTTCGGAATTCGGGAAGAACATAGGAGGGGATATTGTTTCCAATAAAAAGACTTATATGTTGATCCGGGCTTTCGAGTTGGCTGATGAGGCGACTAAAAAAGAGTTGACGAGCTGGATTGAGATGAAGGATTTCTGTCCGGAAGAAAAGATTAAAGCCATAACGGAAATATACAACCGATTAGGAATCAAACAGGTCACATTGGATGCCATTAACAAATATTTGAAGAAAAGTCGGGAGATACTGTCTCAAATAGAAGTTCCGGAAGAGCGCAAACAGGTGCTTTATGAGGAAATAGATGCGTTGTGTGACCGTAAGAAGTAATACGATGGAAAAAACTAAACAGCGATTATTGGATGAACGTTACCTGAGGATGGCCCGCATTTGGGCGGAAAATTCTTATTGTGTACGTCGTCAGGTCGGAGCATTGATCGTGAGAGGGAATGCTATTATTTCTGATGGATATAACGGGACTCCGTCCGGGTTTGAAAACATCTGTGAAGATGATAGGAATAAGACGAAGCCTTATGTTTTGCATGCAGAGGCGAATGCTATTACAAAAGTTGCAAAGTCGAATAACAGTAGCTTGGGGGCCACGTTATACGTGACCGCATCTCCTTGCATCGAGTGTGCTAAATTGATCATACAGGCAGGAATTAAGCGTGTGGTGTATTCTGAAGATTACCGTTCGGCGGATGGAGTGGAATTGCTGCGGAAAGCCGATATCGAGGTGGAATTGATAGAGATAGAGTAAATAAAACAGATGAAAATGAACAGAGAAAATTTAAGGGCCGTTTTAACACCGATCGTGCTGGCGTTGGCGGTTGTATTTGGGATGATGATTAATCATTTTATACCGACAAAAAGGAACAATGCGGCCGCTTCTAAAATATTTCTGCCGGTTAATGGTAGTAAATTGGACGTTATTATCAACATGATCCAGCATTCGTATGTGGATACGGTTAACTCGAATGAATTGGTGGAAAAAACCATTTCGATATTGTTGAAAGATTTGGATCCCCATACGGTCTATATCCCGGCTGAGGATATGCAAAGAGCCAATGAAAGTATCGTGGGAAATTTCGGAGGTATCGGAGTACAGTTTTATAATTATTTAGATACGGCATTAGTGGTTAAGGTCGTTCCGGGGGGTCCTTCGGAGAAGGCCGGAGTACAGGACGGGGATCGCATCATTCGGGTAAATGATTCGCTCATTGCCGGGAAAAATATGGATTCGAAACAGATCATGAGTATGTTGAGGGGGGAGATGGGAACGGATGTGAAATTGACTATTCTTCGTAAAGGAGAGCCTCAATTGTTGATCAAAAACGTTACGCGGGGAAGTATTCCAATAAAAAGTATAGATATCGCTTATATGCTGAATGACACAACGGGATATGTAAAGATAAGAACATTCGGGATGCATACTTACGGGGAGTTTATGCGGGCATTGGCAGAACTGACTCAAAAAGGAATGAAGAAGGTGGTAGTGGATTTGAGGGATAATGAAGGAGGGGTTCTTCCGATAGCCATCCAGATGATTAATGAATTTTTGGAGGAGGGTCAATTGATTTTATATACCCAGGGGCAAGCTTCTCCTCGTAGCGATTTTAATGCGAATGGAAAGGGAAATTACAAGGATTTGAAATTGGATGTGTTGATTAACGAATTCAGCGCATCGGCGAGTGAGATTTTTGCGGGGGCGATCCAGGATAATGACCGGGGAACAATCATCGGTCGCCGGTCTTTTGGAAAAGGATTGGTGCAGGAACAACGGATGTTGCCGGATGGTTCGGCCCTTCGTTTGACGGTGGCCCGTTACTACATTCCTTCCGGCAGGTCGATACAAAAGCCCTATAATGAGGGGAAAGAAAAATATTATAATGATATATACAACCGATTGAAGCACGGTGAATTTTCTCAGAAAGACAGTATTGTATTCGATGAGAAATTGAAATTCCAGACGGTTGGCGGGCGTACGGTTTACGGGGGAGGAGGCGTAATGCCGGATATTTTCGTACCCGCGGATACGACGGGAGCTTCGAGATATTTAGTCGCGTTGTCTGAATCTCAATTGTTGTATGATTATACGTTTGATTTTATGGAACATCACCGGGCCGAAATGAAAGATCTCAAGGATTATAAATCGATCCAGAAGTATTTGAAGCGCTTCGATTTGGTAGGCGATATGGCTGATTACGCGGCAAAGCGAGGATTGAAAAAGGATAAAAGGGGAATAAAAGATTCGTATGAAATACTTCGGGTGCGTTTGGAAGCGTTTATAGCCCGCCACCTGATCGACGATGAGGGTTTTTATCCTATTCTGGGTGAAAAAGATATAACGATACAGAAGGCAATAGAGGAATAATATGTTTTTAATGAAATTAGGATACGGGAGGCTGTTATGCCTCCTATTTCTATTTTTGACCGGTACGGGGCATATCCGTTCGCAAGAATATACTCCTTCCGGGGCAGGGATAAAAGTGAAACACGCATTTTATTCCTTGGGTTTCGATACGATTCACAGGCAGGCCAACTGGGTGTATTACGAACTAAAAAGCAGAGGGAATAGAGCCGTTGGCCGCGAGAATGATTTTCGGGTAGACCCCCAATTGAACTTGTTTTCGGCAACTCCCGATGACTACAAACGCAGCGGTTACGACCGGGGGCATTTATGTCCGGCAGCCGATATGGCTTTTGATAAAAAAGCGATGAGTGAAACGTTTTATATGTCGAATATGTCTCCGCAAGTTCCTGCTTTTAACCGCGGAATCTGGAAACGATTGGAAGATTTGCTGCGAAAACGGGGAAGGAAAGAGTTACTTTACGTGGTTACCGGTCCTGTTTTTAAAGAAAACAAAGGTCATATAGGCAAAAATAAGGTTACGGTTCCGGGGTATTACTATAAATTGTTTTATGCTCCCGCCTCACAACAGATGATCGCCTATCTGCTTCCCAACGCGGGGAGTGATCAGCCTTTAAAAGATTTTGCCGTATCGGTGGACCGGATAGAAGCCTTAACGGGGATTGATTTTTTTCCGCAACTACCGGATGAGATAGAAAAGCTGCTGGAGGCTGATACCGCTGCACATCCCGAACTGGTGTCCGGTTTGAAAAGGGGGGGTAAACCGGGAAAACGGGAACAGGCTGTCTTGGTGGTTGTGACCGTTGTTCTTTTTGTCGCCTTGCAGTTTTTTATCCGAAAAAAGGGCCGGAAAAGAAAAGGCAGAGGAAAGAAGAAAAAGAGGTAGTTCTCGAGTTTTTTCGTTTGCGATGGTACAAAGGGTATGGAAAAGACTAATTCACTCCCGTTTCATTTACGGGGGTGTCGATGTTTTTCGTGGGAGTATATTTCCCGTACAGAGGAGGGTTTAAAATGAGGCCGGCGGTAGATGGACGCCTTTTCTGTCGTTCGGTTATCGATCTTTTGTCGTGTCCGTCTGCTTCTTTTTTAGCAATTGGTTGATAACCTTTACCATTTCATCGAATTCTTTTTTGTCATAAAGGCGGGTCATAAAAACGATCTTTCCGTTATCGTCGATAATGACATTCCGGGTAACGCCTGCTCCTTGGGCGGCAAAAGCATAAAACGCTTTACCTTCCGGATCGAGTAAAAGAGGATAGGTGATTTTTGTTTCTTTGGCGAATTTTTCAACAGTCTCTTTGGACTCTTTCAAGTCGATTCCGAAAAGGATGAACTTAGAGTTACCCTTCAGCTTTAGCCATATATCTTTTTCTATAAAAGGCATTTCCTTGCGACATACTCCGCACCAGCTGGCGGTGAACTGTAACATAACGATCTTCCCCCGTAAATCTTTCAATTGTTTTTTGGTCCCGTCGGGGAAAAGAAGTTCTATATCGGGAGCTTCGTCCCCTACTTTAACAATATAACCTCTATCCTCTGACTGCGCTTGAGTAAAAGAGCAAGCGAGTATAACAAGTAATAACCCTATACACTTTTTCATTTTATCTTTTTATCTGTTTCTGACTAATATTTTTTCAGACGTTTGACGCTCCCGCTCCAGGAGCAGCCTAAGCAATAAACAATTTCCGTGTTGAAACCTTCCAATGAATCTCCTTCATTCACGGGTACAACTTCGTATGTTGCGGTAACCTGAACAAGACATTGATTGCCGTCGCTGTCTTTCACGTAAAAACGCCGGATTCCGCACTGCGGGCAAAGTAAAAATCTCATCTATCTTCGTTTTTGTTTTCAAAGATAAGAAACTTTCAGTTGAAAACAGAAGCCTATTCGGGGTAAAATCATACTTTTGCAACAGTAATGGGATTAATTATGGAATTGAAAGATTACAAAATACATTTTGCTCCGGTACAGGGCCATACCGATTGGATTTACCGCAATTTGCACGAAAAACATTTTGGAGGCATAGATGCTTATTATACGCCTTTTATCCGTGTTGAAAAGGGAAATGGGTTCCGGACGAAAGATTTGAGAGATATTACGCCGGAAATAAATCGAGTCGGGGAATTGATACCTCAGGTACTCGGGGGAGATCCCGACGAGTTGCGGGTAATGCTTGCCATGCTGGCGGATAAGGGATACGGTCGGGTCGATTTGAACTTGGGATGTCCTTTTTCAATGATCGCACGAAAAGGGAGGGGTGCGGGAATTTTATCCTATCCGGAGAAGGTTGCGGCTCTTATGGACGTAATCGGCGCTTTTCCCGTTTTGCACTGCTCCGTGAAAATGCGATTGGGATGGGAGAGTCCGGAAGAGGGAATGAAACTCTTACCCGTGTTAAACGAGGCCCCGTTGAAGGCTGTTATTTTACATGCGAGGGTGGGAGTTCAGGAGTATGGAGGAGAGGTGAACAGGGAGGCCTTTCGGGCTTTTTACGAAGGCTCTCGTCATCCGCTTTATTATAATGGCGATATTCGTACCCTTGAAGATATACGGGAAGTCGTAACATGCTTTCCTCTATTGGAGGGAGTAATGATAGGGAGAGGACTATTGGCGAATCCGGCTTTGGCGATGGAATATCGGGAAAACCGGGAACTGTGCCGGGAAAATCGTTTGAGAAAGTTCAGGGAATTTCATGATGAGTTGTTTGAACAAAACGGGGAGCGTTTACAGGGAGATCATCAGCTGTTGATGAAGATGAAAACTTTTTGGGAATACTTTTTACCCGAAACCGATCGGAAGGTTTTGAAAAAGATCAAAAAAGCCAATAAGGTGACTCAATATAACGATGCCGTGGCAGAGGCTTTTAAAGAGTAGATATGGGACAGATCCGAAAAGCTATATATATTCTGGTGGGTTGTATTTCCATTGTCTTAGGGGTTATCGGCATTTTTGTCCCGGGGTTGCCCACGACTCCGTTCCTATTATTAAGTTCCTGGCTTTTTTATAAAAGTTCCAAACGAATGCACGATGCGTTGCATCGTTCCCGATGGCTCGGCCCCTACCTGAGGCGTTTTCAAGAGCGTCGAGGCGTCAGTTGGAAAACGAAATGGTTTTCTATTGCTTGCATGTGGACGATGATCTCCATTTCGGCTTTTGGCTTTATAGAGCATATGCACCTTCGCTTGTTATTACTGGGATTAGGGGTGATCGGAACTTGTAGCGTTTTATTCATCGTCCCGAATGAGAAAAAATAGCACTTTGGGACGGGGTAAAAGTGCTATCGCCATAGAGTAAAAAATTCTGTGATTAGAAAATTTATAATTGAATCCGTTTCCTAATCACAGAATACCAAAATGAAATGAATTTATCTTGTTGCGGATAATGGCATTTAAATATTTTACCCCAAGACGACGTTGATAATCTTTTTGGGTACGATAATTAATTTTTTTATCTCTTTTCCGTCTGCCCATTTGGCAAATTCCGGAGTGGCTTTTACGGCAGCCTCTATCTCCGGATGGCTGGCAGATAAGGGCATGGATAATTTGAATCTTACTTTTCCGTTAAAAGATACGGGATATTCGAATTCGTTTTCCACTAAATACTTCTCTTCCCATTGCGGGAATCTTTCCTCGGTTACGCTGTCCGTATGCCCCAGTAAGTGCCATAACTCTTCAGCTATATGCGGGGCGTAGGGAGCGATAGTAATAACCAGGGGTTCCAGAATCTCTCTTTTATTGCATTTTAGGGCTGTCAACTCGTTCACGCATATCATAAAAGCCGGGATAGAAGTATTGAATGAAAAATTCTCTACGTCGAACTCGATTTTTTTTATGGTTTTGTGTAGGATCTTTAATTCTTCGGGAGAAGGTTTGTCCTCACTGACCTGAAATGCCTCTCCGTTTTGGAACAGACGCCAGAATTTACGCAAGAATTTGTATACCCCGTCGATTCCTTGGGTATCCCAAGGTTTACTGGCTTCAAGCGGTCCGAGGAACATTTCGTACAAACGCAATGTATCCGCACCGTATTCTTCGATTATCGTGTCAGGATTTACCACGTTGAACATGGATTTCGACATCTTTTCGATGGCCCAGCCGCAGACATATTTCCCGTTCTCGAGAATAAATTCGGCACTGGCATACTCCGGCATCCATCGTTTGAAAGCTTCGATATCCAAAATGTCGTTTTTCACGATATTGACATCCACGTGGATTTCAGTCGTTTCATACCGGTCTTTCAGTCCGACAGAGACGAACGTGTTTGTTCCCTGAATGCGATACACGAAATTGGATCGTCCTTGTATCATTCCCTGATTGATCAGTTTCTTAAAGGGTTCCGGCTCGCATACCACTCCCAAATCGTATAGGAACATATTCCAGAAACGGGAATAGATGAGGTGTCCGGTAGCATGTTCGGAACCTCCCAAGTACAGGTCTACGTTACGCCAATACTTGTCCGCCTCTTCGCTTACTAAAGCCTGATCGTTGCGGGGATCCATATAGCGAAGGTAATAAGCCGATGATCCAGCGAATCCGGGCATCGTGTTCAGTTCCAACGGATATCCCTCCTCGGTTTTCCAATTCCGAGCTCGTCCGAGAGGAGGCTCTCCCGTTTCCGTCGGGAGGTATTTGTCTATTTCCGGTAATTCCAAGGGCAGTTTAGATTCGTCCAACATATAAGGCATACCTTCTTTGTAATATACCGGGAACGGTTCTCCCCAATAACGTTGGCGACTGAAAATGGCATCTCTCAAACGGTAGTTTATTTTGCTTTTGCCGATACCCCGTTTTTCAATCTCTTCGGCAATGTAACGGATGGCGTCTTTAACTTCCATCCCGTTGATAATACCGCTATTGATCATTTTTCCGGCTTTGGCATCGTATGAACCTTCGCTCATGTCGTGGCCTTCTCCGTCGTCGACTACTGGAATAACAGGCAGATTGAAATGTTTTGCAAAGGCATAGTCCCGGCTATCGTGGCCCGGAACAGCCATAATCGCTCCAGTTCCATAGCCGGATAAAACGTATTCGCTGATCCAAACAGGAATGGCATTGTTCGTGAACGGATTGATGGCGTAGGAGCCCGTGAATACTCCCGTTACTTTTTTGATTTCCGTCTGGCGTTCCCGTTCCGTCCTTTTGGCAACATAATCCAGATACTCTTTAACGGCCTGAGCCTGTTCGGGAGTCGTCAGTTGTTGGACGTAATCCGATTCCGGAGCCAGCACCATAAAGCTGACGCCGAATATCGTATCGGGACGGGTGGTGAAAATCTCTAATTTTATATCGGAATCTTTCACGTCGAACCGCACGTCCGCACCCTGTGAACGTCCGATCCAGTTACGTTGTATGTCTTTTAAAGAATCGGACCATGCGATCGTGTCCAATCCGTCCAATAATCTTTGTGCGTAAGCGGATACCCTTAAGGACCATTGTCTCATTTTTTTCTGTACGACAGGGTAACCTCCCCGGAGGGATAGACCTTCTTTAACCTCGTCGTTTGCCAAAACCGTTCCGAGTTGAGGACACCAGTTGACCATCGTATCCGCGAGATAGGCAAGGCGGTAATTCAACAAAATCTCCTGTTGTTCTCTTTCCGGTTTCCTTTTCCACTCTTCTGCCGAAAAGTGTAAATCCTCGCTGCATGCCACGTTCAGTCCTTCCGTCCCGGAGGTCTCGAATGCTTTCACCAATTCACCGATCGGCATGGCTTTTTGTTCGTCATAGCAATAAAAGCTATTGAACATCTGAATGAAGGTCCATTGAGTCCATTTATAATATCCTGGATCACAGGTACGTATTTCCCGGTCCCAATCATAAGAAAAACCGATTTTATCCATTTGTTCCCGGTAACGGTTGATGTTTTTTTCCGTTGTGATTGCCGGGTGCTGTCCTGTTTGGATAGCGTATTGTTCCGCCGGAAGTCCGTAAGCATCATATCCCATAGGATGCAGGACATTGAATCCTTTCAAGTGTTTGTAACGGGAAAAGATATCGGATGCAATATAACCAAGAGGATGTCCCACATGCAAACCTGCCCCGGAAGGGTAAGGAAACATATCCAACACGTAGTATTTGGGCTTGGAGTGATCCACTTCGACCCGATATGTCTTATGCTCTCGCCAATAGTTTTGCCACTTTTTTTCTACCTCTTTAAAATTATATTCCATATCTGTATGAATGATTTAAGATTTACGATTTTTGATTAGTAGGCAAAGATATAAAACTTACAAGAATAAATTTTCAATTTTCAACTTTCAATTTTTAATTATTTCGTAGTTTTGTCCAAATACAAATTTATTTCAAATGACGTCGGGTGTGGTATTGACAATTCTCTTGTCCTATTTCGTTTTGTTGATCATTGTCGGTTTTTTTACGACTCGTAAACTGAATAGCGAATCTTTTTTTACGGCAAACCGGAATTCTCCCTGGTACTTGGTCGCTTTCGGTATGATCGGAACCTCTTTATCCGGTGTCACGTTTATTTCCATTCCGGGAGAGGTGGGTAGTAGCGATTGGACTTATTTGACCTTAGTGATGGGTAATTGTGTGGGGTATATCATTATCGGCATCGTGCTTTTACCTCTGTTTTATCGGTTAAACCTGATCTCTATTTATTCTTGGTTAGGAGATCGTTTCGGGGAGAAAGCCCGGTTGACGGGATCTTTTTTCTTTATCGTGTCCCAGCTTTTGGGGTCTTCCTTTCGTTTGTTCCTTGTGGTTGGGGTATTGCAGTTGGCACTTTTTAACGCGATGGGAATTCCCTTTTGGGTGACGGTATTCATTACGGTCGGATTGGTGTGGATATACACGGTGCGTGGGGGGATAAAGACGATTGTCTGGACGGATACGTTACAGACTGTTTTTATGCTGGTGTCCGTGGTGTTGACCATTTGTGTCATAAACCGGGCGTTGGACTTTAGCTTTTTGACTGCTATTGAAAAAGTGAAGGAGAGTTCTTTTTCCCGGGTTTTCGACTGGGATTGGAGGTCGGGCCATAATGTCTGGAAACAGTTCTTGGCAGGAGTCGCTATTACCGTATCAATTAACGGGTTGGATCAGAATATGATGCAAAAGAGTTTGACGTGCAAAACATTAAGGGACTGTAAGATAAATATGTTTTCTTTTTCCTTTTTGTTTTTGGTCACGAATCTTCTTTTTCTCTTTTTGGGAGCTTTGCTTTACTTGTACGCGGGAGCTAACGGAATCGACCTTCCCGAAAAATCGGATGATCTTTTCCCGTTTTTGTCCTTGAATTATTTCGGGGCTGTTGCCTCTTTGTTTTTTTTGCTGGGAATCACGGCTGCTGCCTACTCCTCTGTCGATTCTTCATTAACGGCGCTGACCACTTCTTTTTGTATCGATTTTTTAAAACTGACACCTCGGGATGTAACTCAACGGCGTAAACGGATGATGGTACACGTGTTTTTTTCCTTGCTGATGTGTTTGGTCGTGATCCTTTTCAGGGAGTTGAATAACAGCAGCGTGGTTTCGGCGGTATTGAAAGCCGTGGGATATACTTACGGTCCTATACTGGGACTTTTTACATTCGGATTAACAACGAAATATGCTGTAAAAGAGACCTATTTGCCCTGGGTATGCCTGCTCTCTCCGCTGCTCTCTTTTGGAATCAATTGTTATTCGGAACAGCTTCTTTTCGGGTATCGTTTCGGGTTTGAAATACTTTTGCTTAACGGTTTGTTGTGCTTTGGCGGGTTGTGGCTGATTCGAAAGAGAAGATCCGGAGTCTATAGTTCGATGCCTGTAAATATTCGTAAGGCGTAACCGATTCCAAAGCTGACGGCAGCTATTCCAAGACTGATGATTGCCATTTCTGCAAATCGATGTCCAAATCTTTCGGAGCGAACAATAGAGTAATAATAATTGAAAATGGCAATGATTGATAGGGCGCTGAGCAAACAGATGCCTAATGCCCAGTAGACATTCTGCATAAGTACGAAAGGAAGGATCAACGCAATGACTGTAATGAGGTAAGCGATGCCGGTATAAACGGAAGCTTTAACTGCGTTTTTCCCGTCGTTGTCGGCCCGGGTAGAGAGATACTCCGAGGCAGCCATGGAGAGAGCCGCGGCAATACCCGTGATCCCTCCGGTGAGGGCGACTAATTTGGGATGTTGTAAGGCAAAGGTGTAACCGGCTAATGCTCCCGTGAATTCCACCAGGGCGTCATTTAAACCTAAAACAACGGCACTCATGTAATTTAATCCCTCTTCATCGATTAAGGAAATCAGTTTGTTTTCATGTTCTTCTTCCTCTTTTGCCATAACTTGTAATTCTTCGGTCTCTTCCCATTGGCGATAAGTAAGTCGGGTGCGGATTTCTCCTTTTTCCATTAACTTGATACCGAAAATTAAACCAAACAGGCGAGCAATGGTAACGTACCAGAAAATTCGCCAACGATTGGGTCCGGGAGTTTTTCCGGTGAACTTTTGGAGGGTGTGGTAATGCCTTAACTCCTCTCGAGAAAGGCCTTCCAGTACATGCCGGTTATGTTCTTTCTTCTGTATTTTTGCTAAACGCCGGTAGATGATATTTTCAGTCGCTTCATTGACCTGAAAGGCGATTAATTGTTTTATTTCTTTCGTAGTCATGCCGGATAACTTTATATGTTCAATTGGGAAAGCAGGATGTTTAGTTTAAAAATGAAGGTAATGATCCGGTTCTTTTTTGAATCGCAATGGTCTTGTGCGGCACAAGAATTTTTTGATTCTGTGATTAAGATCAATCGCTTAATCACAGAATCCGAGGCTTAATCGTCGATCTAAAATAAATTTACAATTTGTAGCTTGTTTAGCTGTATGGTGGAACTTCGATGAGTAGGATTTTGGTATATTCGTTTGCTTTGATTTCAAAACTTTCTGTATCGTATATACCTAATCCGTCCCGTTTTTCCAGCTCTTTTCCGGCGACCGTGGCTTTCCCTTCGATGAGGAAGGCGTAAACGCCTAAACTGTTGGGCGATTTTAATTTATAGCCCTGTAATGTGTTTTTTTCCAACTCTCCGATAGAGAACCAGGCTTGTTGGTATATCCATAATCCTTTGCCGTCTCCGGGATAAGGAGAAACGATTTCCGTAATCTCGTTTTTCTTGAGTAAATCGGCAATAACGGCATTTTCATATCTTGGAGATACATTCATACGATCGGGTATAACCCATATTTGTAAAAATTCAGCAGGGGTATTATTGTTTTTATTGTATTCGCTATGGCGGATACCGGTTCCGGCACTCATCGCTTGTATCTCCCCTTCCTTTATAACGGAGGCGTGTCCTAAACTGTCTTTGTGTTCCAAGGCTCCTTTCAAAGGAATGGAGACAACTTCCATATTCTGGTGTGGATGTAGACCGAAACCGGTCCCTCCCGCGATTTTATCGTCATTCAATACCCGCAGAGCTCCGAAATTAATTCTTTCCGGATCGTAGTAATCTGCAAAACTGAATGTATGATGAGTTTTCAACCAACCATGGTCGAAAAAACCTCTTGTTGCTGCTTTGTGTAATATTGTTTTCATAATTTATAATTATTATTGTTTATACGGAAAAAGAAGAATATTAGTTTTATGAACCTTTGTTTCGTGAAAATATATATTTAATTTTGGTCGGAATATACCGATTCTTGTTTCTAAACTCTGTATCATGAACTGGATGAAACGATTGGGATTTTGTTTTTTGATATTGCTGTTGATGATTACGGGAATTATTCTTGCGTGTAATTGGATCATCGAAAAGTCGGCGGAAGGTCGGGTATACGGGAATGTCATAGAGATTCCGGCGAATCGAGTGGGGCTGTTATTGGGGACTTCCCCGAAACTTAAGGGAGGAAAGGCAAACCGGTATTTTGATTATCGTATCGAAGCGGCCGTTTTTTTGTATCGTAGCGGGAAGATCGAACGTATTTTGGTGAGCGGAGACAATAGGCAACGGAATTACAATGAACCGGTAGAGATGCGGAAAGCCTTGTTGGCAAAAGGAGTTCCGGACAGTGTCATCGTGATGGATTTTGCGGGGATACGTACGTTGGACTCCGTCGTAAGGGCTAAAAAAGTATTCGGACAAGATCGTTTTACAATTATTTCCCAACGTTTTCATAACGAGCGGGCTCTGTATATAGCCAAATATAACGGTATAGAGGCTGTCGGGTTTAACGCTACGGACGTGGATGCCTATAGCGGATTAAAAACCAATACGCGTGAACTTTTAGCCCGGGTAAAAGTGTTTGTCGACCTTTTGTTCGGTAAAGGACCCCGCCATTTGGGAGAACCTATAACGATTTCCTGATACTTCAAAATTAATATAATCATATTAGATTATATATTGATCCACGATATATTAATATTTTAATTAATATAATATCATTGCATATATTGTAATAATATTATACTATATTTGCATTGTGGGTATTGTTAAATAATATAAAAGCCGTTTTTATAGGAAAGGAGAAAAATGCAAACGGTAGGATTTCATTATTAACTTATAAAATTAACAAGTTATGAAAATATTAAAAGAGTGATTCTTATTTGCTTCTATAGTATCTTATTTTGTATTTTATCTTGTTCGGACAATATTAATGAAATAAAGCCACAAGATAATAAGGCTCAAAACGAAGTACAATTAAAAAACGGAATGTTGATTATTTCTAACTATAAAGTTTTAGAGGCAATTATAAATGGAAAGCAATCAATTAACTACGATCCATTTATTATGACGTTTAGATCTCAGCGTGATGTCATGGATGAAATTATTGAAGCGGAAAGTGGTCAAATTGATTATTTAAGAACTCTTAATGAGGTAGATTTGGAAAAAGCTATTAAGCATAGTAAGCTTTATTATAAGTATTTAAAAGAAGATTTTATCAAAGAAGTATTTTATAATGACGGCTCAACCTCTTATGATCTTAATTTAGCTACTCCTTACTACGCTAAAGTTTTGAATGAAAAAGGGTATTTTGCTGTTGGAGATACGATCTATCAAGTAACTCCTAAATATTTGAAAATATGGATTGGTGGTGACATAAATAGATATACCGAGTTGAATAATTATACGAGTTCAGACGAATCTCGCAGAATTTTTGTTACAGATTATAGTCAAAAAGATACGTCTATTGAAGAGCCATTAACTCGTACTACTTATCCGATAACTTTTTATAATATAACTAAAGGTGTTTATGGGATTAGTCCTTATAATGAGAGGGTTGTTGTGATCTTTTATGATAAAACAAATCTTTTAATAGCTCAACATGGATATACAAGAGAAACATATTGTCGTGCAATAGGGCAAGAACCAATACCAGGAACAAATTCATATAGTTTTAAGGTAATAAATTATAGTTATAATTTTATGTTTGGTACTCAAACAGCAGGAGTTAATGATTCTTTTCAACAAAGGGGAGATGCATTGGGCTATGATGATTATTATACGGTTTATTTACCCTATAAAATGGTTGTTGCCGGTAAAACAATATTGGAATCAACAGATGAATTTCCTTATTTATCTTGGTTTGAGTGTATTATATATAGAATAACACGAGTAGACGAATCTTCTACTTTTCAACTTCGAGTTGCATTTAGAGGAGAACGACAAACACCAACAAGTGGACCGTTTTTTTACACGTTTGTTAACGGAAGTTCGGTTCCTCCTGTGGATGGTGGGATATTGGAAGAGCTTATTCCATGATATTTTAATATGATGAAAATCTATTCTTTTTTCATATTTATCGGTATTTTGTTGTTCGCTCAAATTTCTTGTAATAAAGATATTGATGCGGGTGTGGTGCCTAAAGGAGTATGGCAACAGAAATTTATGGATCCCCAGTTTCCAATTTGTTTTAAAGAAGGGGTCTCTTTTACAGTTAAGGATACGCTTTATGTTGGATTCGGAATGGCTAATTGGGATAAAACGACAAGTCCTTATTTTTTGCGCTATACTCTTAACGGCGAGGAAGAGGAATGGAGATTAGTCGCTGTTTTTCCTGGAAAGCCGCGGAAAGGAGCAGTTGCTTTTGTCCTTGGATCAAAAGCTTATGTAGGGTTGGGCTATGCGGAAAATGAAAAAAAGGAAGAGGTTTATTATGATGATTTTTGGGTATTCGACATAAAGACAGAACGTTGGGAACCGGAGCCTTTGGTGTTTAAATTTCCTGGGATCGCTCGTAGAGGTGCTGTGGCATTTACTTTAGACGGAAAGGGATATGTAGGTACCGGAGATAACGGGAAAAATATTTTTTTTGATGTGTATACGTTTGAATCAGGCGTGGGGTGGAAACCATTTGAGTCTTTAAAAACTCCTATGACTGGAGCTGTAGCTTTTGTTGCGGATGGGAATGCCTATATTTGTACAGGAGGAAGGGCTGGAGAATGGGCTCCTTGGCTGTTTCGAGGTATATATAAATTTTCTTCTGGTGCGAAAAAGTGGTCCTTTATGAGTCCTTTAGAGGGGGAAGCGGCGGAAGTTTCCCGGAAATATGCTTCGGCTTTTGTATTAAACGTGAAAGGTAAAGATTATGCCTACCTCGTGTCGGGTGTCGATGTGTTTGGAAAAGAACTTTTTTCTTGTTGGGGATATGATCCAAGAAAGGATACTTGGCAAAAGATAACGGATTTGCCAGAATCTATTGCAAATGGAATTGGAGTTTCTCTTGGAGGGAGAGGATATATATTAGGAGAAGTAATCTATATTTTTAATCCACAATAGGAAATAAGGCATTGTAAAATAACGAGACAGCCCGGTAGAAACCGGGCTGTCTCTATTTTTGTTACGGACAGCTTACATGATAAAACTGTCGCTGATGGATTTATGTTCGTAAATGTTACGGATCGTGTCGGCAAACATCGGGGCAATCGGTAAAACCTTGATTTTGGAGCAGGGTTGTTTCTGCGGAATGGAATCCGTGAAGATGATCTCCGTCAATTTGGATTTTTCAATATTTTCGTATGCTTTACCGGAAAGTACGGCGTGGGTTGCGACAGCGCGTACGCTGGCAGCACCTTTGTCAACCAACATGTCGGCGGCCTTGCAAATAGTACCTGCCGTATCGATCATGTCGTCGACCACGATAATATTTTTACCTTCCACGTCTCCTATCACCTTCATATCGGCCACTTCGTTGGCTCTGATCCGGGTTTTGTGGCAGATGATCAGCCCCGAATCAAAATGTTTTGCCCAGGAGTTGGCTCTTTTGGCTCCCCCGATATCAGGAGAAGCAATGGATAGATCTTTCAGTCCCAATGATTTGATATATGGAACCAAAACAGTGGAACCGTAGAGGTGATCTACCGGAATGTCGAAAAAACCTTGAATCTGATCCGCGTGGAGATCCATCGTGATGATTCGATCTACACCGGCTGCCTGAAGCATGTTGGCAACCAATTTAGCTCCGATCGCCACGCGCGGTTTGTCTTTCCGGTCTTGGCGGGCAAAACCGAAGTAAGGAATTACCGCGATAACCTTATAAGCTGATGCTCTCTTGGCCGCATCGATCATTAAAAGTAACTCCATGAGATTATCACTTGGCGGGAAGGTAGATTGAACAAGATAGACATGCTCTCCTCTCACCGTTTCATCGAAAGAAGTGACGAATTCTCCGTCACTGAATTTCGTAAAACTCTTTTTACCAAGTTCAAGCCCTAAAGAATGAGCGATGCTATCGGCGAGATAGGTACTCTGTTCTCCGGCGAAAACTTTGATTTCGGGAAAATTTGGCATAGATTTTAATTCTTAGTTGAAACACTTGGCAAAAGTAGGAAATTAATCGAAAACTAAGTATTGATTTTGGAAATTATTCATTCCTTTCTTTTCATTTGTTTTTGTTATATTTACCACCGTAAAGTGATAAATCAATCAATTATTAATATAATATGTAAATTAAATGGAAGCTGTCAAAAATTACATCGAGGAAAACAAAGAGCGCTTTTTAAATGAACTTTTTGAATTGATTCGTATCCCGTCGATCTCTTCGTTGGCGGAACACAAACCGGATATGTACCGTTGTGCCGAACAATGGACAAAACTGATGCTGGCAGCCGGGGCGGACCGGGCGGAAGTTTATGAAACCGAAGGAAATCCGGTAGCGTACGGCGAAAAGATCATAGATCCCTCTCTTCCTACTGTATTGGTGTACGGACATATGGACGTGATGCCGGTAGATCCTGTGGATTTATGGCATACGAAACCTTTTGAACCGGTGATTAAGGACGGGAAGATTTGGGCCCGCGGATCGGATGACGACAAAGGGCAATCCTTTATGCATGCCAAGGCATTCGAATATATGGTGAAGACCGGAAAGTTAAAATGTAACGTGAAGTTTATGATCGAGGGAGAAGAGGAGATCGGTTCCCCGAGTTTGCCTAAATTCTGCCGGGATCATAAGGAGATGCTGAAAGCCGATGTTATTTTGGTTTCCGATACCAGTATGATTGCCCGGGATATCCCTTCTATCACGACCGGGTTGCGGGGATTGGCTTATTGGCAGGTGGAAGTTACCGGACCGAATGCCGATTTGCATTCCGGAATTTTCGGCGGAGCCGTGGCCAATCCGATTAACGTGCTTTGTAAGATGATAGCCGATATGCAAGATGAGAAAGGGCATATTACGATTCCGGGATTCTATGACGACGTGTTGGAGGTGAGTGCCGAGGAGAGAGCCAAGATGGCGAAAGCTCCGTTCGATCTCGAAAAATATAAAGAGTCCTTGGGAATCAGAGAGGTGAAAGGCGAAGAGGGATTCACGACCAACGAACGTACGGGTATCCGTCCTACTTTCGACGTGTGCGGAATCTGGGGCGGTTACACGGGAGAGGGAGCCAAAACGGTTTTGCCTTCCAAAGCTTATGCTAAAATCAGTTGTCGTTTGGTTCCCAATCAAAAACATGAAAAGATCGCCGAACTTTTCAAAGAGTATTTCGAATCGATCGCTCCGGATTATGTAACGGTGAAGGTGGAATACCTGCACGGAGGACCTTCTTACGTATGTCCGATAGACCTTCCGGCTTATAAAGCTGCCGAAAAAGCCTATGAGCAGGTGTACGGTAAAATGCCGGTTCCGGTACGTTCAGGCGGTAGTATTCCGATCATTGCTACTTTTGAAGAGGTATTGGGCATCAAGTCCGTTTTGATGGGATTCGGATTGGGTTCTGATGCGATTCACTCTCCGAATGAAAACTATCCTTTGGAGCAGTTCTTCAACGGTATCACCACGATTCCTTTGTTCTACGACTATTTTGTAGAGATTATGAAAAAATAATTTCTCGATTTCATATAAAAACGGGGTAAAGCCAATTTTCGCTTTACCCCGTTTTTATATAAATAATAATCGAATGTTGTGCATTATTAATATAAATTGTACTTATATTTGTTGCAATGATTGATTTGTGCTATAAATTAATGCTGTTTAAATTCGTCATATACCGTTTTATTATTCGGTGCCGGGGTGATTTAAACAGGTTGTTCAGAGATAAATGAATGTATCGAAATTCGACAACGTTTTATAAAGAACGGCACTATTTCCGTGGTATGGGTAGAGTTAAAAACTCTACGGTGGACAATAATTATTTTAAAACTATTTATTCCGGTAATGAGTTCTGACAGAAATGACATATTAGACAGAATCTGGGTTAGAGACTTAAAGGAGAATTCACATGAAGTTTTTGAACAAATATTTCGGATAATGAATCCCCGATTATTTCGGTTTGCTTTAAATTATACGATGAATGCCGGGGTGGCGGAAGATATCGTGTCCGAGGCTTTTCTATGTTTGTGGAGGATGGCAGGTTCTCTTCCAGATCATACCAATATCACGAGTTATCTTTACTCTTCTGTCAAAAATGCTTGTTTGAATTACTATAAGCATCTTCAGGTGGAGGATTCTAATCGTACGAAATTGACGGAATCCCTGATTTATATGGGAACTTTGGAATACGAAGATGATGGCGTCCTGTTCGAGAAGGTACGGGAATGTTTACAAAAACTGCCCGAACAACAGCGCAGAGTGTTGGAGTTGAAGATTTTTCAAAACATGAGTTACAAGCAGATCGCTCTGGAACTCAACGTTTCGGAAGTTACCGTCCATACTCACGTTAAACGGGCTTATAAATTTATCAGGGAGTCCGTTCCTCTCCTTTACCTGTTCATGCTTATAAAAGGAATCATTTGATTTTAAATTGAAGGTTGTTTGCCTGTTGATTTTCGCGATGAGGGTCTGTCGATCAATCGTATCTTTTTTGGGACTTGAAATTATCAATATGTTTTGTCCCCCATTTTCCTACATGGTTGTCATATATATAAAGGTGAAACATACAATCATGGAAATAGATAAAATAAAGCGGGTGATTTTAGGCTGTGCTTCTGAGGATGAAAAAGAGGAGGTAAAGAGTTGGACGGAAGGCGGGGAGGAGAGGAGTTGTTTTTTCAAAGATGCGGAAGTGTTTTATAAAGGCCGGAGGCCGGGAGTCCGGGAAGAGAGGAAACGACCGGAGAAGATATGGCAGAGGAGGCAATGGTCTCGGAAGAGACGATACCGGAGGGATTGGCGACCTTGGATAACAGCCGCGGCATGTATTGCCATCGCGATAGTGGGTATTCATTGGATACAATCCGAGAGGAAACCGAGAGAGAGGAAGACCTTGCCCCCGGTAACGGCTCTTTCCAGCCGGATACAATTGATTTTACCGGACGGGAAAACTCATGAAATTACAACTATGGCGACTTCAGCTGTCAAGATACCGGGTTTCGAGGTAAACGAAAAAGTTGCGGTACAGAGGGAGTTGGAATGGGAAGATGCCGCTATCGCGGAATATATGGAGGTGGTTGTTCCGAAGGGGGGAGAATACTCCTTGATACTCGCCGACGGAACGAGCGTGATCTTGAATTCCGAGACACGCCTGCGATTCCCCTCTTTTTTTACGGGAAATGAGCGGAAAATCTTTCTGAGTGGTGAAGCATACTTTACGGTTGCACGGGATGAGGATCGACCGTTTTACGTGGAGATTCTCGGGGGGAAGATTCGGGTATTGGGAACGCGTTTTAACGTGAAAGCGCGCGTGGGACAAAACGCTTATGCTACTTTGATATCCGGCAAGGTGGAGATACTGTCGGGGAGCGATTCGGTGATTTTATCTCCCGGCGAGTTGTGTGAGATTGCTGCAGACGATCAGATCCTTACGGTACGGGAAGCGGATATCGTAAGTGTTTTAGCGTGGAAAAATGGAGAGTTCGTCTTTAAAAATGCTTCGTTGGAGCAGGTAATGAACGAGTTGGCCCGTTGGTATGATGTCGAGATCGCGTATGATTCATCCGAATGGCAGGATATTAGGTTGCATGTTTATATGGATCGGGCTAAAACATTGGAGGAAGCTCTCGAAGTAATTTCTAAGATGGGAAATATAATGTACGAGATCGAGGGAAGAAAAATTACTATCAAAAAGCGGTAAAAATGACGAGAGATGTTGGTCCATCTCTCGCCGTATAAAGTCGCTGTATATTTCAACAGTCACATTAATACTACAAAGCTATGAAAAAAATCCGACAAAACATCAAAGAAGAAACATGAAAAGGTGTGGTAAAACACCAGTGAGCATAAAGGCAACTTGCTTTTTCTAAACCTATTAAAACGATGGGTAAAGCAGCAATAGGGCAGGCGGGATGTTGGTCCGTCTCGTTGTCCGGGAGTTGCTGTGTATAAATGTCACATTAATAACATAAATTTTATGAAAAAAAATCAACGAAAACTTCTTGGGAATATTCCTGTTATCGGGAAGAGCCTATCCCGGTGGAGTCTCTGTATGTGGTTCGTTTGCTTTTCGGGGATCATGCATCTCCAAGCACAAACGGATACGACGGCGAGGGTAAGTTTAAACGTTCAAAACACGTCTTTAATTAAAATCATTGAAAGTTTGCGTGTGCAAAGCCGTTATAATTTTTTATTTAATTCGAGCGAATTGAGCGGTTACACCGGTATTACGATGAATATGCAATCCGTGACGCTAAAACAGGCTCTCGATTCTTTATTGATCGGTAACGAGACCGGATTGGAGTATAAGATAGAGGGAAAGACGGTTATTATCAAAAAAAGCTACAAGACGGTCAAAGTATATCGTTTTACCGGGGTCGTTTTGGATGAAAATAAACAATCCATGCCGGGAGTTACGGTAAGAGTTGCGGGCTCTACCTTCGGCACGGCAACGGACAAAGATGGAAAATTCGCGCTTAATATACCGGAACAAAAGGGAACGTTGGAGTTTTCTTTTGTGGGATATAAAACGAAGAGAGTACCTGTCATTCCGGGAAAAGAGGTTATTGTAATCTTGGAAGAGGAGGTTTCCGATTTGAATGAGGTGACCGTTATCGGTTACGGGGAACGAAACAAAAGAGAACTGGTAAGTTCCATCTCCTCGGTAAAGGGGGAAGATATCAAAGAAATTCCGACCAGTAGCTTCACCAATCTCTTGCAAGGGCGTATGGCGGGGGTTGAAATTACCAATCGTTCCGGGGCTCCTGGAAGCGGAGGAACTTACGTGGCCGTACGCGGATACAATTCCTTGATGATACCTGAAGCCAGTGACGGACAACCGCTGTACGTGATCGACGGGGTGCCGATGCATTCCTTCACTTCTCCGGTTACGGGGACAAACGCGTTAGCGGAGCTGGACCCCAATACGATAGAGTCGGTAGAGGTTCTGAAAGATGCCGCGGCTGCAGCCATTTACGGTTCGCGTGCCGGAAGTGGTGTGATCTTGATTACCACTAAAAAAGGAAAGATCGGGAAAGCCAATTTTGCGGTTAATGTTTCCTACACGGCTTCCATTATGCCGGAATTTCCGCTACAGCTCGGGGGGAAAGCGGAACGTTGGTGGAAAATTTTATACCAACGGAACTATCGATTAGCCGGTTATGATTGGTTTACAAGGACGGCTTCTTATCCCCAATCTTATCGGGAGGCTTACGAGGGGGGAGGACAATACGATAAATTTTGGAATGCGGGACAACCGGCTCCGTCGGATTTGAAATTGCAGGATAGTTTGAATCCTTTTTTCAATAACCAGACGAATTGGTGGAAACGGGTGTTCCGCACGGGGAAAGTATTGAATGCCAACATTCAGGCTTCCGGAGGGAAACCCGGTATACGTTATATGGTAGGGATGGGGTATTACAAGGAAAAAGGTATCATGAACAACAGTGAATTTAAGCGGGTTAATTTTATCGCCAATTTATCGTTGCAGCCGACCAAGCGGATCGCCTTTGATTCCCGTTTTTATTTGGCATACACGGATAAGAGCCGTAACGTGAATAGTGGTGCGGCCAGTATAGAAGTATTGACAGCCAATCCGATGCAAACGGAAACCATCCTGCCTGCCGGGGGGGAGGTAGAGAAAAAAATTCTGGAAAAATTGAATGGTACTGTTGCCCGAAACGATAACTATCGTATGATGCTGAATGCCCAGTTGGGCTTTGATATTATCAAGGGATTGAAGTTTACCGCTTCCCTGGGATTGGATTACGCGCAGGGGAATAGCAACGTATTCACACCCTCTTATCTCGATTATCAAATGGAAAACCGTTCCAAAGGGGAGGTGAGTCGTAATATCGGGATCTCTCAAGAGAATTTGTTGAAATATACGCGAAATATTGATGATGTGCATCGATTCGAGTTGTTGCTCGGGTTGACGTATACAGAGAATCAAGTCCACGCGATCGGAGGGTCGGCGAGAAGGGGGGCCAGCGATTATGTTCATTATGTAGATAAGAATCATCCTTCGACTCATACTTACGGGACATATGTGCAGGCTTTAAAACATTACGAATCTTCTTTTGTCCAACAGGTGATGGTGAGTTACCTCGGGCGGGTTGCTTACAATTATAAGTTGAGGTACCTGATGGAGTTCACGTATCGTCGGGACGGGTCGTCGGCTTTCGGGGAGGACGTGCGTTATGCCGATTTTCCGGCTATTGCCGTCGGCTGGAGCTTTGGCGAGGAGCCTTTTATCAAAGGCTGGGCGCATTGGTTGGATATGGGTAAGTTCCGGGCGAGCTGGGGAACCTCCGGTAGGACTTTGAACGATCCCTATTTAGCCCATGGAATCGTTAAGCCGGGGGGTAATTTTATGGGAAATCCGGGAAAATTCGCACCGATGATTAACAGAAGTTTGAAATGGGAGAAATCGGATCAGTACGATTTCGGTCTCGATCTCGAGTTTTTAAATTACAGATTAAAATTAAAGCTGGATTATTATTACAAGTATACTAAATCTTTGCTTTACGAAGTCAAGCTGCCTTCGGATGTTTTGGGAAATACGAATCAATGGCAAAATGCCATGGAGGTGTCGAACGAGGGTATTGAAGTGGAGTTAGTGGGAGATATAATTAGAAGAAAAGAGCTGAGCTGGCGGACCCGTTTTAATATTTCCCGGAACTGGAACCGTTTTGTAAAAAGTTACACGGGAATGGACGAGGGAGTATGGGTGATCGGCAGACCTCTTCAGGGGTTGTACGTGTATGATGACATCGGTTTTGTCCAAAACCAAAAAGAGGTTCCCCAATACAGTCTTCCGAACGGTACTCTCCAGTATTTACAAACACCTTCGTTGGCAGGAGTAGGACAATATTATATTCCGGGCATGCGGGCGCTTAAAGATATCAATGGTGACGGTCGAGTAAGTACGGGGGATAAATATTACGCGGGCTCTGTACTACCCGTCGCTCACGGGGGATGGGTGCATGAATTGCGTTGGAAAAATATAGACTTGAATTTGCTTTTGTCTTACAACCTGGGGAGAAAACTAATCAATCAGTATGTACGGACCTCTCTGTATGGAGGGACGCCCGTCTTAACGGACTACCGGAAATTGGATTTTTGGCAAAAAGAAGGGGATTTTCCCGATATGGCGGCTTTGGGCCTTTCGGATGAAGAGAGTGTACGTTCGTGGATTGAACGGGTGAATTTTTTACGATTGAAAACGTTGAGTTTAGGATATAACGTTCCGTCCAAAGTATTGAAACGTATCGGTTTATCCGGCATTCGGGTGTTTTTTACCGGGGAGAATCTTTTCTTGTGGACCAATTATTCAGGTATAGATCCGGAGGTCGTGAATGACGGAAAGGATAACATGTTCAGTTATCCCTTGGATCGGAAGTTTACATTAGGATTAACGGTTAATTTTTAAATGGGATGAAACGAATTGTAATATATTTAATGGCGGTAATCCAATTGATCGCATGCGATTCCTTATTGGATGTTGAACCCGAGACGATGTTGACTTACACGAATTCTTTTAAGACGGAGAAAGATGTGGCCGCTCTGCTGTACGATATAAACGCGAAATTGTACAGGAGTTTGTGTTACGACGATAGAGCACATCAAATGGTAGGATTGATTGCGGATAAGATAAATGATCAACCCATCGGAAATACACGCAATCTCGTTCCGAGCGAATACCAATACATTAGTTGGAATGGGTATTATACCCTGATTTATTCGGCAAACGTGATTTTGGATAATGCCTACCGTTTCAAGGAGGTTGAGGCGGAGCGATTGGAGTACTATAAACGTCAGGCTTGTTTCGTGAAAGCGTTTTGTTATTTTCAAATCGCGCGGCAATGGGGAGATGCCCCGATCGTTTCTAATAGTACAACGGTAGCGGTATATCCCCGCGAGAAGGTCATAAAGGTACTGGACGAGGCTATCCGGAATGCCGAGATTGCCTTGGAGTTGCCTAAATTCGAAGATTTAGTCGATGAGACTGGGGCGAAAATCACGTCAAAACAGTATGGAAGCAAAGGAGCTGCAACGGCGTTGCTGGCCCATATCTATGCCTGGCGGGCGGGACTGCTGGGAGAAGCTACATCCTGGGAGATGGCGGAGAAGTATTGTTCGGATATTATCGAGGGAAAGGTAGGGTACTACGAATTGGCAAAAGATCCGAAAGAGGTGTGCGTCAGCGTGATGAAAGGCAATAGTCCGGAGGGTATATTCGAAGCGGAGTATTATATGCCGGACGATCCCTTTTTTATGCATAAACCTTACCTCGCGGTTTACACTTATTTAACTTACCCGATCATCAAGGGACAGCTGCCAACGGCCAGAACTTATCTGGAGATCCATAAACGGACGGTGAAAGAGATGTACGACAGGGAACATGATCGGCGTATAGATGCTTACTTCCGGGAGATAGATAGTAATGTCTATCATATAAAGGATCCATATAATCCGGCCATAACGCATGAAGTAGCGATAGAGAAAGCCTTTTTGGGTAAATGGGATTATCCTGTGTATGAATATAATGCCTATCTCGATAGAGAGCTTTATAAAACCCAGGACGTGAATCGCATCGTGTGGCGATTGGCGGATATCATGTTGCTTAGGGCGGAGTGCCGGATAAGATTGAATAGAGGCAATGCGGCCGATGATTTAAACGAAATCCGGGGCCGGGCTTACGGTAACCGGGGACATGATTACACGGCTGCCGAGGGTGATCTGCGTTACATGATTTTTAAGGAACGGGAAAAAGAGTTACTCTTTGAAGGGCATCGTTATTATGATGTAATACGGAACGGTTACTGGAAAACGGAATTGACAGATGCGTTCTCGATAATGAGCGAAGAAGAGTTTGAAACGGGAGCTCAGTATTATCCTGTCGCTCCGAATTCTTTCTATCGAAACGATCTGATGCAACAAAATCAATATTGGCAATCTAAAGGTTTAAAATGAGAATTATGAAAAGAGTATACTGGATAATAGGGATCGTCTTCTTGTTTTTCGAGGTGTCCTGCACGAAAGACGGGTTTATGAAGACGGGAATCAGCATCGGTCGTTTTGACGGGAGTATGCTGGAGTACATGCAAGCGAATCATTACGACTGGGATTCCACCGTGGTTATGATTAAACATGCCGGTTTGGAGAGCCTTTTCGATGGCGACGAGGAGATCACTTTTTTCGGTCCGACCAATTTTTCCATTCTCCGTTACATGTATAGGAATGGTATCGAGCATATACAAGACATGGATGTCGATTTCTGCCGTAACACCATACTCCGGCACGTGATGAAAGGAAAGATGATGCGTGTGGAGTTTAAAGAAGGGAAAGCCGCTGAAGGGGCGGAGGCAATCGGGGAAGGAGGGGATACTTACACGATGATGGGGGGAAACCGGATTTGGGCCTATACTTTTAAAAGCGATTACCAGGGTGTTGCCGGGATGGGCCCTCTTTTGCTTTATATAACTTCGCTCGATGCACATCGGAAGATCAATATCGCGTCGGGAGATATCGAACCGGATAACGGGGTGGTTCACTCTTTGGGATATGATTTCACGCTGGGAGAAATGTAAACTTGAAAATAGGAAACGTATGAAACAATTCATTATTATCATAGGAATATGTGTCGTGGGATTGTACGGGTGTCACGATATGAAAATCGGTTATTTGAAAACGGATAAAGCCGAGTATTCGCCTGCCTCGATGGAGGTACGGCGGGAGTTAAATCCGTATAGGGAACCGGATAGGACAATTCTGAAAACGGGTGCGGATTGGGCTTCAGCCGAGATCGGCGGGGTATTGGGTACGAACCCTATAATGTATAGCCTTGAAGGGGTAAGGGCCACGGACGGCGGAGATGCCGAATTATTCAAGGAGCAGGTACGGGTGATCGGCGGGGGCCGGGTTTATTTTCCAAGTAAGGATATAAAAGCCCCCAACGGGACATACGTGCTTACTATACGGGTTTCGAATGACAGTTATACGGCTGTTTTAAAAGATGTATTTACTGTAGTTATAAAAGAGAAATAGTATGAGCAAGAGAAAATGTATCGGTTTATTCCTAATGTTGTTTTCTCTGGGCAGTCTGAATGGGGTTGCTCAGGAAATCGCTTTTTCGGATGAAAGTTATGAACAGGCATTAAAGCAGGCGAAACAAGAGAAAAAGCCGGTGTTTATTGATTTTTATGCCACCTGGTGCGGGCCGTGTAAACGTTTCTCCGAAACGGTGTTCACGGATCCTGAGGTAAAAGCGTATTACGATAAACATTTCGTCTGTGTACGCGTTGATGTAGATAAAGAACGGATACTTGCCCGGAAATATCAGATCCAAAGCATGCCGACCCTCGTGTTTCTCGATGAAAACGGGAAAGAGCAAAAGCGGATTTCCGGCCTCCTCAGTAAAACGCGTTTCCTCCATATCGGGCAAGAGCTTACCGGGGAACGTCGGACCTACCCGGAATTGTATAAAGAGTTCCGGAACGGGAAAAAAGATCTCGCTGTCATGCAAACCCTATTGACAGAGGCCCCCGATTTCATAAGAGAGTTGGATGGTCAGGAAAGGATAAAGTGGAGAGAACGGGCCAATGAAATCTTTAAGACCTATGTTCCTCTCAAAAAATTGGATCATATGATCAATAACTTGGATTTTCAGATTATCATGCTTTATCATGAAAAAGTGGGACGTGATGACTCGGTGTTAAACTTTGTGAATAAGCATCGCGAGGAGTTCGAAAAAATAATAGAGCCTCACGTCGTTTGGGAATTTATACTCTCCCGGCAAAACGGGTTGATCAATGCGCTTGCCAAAGCCGGTGATAGGGCTTATCTGGAAGAATTAAAACGGATCGACGGGGATATGAGAGAGGTGTATGCCAAGATAAAATACCCGCATTTGTCTGTTTACAATGTTATGAAAAGCCAGTCGGACGGTATATATGCTCTGTATGCCGAGAAAAACGAAGGTAAGTTCATCGATTTGAAAGAGGATTATTTCAATCAAGTTGGGGAGTTCCTTACTTTTACGGATTATCGGGAAGCAATACAGGAGTTGGTAATAGCCCGTAAGGGCGTATTAAGTTCCCAATCTTACGAACGTCTGTTGGTTTGGTTGGAGAGGGCCTCGAAGCTCAAATTGCAACCTCAGGAACAGTTGGATATGAGTTGTCTGATGGGAAACTGTTTTCGAGGATTGGAGAATTATAAAAAGGCAAAAAGCTGTTTCAATCAGGCTTATATCTTGGCAATGCAATTAGGTGACGCCCGTATGCAAGCCCAGATTAAGAGGGTATTGGAACAAATGCCTGACGAATAGTAATCGGTTTAGTATGTATTCGTGCTTTTGTAGGCATATAGAGGGCCGGAGAGGATTTTCTGTGCGTGGAGAATCATCTCTCCGGCCATTTTGTGCTAAAATATAATCGTTCGATCGATGGCGACAGGAGTTTTAATGATTGTTCTGAATATCCATGGTTTGGAATACGCGGAAATGGGTTTTACGGGAGTGGCTTTCGACGGTTATCGGCTGGATAAGGGGAGCTGCTTTGTCGGAGGAGAAGCGGAGATCGATCCGGTTTTCTCCCGAAGAGAGAGGGAGGCGGGCGTAATATACGGAGTAGGGAAGGGTTTGCCAGTTCCGGGTGTCTGCTTTCTCCGTGATCGCATTGGCTAATCCGACGGCGAAGCCTAACCACTCGTTTTGTTTCCGGGCCGCGTATTCGATTCCTTTTTTGGTCGCTACCCGCAACAGGGAGTTGGAGAGTTCCCGCACCATACGATCGTGTAAAGTTTTAAAAGCGATTTCATTGATGTCTTCTGCTAACTCAAAGGGGTAAACTTGTCCCGACAGGGTAATCGAACCTTTGGAGTAGAGCGGATTGCGCTTCATGTATTTGGGAAATACGACCCGCAAAACTTGAAGGTCGGCTAAAGATTGTTTTTCGTTGTCGTTCAGGTTGCCGATAAAAAAGGGAAATGCAAGTCCGAGTTCCTGGTTGTAAAAGACAATGGCTCCGTCGCCTCGTTTTTGCTTGGCAAAATTAAGACTCCATTCGGATTTTACCGGACCGAATCCGTTTAACCAGAAAAAGACCAACTCTCCGTGAGTAGGGTCTGCCGAAGGCGCGTAGGTTATACCGAATACCTTTTCGTATTTCCGCAGTTCGTCCGTAAAGCCGCATTTGTAAGCTGTCCTGAGCAGATCCTTTTTCAACTGTTCGGGAGGATATACCCCGAAATTTTTCACGTAATCGGTTTGATATACTTCATAAGCATTCCGGTAAGCGATAAAGGCATTGTTGATATCTCCCGCGGCATCGTAAATCAGTCCCATCAACAGGTGGGCAAAAGCGTCTTGTTGGTAGCGATTTTTATTGTCCGGGTATTTGTCGTTTAATTGATTGAGTTTGATATTGATTTTCCGGACTTCCACCAAAGCTCCCTCCATATCGTTCATCTCGAGGTAATTCAACGCTTTGTAATAGTTGATCATGATTACTTCGAAATCTTCGGGATGATAAGGCCTGGCTTCCGGATTGGTGACTAAAACGGCCGCTTCGTTCAATAGATTTTTAGTTTGTTCGTCGGTAAGGATCTCTGCGGTTTCGAAAGCTTGATTGCTGGCTTCGTGGTTTCCCAGCATAAATTCCGTATAGCCTTTGTTCAGGTAATAGAGTATGCGGTTTTTACCGTTGGCTTGCTTTTTGTCTTTTGCCAACAGTTTGTTCGCTTTTTCAAAATTACCGCTTGTAACGGCAGATTGAAATTCGGCCGTCCGCTGGTACCAGGTCGCACAACCTGCGGGTAGCAAAGAGAGGAAGATACACGTATAAAAGCCAAGTTGGCGTAACAAGTACCCCAACTTTCGCTTTTTAATCTCTTTCGCGTATTCTGCTGTCTTTTGCATGAATAAACCCTAACGAGTATAATTTCAGTCTTTAAAGTACCCGGTCTTTGATCTGCTTCTTTATTTTCTTATCACCCATCCAAACCACTTCATTGGTTTCGATATTGGTCAGTTGCAGGTCTATTTGATACATCACTACCTTTTGTTTTTTATAGGAATCAACGATGCTGTTGATGGTTCCCTGAAGAATAAAGTCGGCTCCTAATTCGCGACCCCATTTTTTGATGGTCTCGGGAGCTGAATAATCTTGTTGTTCGGCCCGTTCTTTCCGGAGTTCGTTTCGTTTCTCTCCGGCAACCACAAGACGGATGTTCCCGTCCCGGATAACGGCTTTTTCAATGTCTTTGATAAATGTTTCGGAATTGATGTGTTCGTGACTCTTGTTTTCGATCAATCCGACAACAATAACAGGGCGTTTTCCCGTATCTTTCGTGTATTTGGCAGGCCAGGGGGCGGTAAGTAGATCGGCAACCATTTCTTCCGATACTAACCGGGAATCCGTGTCATTCCATCTTCCGCTTAAATCGATGGTTTCGTTTGAATTTACACGGGTAATGTTTCTGCTTCCGCATCCGCTTAAGAAAGCAAACGTTATTAAAAGAAATGTTCCGATAATTAGTTTTTTCATATTTTCTCTTTTTAGGTTATACATGTTGGGAGAACCTCTCGGTTTTAGTAATATGGGATAATTACGTGAAAACCGATCATTTGGTTGACTCTTTGAGAATTTTATTACAAAAATTTGACCAAATATAGAATTTGTTCGGGCGTATCGGTGTTAATTTAAGTTAACATTTAAAGGACGAGCGATCATAATGCCCGTATGAGAAGGAATCTGACTTAAATAGTGGGAGAGGGGAATATCGGAAAGGATTACTTTCCGGGAGGTAAGAGAGGCGTGTAAAAGATAGATATTTCCGTCCTTTTCAACGGCGATTCCCACGTGTGAAGTATCAAGTCCTTTTTTATTCGTCGTGATCAGTATAATATCTCCGTTTTGAATTTGTCCGGCTTTTTCATTTACTTGATTTTTAGGGATATAAAAATAGTTTCTTGCATTGATATTTTTTTCGATTCGTGAAATTTCGGGGAGTAAGACGGTGTCTTTCGTCAATGCCGGATATTTCCGGTAATTCAGGGAGATAAAGCCGACTTTGTTCGGAAACGGAATCCCCCCGTTTGATTTCGTTACGTCCGAGACGAGTCCGATCCGTTGCATTTCGTAAAGCCAGTCCGTAGAATAGTGTAACCGGGAGGTATAATTCGATATTTTACAGTTTCTGTATCTGATCTTTTGCAGATTGGATAAAAATTCCTTACAAGCTTCTGCATCGTATTGTTTTAACAGGGCGAGGGCCATGACGTTGTCTACGAAGGTGACGCAGTCCAACTGCCGCAGATTCACCACCAATTGCTCTTTTTCTTTTCCTTCGAGAGTGCCTCCCCGGTAAGGGGTATTCAAAAAAAATTCACCTGTTTTTACGATTCGTTCCTGAAGTGAGAGACGCGAGAGTTGATGTTTTCCCGCGTATTCAAAGAAACGATCCAGTACGGCCTGATCCTCCGGTTGCAACGGATTACATGGCTGACAGCAAAAGAAAAAAATGATACAAAAAAGTATGTTCATATATTTTACGATTAAAGAATTAAGCGATTCGGCGATTGTAGAAGTTTCAATCACAGAATCCCTTAATCACAACATCATGGAATCGAGTTAGATTCCCGCGGCGGAAAATTGTTCTAAAAACCGGATATCGTTTTCAAAGAAAAGACGCAGGTCTTTGATACCGTACTTTAACATGGAGATGCGTTCGATACCCATTCCTAAAGCGAATCCGGTATATTTGTCTTTATCTATCCCGTTTAATTCCAATACATTGGGATCGACCATCCCGCAGCCTAATATTTCTAACCATCCTGTTCCTTTACACACGTTACATCCTTTTCCGTGACATAGGGTACAAGATACATCCATCTCGGCCGAGGGTTCCGTGAAAGGGAAGTAGGAGGGCCTCAGACGGATTTGGGTCTCCGGTCCGAACAACTCCTTTGCGAAATAGGTTAGAGTCTGTTTCAGATCGGCAAACGATACGTTTTCATCGATATAAAGGGCCTCGATCTGGTGAAAGATGCAGTGAGCCCGCGCGGAGATCGCTTCGTTACGGAACACGCGACCCGGCGTCACCAAACGAATCGGTAATTCATGGGTTTCCATGTCCCGTACCTGAACGGACGAGGTATGGGTATGCAATACCAAATCCGGATTCTTCTGGATGAAAAAGGTATCCTGCATATCGCGGGCCGGATGTTCTTCCGGGAAGTTCAGGGCTGAAAAATTGTGCCAATCGTCTTCGATCTCCGGTCCTTCGGATATGGTAAAACCTAATCTATTAAAGATAGACAGAATCTCGTTTTTTACGATAGAGAGCGGATGGCGGGTTCCTAATTTAAGAGGATCTCCCGGCATGGTCAGATCGATGTCGCTTTTGCCCTCCTGAACGTTGGAGAGCGTCTCCTTCAACTCGTTCACCTTGGCTATGGCGGTCGTTTTTAGCTCATTCAAAGCCTGTCCTATCTCTTTCTTCTGCTCTACAGGTACATTTTTGAAGTCATCAAAAAGAGCGGCAATCGTTCCCTTCTTGCTTAAATGTTTAATCCTGAATTGTTCCACTTCTTCAAGGTGGCTTGCTCTAAAACTGCCGATTTCGGCGCAGAGTTGTTTAATCTTGTCTAACATCTTCTCTAATTTTGAAATCCTTGGAGGACAAAGTTAAAAAAAAAGAGTTTTCTATTTTCCACTATCGCGGGTTATTTTTATGAGGGATCTCCGCTTTTAACGTGTTTGCGTTTTATCCTCGTCGTTTTCACCGAGTTGCCGGATGATCCTGCAAGGATTACCTGCGGCAATTACATTTGCCGGAATATTTTTAGTGACGATACTGCCTGATCCGATGATGCTGTTGTCCCCGATCGTAATACCCGGATTGATAATGGTTCCTCCTCCGATCCATACGTTATTACCGATCGTGATGGGATAAGCGTATTCCAGACCTTTGCTTCTTTCGGTTGCTTCTAACGGGTGTCCGGCTGTAAAAAGGGATACGTTGGGGCCCAAAAGGACATGATCTCCTATTTTAACCTCGGCGCAATCCAAAATAGTACAGTTATAATTGGCATAAAAGTTTTCTCCGATGGTAATGTTGTAGCCGTAGTCGCACCGGAAGGGAGGTTCTATGTAATATTGCGTTCCGGTCTTTCCTAATAATCGCTTCAGGATAACGCTCCGTTTTTCCAGTTCGCGGGGAGGCGTAGTATTGAATTCGAGCAAAAGTTCTCTCGCGTGTAATCGTTCGGCCGTCAACTCTTTCCCGGAGGCGATATACATCTTTCCGGTCAGCATTTTTTCTTTTTCTGTCATGGTTCGTGTTCTTAAAATAATCTCCAAAGATGTCTTTTTAAATCGACACATCCGTTCGATTTGAAGGTGATATTTTCCGATAGAAGCAATTTCCTTTGTTCCGTCCATCCCGGAACTGTGCGCCCTTGGCTGTTTACAACCCGGTGACAGGGTAAATTTAAGTAGGCAGGGGCATGAGACATTGCCCGTCCTACCAGTCTGGAATATTGCGGTTGTCCGGCCAGGCGGGCAATCTGTCCGTAAGTACTTACAAAGCCAGGAGGTATCTCTTTTACGGTTTGATATACATCCGAATAAAACTCTTCTTTTGTTCCGGTCTTTTTCACGGGTATAAATTCAAAACAAGGAACAAATTTATTCGAATGGGGGGAGAATTCCAAATGCTCTATTGTCGAGGGGTACAATCAGAACTTGTTTTTGATTCGGGATAATAATTTGTCTTTTTGTCTTTTAACCGCGGGATAAAGCAAACAACCGGCAACAGCACCCAATACGTCTGCCAGCAGATCGCCCCACTCTCCTCCGCGTTGGAAATAAGTCATCTGTAAAATCTCGATCAGTCCGCCGTAGATAAAACTGAATATCACGGTTATCCAAAAGATAGTATGGGTACGTATTCTGGTTTGATAATGCAGTTCACTGCATAAAAAAATGGCCATGATAAAAAACATACCGAAATGTACGACCTTGTCTAAATGCGGGATGTTTAAATGCGGATCGGGAACCGACTCGGAGGGCATGGCACATAGAATAAATATGACGAGAGCCCAAATGATATTTCTAAATAGCAGGGTTTGTTTACGTGGTATCATTACTCGATGATTTTTACGCGGATGATTTTTACATCTGTAAGCGGACGGTCTTGCTTGTCCGTCTTTAAGGCGGCAATACGGTCGATGACATCCAAGCCTTCGATAACCTCTCCGAATACCGTATACTCTTTATCCAAATGATGGACACCGCCCAAGGTCGTGTATGCCTCGATCTTATCTTCCGGCATGTGGATTTTGTCGGTATTCAGATTCCACTCGAAAGCAATGTCCGTTTTTATTTTTTCAGCGATTTCCCGAAATTCCGCCACTTTTTTCTGTGCGCGCAACGTGTCTAAAATAGCTTTTTTTTCTTTCGTGAAATATTTCTGTTGGATGGCTTTTTTAATCGGAACGTTCGCGGCGTTTTCTATTTTCTTTAACTCCTCGGGAGTATATTTTTTCCCTTGTACGATATAAAATTGGGAGATATCCGATTCTTTGAAGAAATTGACCCGGTCCGGTTGACGGGGTGCTGCTAAAGCCCCTTTTTTATGGTAATGGTTCGGTTTTATCTCCGCGTCGATAATAACTCCTTTTCCGAATCCGATAACTTGTCCGGGAACGGCATTCCTGCTGTCGGAAGAACCTCCTTGAATGATAAAGTTTTTGATCGTTCTGTAAAAAAGGGTCCCGTCATAATGCCCGGCTTTAGCCAGTCTGATAAAATGATCCCGGTGAATGGGCGTGTCGTTGTATAATTTGGCTTTCATCGTCCCCATATTGGTTTCGATCAGGACAAGAGTCTCTTTTGTTTGTCCTAAACCGCGGACGGAAGCTGTGGTGAATAGGAAACAGAGCAAACCGATAAAGAAATAAGGTCTCATGGAATTAGTTTTTAACGATTTTACGAATAAGGTATTTTACGGGAAAATGTGATGCCAGGTAACCGATAGCAATAACCGAGATCAGGATAATCAATATATCGTGACCTATCAGTTTAACGGGATAGGCATCGATCATGTAATTTCCTTCACCCAAAGTAATCCATCCGAAATATTCCTGCCCCAAACAGAGTAAGGAACCAACGATAAGTCCGAAAAGGGCTCCGATACCGGTAATCAGGTTTCCTTCCAATTTGAATATGGAGATGATTTTTTCCCTGCTCATTCCAAGGGCTTGATATATGCCGATATCCTCTTTTTTGTCGATGATCAGCATGGATACGGACCCGATGATATTGAAAGAGGCGATTAAAAGAATAAAGAGCAGGATCAGGAAGATGGCTAACTTTTCCGATTTCATCATGGCGTAGAAAGAACGGTTGGTATCGTATTTGTCTTCGACCTTGTATTGTTGTTGGTTAATGGCGTTCTTGAGTTCGGCTTTGATGTTAGAGATCCGGTCCGGATCGTTTAGTTTGATTTCGATTTGAGAGATCTCTCCCGGTACCATGAAAAGTCTACGGGCGAAATCGATGTCCGTGATGACGTATTTGCCGTCAATGTCCTGTTGAGCGGAGAACAGGGCTATCGGAAAAATATTCTCGCTGTTCAGGGCCGATGCCGCCGAAGAGGAGTTTTTGTCCGGATAATAAAAGGTCATGGGTGTCGTTAGCCCGATTCTGAGCTTGAGTGTTGCGGCAATCGAATATCCGAGGACGGCCGTGTATTTGTCTCCTTCTTTTAAGGAGTATTTCCCGGTAGAGATCGTGTGGTCTATCCCGGTGTGCTCGTTGTAATTTTTATCGACTCCTTTCACCGTTACGGGCATAAGTTTTTTCCCGTACTTTACCAAAGCCTTTTCTTCTACGACGGGATCGTAGGACCGAATTCCTTCCGTGTGTTTCAACGTCTCTATCAGTAAAGAGTCCGTTTTGAAAAATTTTCCTTTTACCGGGGACAAGGTGATGTCAGGGGTAAAACTATCGGTAGCGTCGGTCAGAAGCAAGTCGATCCCGTTGAAAACGGAGAGGACGACAATCAGGGCGGCCGTACCGATAGCTACCCCGATCATGCTGATAATCGAGATAATATTGATGGCATTCTGCTTCTTTTTTGAAAACAGGTATCGCCGTGCGATGAATACCGATAAATTCATGAAAAAGAGCTTTGGGTTTCAGCCTCGCCGACTGTTTGATTTGACTCGACTCGAAGGTATCGAAATTATTTTAAAAGTTCGTCGATTTTTTCGATATAATCGAGACTGTCATCCACGAAAAATCTCAGTTCGGGAATGATGCGGATCTGTTTACCGATTTTTTTTCCGAGGATAAAACGGATGTTCTTATTTTTTTCCGTTAAGCTGTTCAGAACCTTTTCCGTCAATTCGGAAGGGAAGATGCTTAGGTATACCCTCGCGTAGGATAAATCCGGACTGACTCTTACGGCTGTAACGGATAAAATAGCTCCCACGGTATACTCCTTACACTCCTTCTGAAACATTTCGCTTAAGTCTTTTTGAATTAAACGTCCTACTTTATTTTGTCTGATTGAGTCCATTATAAGAAAAATTGATGATTCGGTAAAAATTTCTACAAAGATAGTGATTTTAATTTAGACTTTTATTATCTTTGCCCTCGCAAAACGAAAACGGGATGTAGCGCAGTTGGTAGCGCGCCACGTTCGGGACGTGGAGGCCGCTGGTTCGAGTCCAGTCATCCCGACTGTTAGAAATGAACACGCTGACTTACAGCGTGTTTTTCTTTTGGGTGGCTGTCGTGTCGTCCCCGATTGTTGTAAAAACGGATCGTCGTATTTTACTACTATTTTATTCTTGCTGCTGATGGCTTAAATTGTAATTTTAAATATACGATCTGCAATTTAAAATTTGTAACTAATATTCTGCTGACAATCTGCCTGAAAAGTATATTAATATTGAAAATATATTGTAGATTTGCGCAAACAATCAATCTTAAAACGGTCTTGCATAGAAATGAGAAAATGGAGTATTGACGATTCGGCCGAACTGTACAATATCAACGGTTGGGGGCTGAACTATTTTTCAATCAACGAGAAAGGACATGTTACGGTGACACCTAAAACGGGAGGGCCCCGTATTGATTTGAAAGAACTGATGGAAGAACTTCAGGTTCGTGACGTGTCGGCTCCTGTATTATTAAGATTTCCGGATATTTTGGATAACCGGATCGAGAAAATTTCGAATTGTTTCGAGGCTGCGGCGAAAGAGTACGGTTATACGGGAAAGAATTTTATTATCTACCCGATAAAGGTGAATCAGATGCGTCCGGTGGTGGAGGAGATTGTAAGTCACGGGACCAAGTATAATATCGGATTGGAGGCCGGTTCGAAACCGGAATTACACGCGGTATTGTCTATTGATATCGATGATGACGCCATGATCATTTGTAATGGCTATAAGGATGAGAATTATATCGAATTGGCTCTTTTGGCCCAAAAGATGGGACGGAATATATTCCTGGTGGTCGAAAAGTTAAACGAACTTCGGAATATTGCCTCTATTGCCAAACGATTGAAGATACGTCCCAATATCGGGATCCGGATTAAATTGGCAAGTTCTGGAAGTGGAAAATGGGAAGAGTCCGGGGGCGATGTCAGCAAGTTCGGCGTAAATTCGAGTGAATTGCTCGAAGCCCTGGATATCTTGGAAAAGAACAAACTGATGGATTGTCTTAAGCTGATCCATTTCCATATCGGTAGTCAGGTAACCAATATCCGCCGGATAAAGACAGCTTTAAAGGAGGCTTCTCAGTTTTACGTGCAATTGCAGTCCATGGGATACGATATCGATTTCGTGGATATCGGCGGAGGTTTGGGAGTGGACTATGACGGGACGCGTTCGGCTACGAGTGGGAATAGTATGAACTATTCGATTCAAGAGTATGTAAACGATGCGGTTTCAGCGATTGTAGATGCCTGCGAGAAGAATGAATTGAAACAACCCAATGTTATTACGGAATCGGGGCGTTCTTTAACGGCTCATCATTCGGTGTTGGTCTTTGAAGCATTGGCCAGTACCAGCTTGCCCGAATTTGACGAAAACGAGGAGATAACAGAGGATGCCCATGAATTGGTAAAAGAACTTTACGACTTGTGGGAAAACCTGAATCAGCCGCGTTTGATTGAAACCTGGCACGATGCCATGCAGATCCGGGAGGATGCCTTGGGACTCTTTAATTTAGGACTGATAGATTTGCGGACGAGAGCACAGGTGGAGCGTCTTTTCTGGTCGGTAGCCCGTGACGTGTATGACATGGCCGTCAATACGAAACATGCTCCGGATGAATTGAAGAAGATTTCCAAACTTTTGCCGGATAAGTATTTTTGTAACTTTTCACTGTTCCAGTCTTTACCGGACTCTTGGGCCATCGATCAGATATTCCCGATCATTCCGATTACCCGGTTGAACGAGCAACCGACCAAATCGGCTACGATACAGGATATTACTTGTGATTCGGATGGCAAGATAGATAATTTTATCTCTACCCGTAATTTCTCCTATCATTTACCCGTGCACGAGTTGAACGGGAAAGAACCCTATTATTTTGGCGTCTTCCTCGTGGGAGCTTATCAGGAGATATTGGGAGACCTGCATAATCTTTTCGGGGACACCAATGCCGTGCATATTAAAGTGAAGGGAGACGAATACGTGATCGATAAGATCATCGAGGGAGAGACGGTAGCCGACGTGCTTGAATATGTACAATTTATGCCGAAACGAATGGCGCGGACTGTAGAGGTTTGGGTTACCAGTTCCGTAAAAAAAGGAATTATATCGGCGGAAGAAGGACGGGAATTTTTATCTAATTACCGTTCCGGCCTGTATGGATATACTTATTTGGAATAATTTAGGCGAATAGAAAAAGGTCCGTGCTGTCGCAGCAGGGACCTTACAGTATCAATAACAAATTTATGAAAAAAAACGTCTAAGTTCAGTTTGAAATCCACTACAAGTGTAGTGGATTCTGTTTTTATAAATAAGACAACTCTATTACATTTCGGTTAATGAGTAGTTGTTTCTCGTGTTCTTTTACGGAGATTCGCTCTAAATGTTTTCGTAATTATTTAAAATTAAAGCTAAGTTGTGTAGGTTGGTGAGGGGATGAACCGTCAAAAGGATTGGAAACGGATAAACCTAACAGGCGGATGCGGTAGTCCTCCAATTTCAACTCGTTCAATAAATTCTTCGCCAAAGGGAGAATCTCTTGTAAAGTAGTCAATTCGTTGCTTAAACTGATGCTGCGGGTTTTCTGTGTAAAATCGGGAAATTTCACTTTTAAGGTTAGTGTATGCCCTTTGAAGTTATTTTTTTCCAATCGGCGGATGAGCTCTTTCGTGATGTGATAGAGCTCTATGATAAGAGCGGTATGGGTTGTCAGGTCTTTATCGTAAGTTTGTTCGCATCCTACCGATTTACGGATTCTAAACGGTTCCACGGGACGGGGATCGATGCCGTGAGCGAAATCGTAGTAGAGCGTTCCCGCTTTTCCGAAATTGCGTGTCAGAAATTCCGGGGAACAGTATTGTAAATCCTGTCCCGTATGTACTCCGAGCTCATGCATTTTTCGGGCTGTGACTTTTCCGATACCCCAGAAAGCTTCAATAGGGAGCTTTGCGATAAACGAGAGTGCCCTGTCCGGATGGATCGTGTAGAGACCGTCCGGTTTCCGGTAATCGGAGGCGATTTTTGCCAAAAATTTATTGTAAGAGATTCCGGCCGATGCGATCAATCCTAATTTTTCTTTGATCTCTTTTTTGATTGCTTTGGCAACGTCGACTGCCAGAAAGATACCTTTTTTATTTTCGGTTACATCTAAAAAAGCTTCATCAATGGAAAGCGATTCGATCAGGTCCGTGTATTTTCTGAAAATCTGATGGATTTCCCGGGAAACGGCCTTATATACCTCCATGCGGGAGGAAATAAAGATCAAGTCCGGACAAAGCTTTAGGGCCTTCATGGAGGACATGGCCGAATGGATACCGTACCGACGTGCTTCGTAGCTGGCGGCAGCGATGACTCCCCGGGCTTCCGGACGTCCTACCACAACGGGTTTTCCCCGGTATTCCGGATGGTCGCGTTGTTCGATGGATGCATAAAAGGCGTCCATATCGATATGGATAATTTTTCGGTTGTACATGTTGGTCGTTACGAAGGTAACCGATTATATGTTATTCCGGAAGAAGAGACGGGTATTTCTTTTTTTATTCAATTCTTTTTAATAATAGCAGCACAAAAATAATGCGGAAGTGAGGAAGATAAATGAAAGTGATGTCACTCTTTTTTGTTGTTAACCATCGATTCTTCTTAAAAAGGAAAATACTTGATGAAATAAAAACTGTCCCGAAAATAAATTAGGGACAGTTTTATATGGTAAAAAATCGCTAATGACTTATTTTACGAATAGTTTATTCCAGTTTTTGTATTCTCTTGCCTTCCATGCATTGCTGTGATATATATAGCTGGCGATCAATGGAATGACGGTGGTTCCTTCTGCATATACCATTTGTTCGTAGGTGACATCCACCTTACCCCAGGAGCAAGCTTCTTTTAATGTGGATGAAGAGCAGGCTCCGTCCCGAACATCGGCTACGGTGATTTGGATGGCGTATTTATGCATGGGTACTTCATAACCTAAGATTTCGGCACATACAACCGTGTCCTGTGCAAAATTTTTCGGAGTACCTCCGCCTACCATGAACAAACCGGTGGTTCCTGCTTCGATTTTAATTTTGGTCAATTCGATAAAATCTTTCACGGAGTCGATAGAAACATGTTTATCCGGGTGTTCCCATTGATGTTTTCCGATGCCGAATCCGGCGCTACAATCGGAAAAAGCAGGACAGAAGATAGGTACTCCGCATTCGTAGCATGTTTGAATCAAGCTGTCTTTTTTCACGGCATGTCCCTCGTGTAACCATTTTCCGATTTCCCAGATGAACTCTCGGGAAGAGTAAGGACGAGGCTCTAAATTGTTGGCGATTTCGTAAGTCGTATGGTCGCAAGCCTGGAGTTCTTCTTCATCGATGAACGTATCGTAGATACGGTCAATGTAAAGTTCGCGTAATTGCATATCCGGCACGTCCTGGCTACCTTTATAGTGTTTGAAACCAAGAGCCTCGAAAAGGTCCATGTCGATAATGGAGGCCCCGGTAGAAACCACGACGTCGACCATTTTGTTGCGAACCATGTCCACGTATACCTGCATACATCCGGCGGCACTGGTGCTGCCGGCAATGGTAAGAATATTAGTACACTCTTTCTCTTTCACCATTTTCATCAAGATATCGGCGGCACGAGCGGTATCGCGAGAGGTGAATGACATATCGCGCATCGCGTCGATTAATTGCGTTGAGTCATACGATTTGATGTCGATGTGTTTGATGGTGTCTTTTAATAAATCTTTCTTTTCCATTTTTGTTAATCTTAAAAATATAAAGGTGCAATTATGAGGACCTTATAGACTCAATATTTTTAATTGGAAGTTGATTGAACGATCGGGTGATTTTTTAGTCGTAAAATCACGGAATCGCTTAATCATAAATCTTTTATTGGTTGTTGTATTTCATGCTCAATATCTGATAAATCAGCTTGCTGGCCAAGAAATCGGGAGCTTTATTCGACTCGTTCGGGCATAGTTCCACAACATCCATACCGATGATATTATGTCTCTCGTTGATCAGTTTCAGGAAATTCAGAACTTCCCGGTAATAAAGTCCGTCCGGTTCTGGAGTTCCGGTAGAGGGCATGATGGCCGGGTCGAACACGTCGAGATCGATGGTGATATACACGTTGTCGTGTAATTTTTGAGAAACCATGTACATCCAGTTACTACCTTCCTTGGCATCATGTAAGTCATGGGCATAGAAGATGCGGTCCGGCATGATATTCTCTTTCTCTTCGATGGCAGAACTTCTGATTCCAACCTGGGCTATGGTTGCGACTTCTTTTGCCCTGGCCATAACACAGGCGTGGTTATGGGTGGAACCTTCGTATTCGCTACGCATGTCCGAATGGGCGTCGAGTTGTAAAACCGAGAATTTATCGAAATGTTTGGCAAAAGCCCGGAAAGCTCCGATACTTACGGAGTGTTCTCCTCCTAAGATGACAGGAAATTTCTTGTCTTTTAGTATCGCATCTACCCGGCGTTCAACTTCCTGAGACATGGCTTCGGGAGAAGATGCTTCCGAGACAGGCTCTACGGTTGCAATGCCTTTTCTATATACTTCAGAATCTGTTTCAATATCATAAAGCTCCATATTGGCAGAAGCTTCTAAAAGTGCATCCGGACCTTTATCGGCACCTTTTATCCAAGTACTTGTCCCGTCATAGGGAACGGGTAATATTACGATTTCGGCTTTATCGTATGCTGTATACTCTTCTTCCAGTCCGCCATAATTTAAATTTTCCATATCTTCTTGTGTTTATATTGTTTATAAACTTTTTCTTTTATAAATAAGGATTGCAAAGCTAAACTATTTAATTGAAAATTGAAAGATGAAAATTGAAAATAACTTGCTTCCGTCCTAATCTTTTTACGAATCGGAAAAAATAGGCTCAAAGGATAGGGATTTTTTAAATACAAATCCTTTTACGAAAGACGAAACGAGCAGGCAATTCGTTTCACTGCCTTTAAGGTCTCTTCTTTATCGATATGCAATACCTCCCGATTTTTCATGATCCATTCCCCGTTTACCATGGAATAACGGATATTTTTGCTGTTCATGGCATAGACGATCGCGGAGTATTCGTCGTAAACGGGAATCATATTGCTGGCATTAGCATGCACGAGTATCAGATCCGCTTTTTTCCCTGTCTCTATGGAACCGGTGATTCCGTCTAACCCCAGAGCCTTTGCCCCGTTGAGGGTTGCCATTTGTAAGGCCGTACGGGCCTGGATTGCCTCCGGGTTGTAGTGGACTACTTTAGGCAATAGGGCGGCGAAGCGCATCTCCTCCACCATATCCAAGGTGTTGTTACTTGCGGTGCCGTCGGTTCCGATTCCGACCGTGACACCTGCTTTCCGGTAGGAGTCCGTATCGGCAATTCCGCTGGCTAATTTCAGGTTGCTTTTGGGACAATGCCCGATAGAAGTACGTGTGCTTGCGAATAATTCTGTTTCTTTCGGGGTCAGCCACACGCCGTGGGCCGCAATGACGTTTTTGTCCAATAATCCGATGGAATGGAGATATTCTCCCGGAGTTTTTCCGGTACGGATTTTAATATCTTCCACCTCTTTTCGTGTTTCCGAAACATGAATCTGTAAGAGCGTATTGTATTTGTCTGCCAATCGCTTACCGCTTTTCAGTGTCTTTTCGGAACAGGTATAAGGAGAGTGAGCGCAAACGGAAGGATGAATCAAGCTGTCGTTTTGCCACTTTTGTATCAATTGTTCGCAAAGAGAGAGTCCTTCTTCTACTGTTTTAAAGCTGGCTGTCGGGAAATCGATAAGCGATTCTCCCACTACCCCCCGAATGCCTGCCTTTTTAGCCTCTTCCGCGATGATATCTTCAAAAAAGTACATGTCGTTGAAACAAGTCGTACCCGATTTGATCATCTCGATAAAAGCCAACCGGCTGGCAATCCGAACATTTTCGGGCGTGACGAGACGAGCTTCTGCCGGAAAAATGTGTTCCGTCAGCCACTCGTGCAAGGGAAGATCATCAGCAAATCCGCGCAAAAGGGTCATGGGAACATGGGTATGAGTGTTAATGAAACCGGGCATAACAATCATTCCTGCCGCATCCGTGATCTCTATTTCGGGGCTGTTTGTTTGGCGTTCATTCATAGATCCTATACGGAGGATTTCATCTCCTTCGATATCGATAAAGCCGTTTTTTACCACCTCCATTTGGGAATTCATCGTAACGATGCAGGCATTGATGATCTGTTTTTTCATGTCCGTTTGTTTATGAACAGGTTACCTTAATCTAACTTCAAAACGGCAAGGAATGCTTTTTGCGGTACTTCCACGTTCCCGATCTGTTTCATTCGTTTCTTCCCTTTTTTCTGTTTTTCCAGCAATTTGCGTTTCCGGGAGATATCACCCCCGTAACATTTGGCAGTAACGTCTTTCCGGACGGCCTTTATGGTTTCCCGGGAGATGATTTTGGCTCCGATGGCAGCTTGGATGGCAATATCGAATTGTTGTCGGGGAATGAGTTCCTTGAGTTTCTCGCAAATCCGTTTTCCGAACGAATAGGCGTTATCGAAATGAATAAGTGCGGAAAGGGCATCCACGGACTCCCCGTTCAGCAGGATGTCCAGTTTAACCAGGTTGGCTTGTCTGTAACCGATTTGGAAATAGTCGAAAGAGGCGTATCCTTTGGTGATGCTCTTCAGTTTATCGTAGAAATCGAACACGATCTCGGCAAGCGGCATTTCATAGTTTAACTCGATGCGGTTACCGGTCAGGTAGTGTTGTTTGATCAAAGTTCCCCGCTTTCCGAGGCAGAGGGTCATGATCGGACCGATGTATTCGGTCGGGGTGATGATCTGTGCTTTTATATAAGGTTCTTCGATGTAATCCAACGTGGTCGGAGAGGGCATGTCCGACGGGTTGTGCATCTCGTATACCTCTCCTTTGGTCGTGTGAGCGATATACATTACGTTAGGAACCGTCGTGATCACATTCATGTCGAATTCGCGGTCTAACCGTTCCTGAATGATCTCCATATGCAACATCCCCAAAAATCCGCAGCGAAAACCGAAGCCTAAAGCTGCTGAAGATTCCGGTTCAAAAGTCAGGGAAGCATCGTTAAGTTGCAGTTTCTCTATGGAAGTTCGTAAATCTTCGTAATCCTCCGAATCGATGGGGTATATTCCCGCGAATACCATGGGCTTAACCTCTTCGAAACCCTCGATAGCTTTGTCGCAAGGGCGGTTGATATGAGTAATCGTATCGCCGACCTTCACCTCCGAAGAGGTCTTGATGCCGGAAATAATGTAGCCGACATCCCCCGTCGGCAATTCGGCGCGGGGTTCCTGATTCAGGCGTAAAACACCGATTTCGTCCGCGGTATACTCCTTTCCCGTGTTTACAAATTTGACCTTATCTCCGCTTTTTAAAGAACCGTTCACGATGCGACAATAAGTGATAATCCCGCGGAAGGAGTTGAATTCGGAATCGAAAATCAAAGCTTGCAACGGAGCTTCAGGATCTCCCGTGGGAGCTGGAATCCGTTCCACGACGGCTTCCAATATCCGGTCGACACCCATTCCGGTTTTACCGCTGGCTTCCAATATATCTTCTCTTTTACAACCTAAAAGTTCTTCGATCTGGTCTTTTACCTCTTCGGGCATGGCGTTGGGCATATCCATTTTGTTCAACACCGGAATGACCTCCAAATTATTGTCTATTGCCAAATAAAGGTTGGATATCGTTTGGGCCTGAATACCTTGTGTCGCGTCCACGATCAGTAGAGCCCCTTCGCAGGCCGCGATGGAACGGGATACTTCATAGGAAAAATCCACATGTCCCGGCGTATCGATCAGGTTTAGCACGTATTTTTCTCCCTTGTAATTGTAATCCATCTGAATGGCATGGCTTTTAATGGTGATTCCCCGCTCTCTCTCCAGGTCCATGTCATCGAGAACCTGAGCCTGTAAGGCTTTGCCTGTCACTGTCCCCGTGTATTCCAGCAGCCTGTCTGCCAATGTACTTTTTCCGTGATCAATATGTGCGATAATACAGAAATTCCTAATGTGCTCCATGTATGAAATTTGCAATTAATAATTTGGAGTGCAAAGATAGTGATTTTCCGTGAATATGAAGTGTCGAGTTTTGAAAATGAAACGGGCTAAACGACAGAATCGTATAAAATATTTTTTAGTCTGCTGTGATTTTTGTTTCTTGCGTGCGTCTTATGAGAAAAAAATCGATGGATCAGGAGTTAGAAAAAGAGTTTATTGCTTTTATTCAGGAGCACCAACGGATCATTTATAAGGTCTGCTATTTATATTCCCGGGATGCAGGCCATTTAAACGATTTGTATCAGGAGACGGTAATCAATTTGTGGAAGGGGTTTCCCGATTTTCGCCGGGATGCAAAGCCTTCTACGTGGGTGTATCGGATTGCTTTGAATACCTCCATCTCCTATTTCAGACGGTTTATAAAAAGGTCGAAGATACTACCGATTGATGTCGCGTCGGATTTGCCGGACGATGACAGGGATGTAGCGGGAGAGATAAAAGAGATGTATGTTTTGATCGATCGGCTGGGGCAGCTGGAAAGGGCATTGGTGTTGCTTTATCTGGAAGAAAAGTCGTACCAGGAAATAGCGGTGATTACGGGATTGTCGGTGACGAATGTTGCGACAAAACTCAGCAGGATCAAAGAAAAATTGAAAAACATGTCTAATGGTTAAATTATTGTGTTATGGAATTGGATAAAATGAAAGATAATTGGAATTCCTGGGAAGAATCCCTCAAAAGAAAAGAGATTCTCGATGAACGGATGATTAGAAAAATGATAGAAGGGAAACGGAATCAGGCTATCGATAAATTAATCAATGCTGAGATTTGGTCGGGAATATGTGCTTGTATAAGTATCATTTGTTGTACTATCGTGTGGAGTGGGCCGGTTGGGAAGAAACATATGCAGGATTGGTTCTTGTGGGTTAATCTTTTGGTATTGTTTTTTATGGTCTTATACGTGTGGAGAGGTCTACGATCGTTACACCGGATGGATGCGATAAAGAAAAACATGAAAGAGCTTGCCTTCTCCATTCATCGTTATAAAAGGAGTTCTCAGACAGAATTATTGTTTACTCCTTTTCTCGGTATCATGTATGCTGTTTTGTTCATTAGTTCTCTTAAAGCTTTTAGCGATATCGCGTACTATTTCATTCTTATTTTTGTTGCAATAGGTCTTTTATTTGCCGTTTTATTAAGTTGGATTATCTATCGGCGTTTTACGCTGAAAAATATTCAGGAGATACAAGAGAGTATTGAAGAGTGGGAAGAAGTCGAGAAGGATTGATAGGAGCTTTACAATCGGCGGATTTGTAAATCCTTTCATTTTATGAACGATAATCTGTTCAGAAAGTAGTTACAGGGTAATATGTTCGAATAATTTTTTAAGTTTGTGCGTTTGAAAAAGCATCAGACCGAAAATTTTATTATTTGAAAACGTGGAGGCAAAATTTTATAAAGAGAAGATTATCGATCTTATGACTTTGTTGTTCGGTCCTTTTTCGGGAGGATTGTTGATGAGTATAAATTTTTTTCACATGGGCCGTAGAAAGGCGGCTTGGTTTACCTTGTTGATATCTTTACTTTTAACCCTTGTGATCGTACTTGTTTTATGTTCTTTGCCGGATGAGCAGGCAGATCGGGTTCCTCGATATTTGATACCGGGATTGAGCGTGATCATTATCGGTTTTGTTGTTTATAAGACCCAAAAAAGACGTTTGGATGAACACGCCCGGGAGGGCGGTACCTTCTATTCCGCCTGGCGGGCTTTGGGTGTTAGCCTCGTGGGTCTTTCGGTTTTGCTCTTGTTGCTGGTCGCCACTCTGTTTTTTACGGATATAGGGAATGTATGGCCGGAGGAACTGGATCTATATGAAGAAAAAGCGTTGAAGGTTTACGAGATGATTGAGCGGGAAGAGGACCCGGAAATTGTTCGTGCTTACGTGGATACGGTCTCTCTCGTTTGTTGGAAAAAATATCAGGATGCGTTGCGGACGATAGAGCGTTCGAAGGATTTGGGAAAGGAAAATCGTTTGGAGCTTACCTATCTGAAAAAATATGTGGAGTTGCGGCTTCAAGAGTGTTCCCAGATGTTGATCTGGTTGGAAAATCCTTTACTCCGGGACGAGGAGCTGAACCGTATTCAGGAGGAGATAGATAAGATTTTGTCAGAGTACCGTCAGAAAATGTTGGGAGAGTAATATTTTCCCGGCTGCTTTCCTGAACTTTTTCGATATTTTGTAACCTTGTTTCTAAAATAAAAGCCCTACTTTTGCAAGGAATTGTAACCTAACAAAAGTGAAAATTATGGTAAAATCAATGACCGGTTTCGGGAAAGCAACTGTTGAAAGTGGTGATAAGAAGATTGTGATTGAGGTAAAAAGCCTGAACTCAAAACAATTGGATGTTAATTTGAAGACTCCGAATTTATATAAAGAGAAAGACATAGAGATTCGGAATACAATAAAAAATTACCTGGAACGAGGTAAAGTAGACATGTTCATTTATTTTGACGGTACGGATGCGGATAAAGAAGTGGCTGTAAATAAATCCGCCGTTTCCCAATATTACCAACAAATGCTTGATGTTGCTTCTTCCTTGGGGGTAGAACCGGATAAAGGGGAGTTGTTACAGACGATCATGCGTTTTCCGGATACACTTCAGGTAAAATCAGAAGAGTTGGATGAAGAGGAGTGGCTTCATTTGAAGGCCGGAATCGTGAAAGCCCTGGAAGAGGTTAATAAGTTCAGAGTACAAGAGGGAGCCGTATTGATAAAGGATATATTGAATCGTATAGAGCTGATTAAAAGTTTATCGGCAGAGGTTCCTCGGTTTGAAGCTCAACGTGTCGTGGCGATAAAACAGCGTTTGCAGGAGAAAATGAAGGAGTGGGGGGAAATCAAGAATATAGATGAAAACCGTTTGGAGCAGGAGATCATCTATTACTTGGAGAAATTGGATATCACGGAAGAAAAAGTGCGTTTAGCCAATCATTGCAAATATTTTATAGAAACGGCTGAAAAAGAAGAGGCTCCGGGACGTAAATTGGGTTTTATCGCCCAGGAGATCGGTCGTGAAATCAACACGATGGGGTCGAAGGCAAACGACCATGACATTCAGAAATTAGTAGTGCGAATGAAAGATGAATTGGAGAAAATTAAGGAGCAAAGCCTTAATGTTTTGTAGGTCGAAAACGAACCGGAATTTAAATAGCACGCGGGAACGGATGAGATGGGTTATTTAATTGTCGTTTTTAGATGGCACGTTTAAAAACGGGAGGACTCGGAGGGTAGGAAGAGCTTGGTAAAGTCACCTGATCGTTGATTACGGAATGAATGAGATAGCGACTAATTTTTGAAAAATGAATAATGATAATCAAATACCTTTTCGGATAGGATTGTTTTTCGGTTCTTTTAATCCGGTTCATAACGGTCATATCGGAATTGCCCGTTATCTTCTCGATAATGGATATTGTGATAAGTTGTGGTTTGTTATTAGTCCTTGTAATCCTTTTAAAGTTAATCAGGCATTATTGCCTGAACAAGATCGGTTGGAGATGGTAAAAACAGCCATAGCCGGAGACGAAAGAATGTCGGCTTGCGATATCGAGTTTTCCATGCCTAAACCTTCTTATACGGTAGATACCTTAAGATTACTTTCATCCCGCTATCCGGATTGCCTGTTTAAATTAATCATAGGAGAAGATAACCTGTGTAATTTTCATTTATGGAAAGACGATCAATGGATTCGAACGCATTACCCTCTGCTCGTTTATCCCCGTAAAGGGTTTGAGTGTTCCGGGGAAGAGTATCCGGATATATCTTTTGTCGATGCTCCTTTGTTTCCTTATTCGTCGACTGAGATAAGAGACCGGATTCGTTCGGGAGGCGATATTTCCGACTGGGTTCCTTCCTGCTTACGGTCTTTGGTTATAAAGAAATACGAAGGGTCTAAAAAAGAATAAGTGAGCTTCTATTTTATTATAGAATTAAGTTGGCAGAGAAATTCTATAAAAAATACCTACTCACCTATTCAGCAGAACAACGCTTGTTGGAAAATGGGGAAGAAGAAAATTGTGGCAAGCACAATAGACATCTTACCAGCTTCTTTTCCCGAAAGCTACAGTAAAAACTAATGTTTGGCAGGTTTTCTGACTTGCTTCCTTTTTGTCGCCTTCCCATTTTTATAAACAGTGGCAGTAGAGACTAAAGTTAACGAAGCTTACAGCTGCGGGTACAGTTCACGATTTTCACATGATTCCCTCGGAGCGTTCGAAGAACATTCACTATCCAAAGCAAAGACAAATATAAACAAATAAATGAAAATAAGGATGGGATAAATAATAATTTTGAAAGACCTATTTTCTTTTGATTGAGGGTGAGATGAGTTGATACGGCTTTTTTTGTTTTTTGTATAAATATGTGGTCTCTTGTATAAATATGCATGATATCCAAAGATTAAATCTAAGATTATCAATATTTTACATGATTTGTAATTACATCGAAAACGTTGTGGGAAATCGAAAACAAGTTGTACTTTTGTGCGTCTGAAAAAGTGGAATTAATAACTCAGTAAATAAGTTTAAACATGGGATTTGTAACGAAGGAGAAATTATTCTCCAAGGATTTCTTTATTACCTATTCTTGGTTGATAGGTGGTTGTTTTGTGTTTGCGTTGGGAGCCGTGATGTTTGCCGAACCCTATGGATTTGCACCGGGAGGAACATATGGTCTCTCTATGGTTTTCCATCATTTGTTCGGTTGGAGAACAGAAGCAACGGCTTTATGTATGGATGTGCCCCTGTTGTTGCTCGGTATCTATTTCTTAGGAGCCAAGTTCGGTATTAAAACGGTAATCTGTACTTTTGCTATTCCGGGTTTTATGTGGTTGATTCACCAATCTTATGGTTTTGATGCTTTGTTGGAACCGGGGGTAGAAAATCGGGCTGATTTGCAAGAACAACTGTTGTCCTCAATTTTCGGGGGTATTGTATACGGTATAGGGATCGGTATGATTTTTAAATCCAGGGCTACTTCGGGTGGGTCGGATATCATTGCGATGATTCTGAACAAATATACGCATATTTCTTTAGGTACATTGGTAATTATCGTAGATTGTACGATCACGTTGACGACTGTTTTGGCTTTCGGGGATTGGAAATTACCGATGTATTCCTGGATTATCGTGTTTATCGAAGGTAAAGTGATCGATTTGATCGTGGAAGGAGCTTCCGTACATAAGACCTTGATGATTGTAACGAAAGAGGTCGAGTCGGTAAAGAGTATCATATTGAAAGACATTAACCGGGGAGCGACCCTGTTGCCGGCCGTCGGAGCCTATAAGGGAGAATCCCGTGAGATTATTTATACGATTCTTACCCGTCGGGAGATGATGATATTGCGTCATCGTATCCGGGAGATAGATCCGGAAGCCTTTATCAACGTCATCGACTCCCGTGAGATATTGGGTAGAGGATTCAAATCCTTAAAGGAGGATTAGGGATCAGGATTAATTCGAACAGGATTATTTTTATAAAAACAGATAAGATGCCTTATTTCAGGGCATCTTTTTTTTAACTATGTTTTTATGTTACTTGGATTGCCTCTTCCGGCTCCTACCTGAAAGAAAAACTTTCGTTATGATGTGGAGAATCTGTTGTTAGATATTCGAAAGATGTAGATTATAAATCAAAAGAATTCTTGAATTCAGAGATTGAATTTGAATCACTGAATCCAAGAATCTATTCATCTGCAATCGCTGATTATCAATAGGTTTGCGTGATGTCCCAGACAAAGGCTCTGATACCGTTTTCTCTGTTCACGTTGTCTAATTTTTCCACGTATTTGAGGATCAAAGGAACCTTGTGGTCTTCCACGATGGTAAGAATGGCCGAGTTCATTTCGGGCCAGGTGTGTGTCCCCATGCGGGGTTCACCCGTGTTCGTTCCCCTACCGTTTACTAAAGGGAACTGAGTCCAGCCTCGTACTTGCAACTGGTCGAGTAAATAGTCCACCCGTTCTGTTAAGGCTTGGTTATAGGATATAAATACAGCTTTCATATGAATTTGTTTTATAACCCGGGATCCGATAAGTTTACTCTTCCGAATTCCGGGTTGTAAATTTATTTTTGTTCTAACTCTTTCGGATCAAAGTCCCGCATAAACTTGAATTGTTTACTTAACGCCTTTTTCTTGTCACGGCTACCGCTCTTATCCATAGCAGCATAGATGACGGGGACGATAATCATGGTGATGATGGTAGAGAATACCAAACCTCCGATTACGGCTACACCCATCGGGCGCCATGTTTCGGAACCCTCTCCCGTGCTCAGTGCCATCGGCAACATACCCAAGATAGTCGTTAATGCTGTCATCAATACCGGACGAAGACGGGACCGGCAGGCTTGTGCGATGGCATCGTATAACCGGATACCTCTTTCCCGCATCAGATTGATGAAGTCGATCAATACGATACCGTTCTTCGTTACGATACCGACCAGCATGACGGCGCCTAATGCCGCGATCACACTCATGGTCGTATTTGTCAGCAGCAGGGCCAGGATCACCCCGGAGAAAGCGAACGGGATAGACAACATGATGATGAACGGCATTTTGAATGATTCGAACTCGGAGGCCATAACAATGTATACCAATAACATGGCTAATACCATCAACATGGCTAACGAACTGAATGACTCCTGTTGGTCTTCGTAGCTACCTCCCACGTATACGGAGATCTCTTGCGGGATTTCGTTTTTCATGTCGTCGATCACTTTCTGGGCGGCGACAGCGATGTCTCCCAATGAGACTCCCCTGGAAGGGGTAATGGATACTTTTACCAAACGTTGTTTACTTTTACGTTCGATGTTTGGCGGAGACCAATACTCTTTGATTTCACCCAACTCTTTTAACCGGATCTTTTCTCCCGCAGCATTCGTAATCAGGATATTTTCTATTTCGGTGATAGAACTCCGGTATTTTTCCTGCAAGCGGACGATCACGTCATACTCTTCTCCGTCTTCCTTGTATTTCGTGGGCTTATATCCGTATACTCGGTTACGTAGGGCGTTGGCTACTTCCGTGGTGGTCAAACCGTGTCTTGAAAGTTTATCTTGGTTCAAGAATAGCTGGAGTTCCGGCTTGTCGTCGTCCCGGCTGATGTTGATATCCTCGGCACCGGGTACGTCTTCCATCTTTTGTTTGATGGTTGCGGCCAGTTTATTGGTTTGTTCGAAATCAAATCCGGAAATTTCGATGTCTACGTTATTGCTCGACATGGAACCTCCGCTGGAGGTACTAACCGTATATACCAAAACATCAGGCAGCTCTTTCAATCGGGAACGAAGGTCGTCGGCGATGGTAAATACACTGCGATTTCTATCTTTCAGATCTACTAATCTGGCTCGGATATTCAAAATATTACTACCGGTTTTATTGAATAGGGAGGAGAATCCCGCATCCTCGTCTTCACTACCGTAAGAGAGATTGATCTGTCTGATCTCCGGGTAATTCGCTCTCATAATCGAGTCGATTTGCAGGGCAACCCGTTTGGTCTCCTCTACTCTTTGTCCGGTCTGCATCTTCACGTATACGTTCATGGAACCCTGGTCGTTCTGGGGCATAAAGTCCGTACTGATGTATTTGGCCAAAAACATGGAAGCCACGAAAATAACCACGGCTGTCAGTGTGATGGTTGTTTTGTGATACAAGGACCAACGGATTAATCTTTCATACCAGGCATCCAACTTATCCAATAATCGCATAACGGTACTGTTATAACTGAATTTGCTTTCTTTTTTCTGCGTATCCTTATCTTGTAGGCGCAGTAGCTGGGAAGAGAGCATAGGGGTCAAACTGATAGCCGTTACGGTAGAGGTACAAACGGTAATACATACGATATAACCCAATTGTTTGAACAGGATTCCGGTCATACCCGTAACCAAGGTCAACGGGAAGAATACGGCCACGGTAACCAAGGTGGTTACGATAACCGACAACCATACCTCGTTTGTCCCGTATTTAGCCGCTTCGCGCGGAGCACTTCCCCGTTCGATGTGTTTCGTGATGTTTTCCAAAACCACGATAGCGTCGTCCACAACCATACCGATAGCAATCGAAAGGGAGGACAGGGAAATGACATTTAGCGATTCGTTCGTGATAAAAAGATAGATAAATGCCACGATCAACGAGATCGGGATGGTCAGTGCGATGATAAACGTCGCCCTCCATCGTCCGAGGAATAGTAATACGACCAAGACTACGAAGATCAAAGCGTACATCAATGTTTCCGACAGGTTGTTGATGGATTGAACGATGAAGTCGGACGAGTCGACCAATACGTCGATTTTAATGTCGGGAGGCAACTCTTTCATGATCTGAGCCATCTCTTTTTTGACGGTTTTAGCGATGGCTACCGTGTTGGCATCGGATTGTTTGGTTACTAACAAAATCGCTCCCTGTTGCCGGTTGATCAACTGCTCTAAGGTGATATCCTTGATCGTATCTTTAACGATAGCGATATCTTTGAGCAGTATGGATTTGCCGTTATTCGTTGCGACTACGATATTCTTGATTTTTTCGCTGTCGTCGAACTCTCCTTCCACGCGGACCTGATAATCCATGATACCCATTTTCAAATTACCGGCCGGAAGATTCTTATTCTCGGCAGCGATCAGATTTCCAAGGCTCTCCACGGTCATGTTGTAGGCATCCAGTTTGTTCGGATCGAGATCCACGTAGATAACCCGTTTGGGAGAACCTGCGATGGTCACGGAAGCGACCCCGTCTACCCGGTTTAACCGGTTGATCACCTTGTCGTCGACGATCTTTTCGATTCCGGGATAAGAAGCGTCTGCCGTCAAAGAATAAATGATTACCGGCATCATGGACGTATTGAACTTGAACAAGGAGGGGCGATCGATATCGTCCGGAAGATTATCCATGGCCTTGTCGATAGCGTCACGAACGTCATTTGCGGCCTCGTCTAAGTTGGCTTCCCATTCGAACTCCAACTGGATAACGGAAAGATTATCGTATGAGGTAGAGGTCAGCTCTTTCAAATCTTCCACGGAATTCAACTGATCCTCTAATATTTTTGTGATATTGGTTTCTATATCCGCGGCGTTTGCTCCCGGATAACTTGTCATTACCGATAGATAGGGAGGGTCCATCTTAGGATACTGGTCAACGGGGAGTTGGACCAGCGAGAAGACTCCCAGCACGATGATACCGACGAAAATCATCAATGTCGTAATCGGTTTTTCTACGGCTGTATTAAATATACTCATCTTTTTTGTTTTAGATTTATGATTCGGATTTATGACGGTTACTTGTGGTCCCCCTCTCTTCGCATGATGATGCTTAAATCCTGCATGTTACTATTATTTTGTGATTTGGATGGGAGCTCCGTCCACCAACCGGGCTTGACCTACGGTGATCAATTCGTCTCCTTCCTTGATCTCATCGGAAATCAATTCCACCTGATCGTCGAAACGTTTTCCTAAGATAACTTCAACCCGTTTAGCTTTGCCGTTATCGTTTAAGAACACGTACCGGTTATTGGCTCCTTGTAATTTCAAAACTGCCAAGGCGGGAACAACCATCGTTTCCGTTTCTCCGATAAAGAAGGTAATCGAACCGAACATACCCGGACGTAGCGTCAGGTCATTGTTCGGAATCTTTACCTCGACGGTGAAAGTACGGGAGTCCTTGTCTATCGTCGGATATACGATACTTACTTTTCCGGGGAATGTCCGGTCGGGATAGATGGCGCTCTTTAATTCAACGGGAGTCCCTTGTTTGATGAGCGGAAAATATTGTTCCGTCATGTTTACCTTAGCCTTTAGCGGATTGATCTGTTCGATGGAGATCACAGAGGCTTTGGCGGCACCTCCGGCAGGGGAACCGGAATACATTTCACCGTTCTCGTAGAACTTTCCGGTTACCACTCCATTGAACGGGGCTAAAAGTTTCGTGTTTTCCCGTAGAAATTCCACGTTGGATTTAGCTACCTCGTACTGGGTAACGGCTGCATCATAAGCTTGTTGTGAAATACTTTCCGTCTTTTTCAACATGACGGCCCGGTTGTATTCCGTTTCTAAGTTTTTCAATTGGACTTCGGCCTGATGTAATTGGGTCCGGTCCATTTCGACTAAGAGTTGTCCTTTTTTAATCGGATCGCCTACCTCCACGTGAATCTTTTCAATTCTTCCGGTGGAGGAAGGAGCGTAATAGACTTGCTCCTCGGCTTCCAAATTGGCCGTGTAATCTATCGTTTTAGCAATCTTTTTCTTTTCAAGTTTCATAACCTTCACGGGTACGGCTTGAACGGTTGCGTTCGATGTGTCTGCTGCCTTGTCTTTCTTGTTAGAGCAGCCGGTAAGTATAGCTAACGCTATAATCGATAAAATGAGATTCTTTACCATTGTATTTCTTTTTTTGTTATTCCAAGTATTAATGAGGAAGTTGATTATACAATCTTTCAATATTCAATTGAGCTTGCAATAAGGTCAAAACGGCATTCGTATAATTGTTTTCAGCTTGCAGGTAATTGTTATTGGCCTGAGTCAGATCCAAGCTGGAAACGGCTCCGAATTCATATTTCCGTTGATAATTGGCTAATACGCGTCCAGCTACGTCGATATTTTCCTTTTGGAGGTTGTAGTTTTCAATCGCGTTTCTCAATTCGAACTTCAATTGTTCATCCTGTAAGTTCAACTGATCTTCCAACAGGCTTTTGTTTATATTAGTTTGATCCAATTGAATTTTTGCCTGTGCAACCTTTGACTTCCTTTCGAATCCTGAGAAGATAGGAATGGTCATCGTCAAACTTGCCGAGTGTTTGGCACTCATGTCGAATTCCGGCTTTAACAGTTTGTGGTTAAAGGTATAGGAACCGGAAATTGTCGGAGCATAACTCCATTTCTCCAATCCCAGCATTTTTTTGTTTAGTTCCGTTTGGGTCTGCATAATCTGAAATTCGGGATTTTTCTGGATATCGAATGTCGTTTCCGACAATTGGCGGGCTTTGTTCTCGTCAAGAAAAACGGTTAAGTTGTCCGTCAGCTTGACGGCCGTACCGGCCACTAATCCCAATTGAAGGCGTAACAAATTGTAATTAACCTCCACGGTCCTTTCCATGGAAAGTAAACTGTTTTTCAGTTGACCGACGGTAATTCGGATTTGATCGACATCCGTAACCTCTACGGTTCCTGCTTTATACATATTATCGGTGTGTTGATAAATCTTATTCATGTTTTCGAGATTCTGGCGCAGAATGTCCAACATTCGTTCGCTTACCAAAATCGTGTAATAAGAATTACAGATGTTTTCGACGATATCCAGTTCGGTAATCTCCACCTGTTGCTCGGTCAAACGTTCGGCGATCTTGCTGGTTTGTATCCCTAAAATCCATTGTCCGCTAAAAATTAATTGTTGCAAACTTGCTTTTACATTGGATTGATCTTTCATCTTCATGGAATTACCTCCAAAATCCATTTTGTAACCGAAATTGGTATTATAATCCAAAGTACCGTTGATTTGCGGCAACCCCTGTGAAACAGATTCCCGTACTTTTTGTTTATACAGGTCTATTTCCAGTTGTGAAGATTGTAATTCTTTGTTGTGCTTGATAGCATACTCGATAGCCTGTCTTAAGGAGAGTGTTTGAGGAACTTCCTGTGAACGAAGTAGCCAAGGCACGAGTAGAAAAATAAGAAAGAATGGAACTCCTTTTTTCATGATTTATAGATTAAATTGTTATTATTCTTGGGGAATTTTAAATACAATACGCTTTACAAAAACAATACCGCTTATTTCATCGTGTTTATTTATTATAATTTATTTACTTTATTTTGCGTTGCTTTGTTTTTCAATCTCTTTGATACCTTTCTCCGTGCATATTGCCATTAAAAAATTATTGATGATGGTTTCTACTACGGTCTCTATCGGATAGGCGATTTGGCTGAATACCTCGGGTTCCCGTAAGAAACTCAATTGTTTCCCCAGCAGGTAGACTTGTAGTTCCGCATCGATTTCCGATCTGAAGTATTTTTGGTTGATGCCTGTTTTTATTAAATCGGTTAGGAAATTTTTTGTAAAATTTTCATCGTTTTTCATGATTTTTTGATATACCGCCGGATGGTATTTTTTAATATCGAAATAATTTGCCGGGACCCTTCGAGAGAGGTCATGAATCATGTATGTCTTAATTTTATTCATGATTTCAATCGGATTCATTTTCTGAACGCCTTCCATATCGGCTTGTTTGCTTCTGGCTAATCTTCGATGGACTAAAACTTGTTCAACGACATCGTCTTTGTTGTTAAACAATTGGTAAAGAGTCTTTTTCGAGATCTTCAGATGATTGGCTATATCATCCATGGAAGTACTCCGGAGACCGTATTTCAGAAATAATTCGGAAATATTCTCCAATAATTCCTCTTTTTGTTGCGGGTTGTTGTAATCCATCGTTTCTTGTATTAATGTTGTACGAGGAAACGAAAAACCTTTAAAACGTTTCCGTGGGCAAAGGTATATAATAATTGAAATTATACGAATGCTGTGTAGTTAATTTTCTGTTAATTTGCAAAGAGAGAAAAGCTTTTGGATTCTGTGATTAGGAGATTAAATTTGAATCACTAAATCACTGAATCGGCAATTACCTAATCTCAGAATTCTTTAATGTATTCCCGTACGTCCCAGCTTATCGTTTAGTTTACGACGAATGGTGTTGATTGCATTTTTGCGTTTAATCCATTCCAACACTTGCGACAAATCTCCGCTGTTTTGTAGTTCCAATATGCGATTGTCGGCTTCGCGGGCAAGCATTTCTATTCTTCGCATTTTGTAGTTATCCAGAATCTTAGGTAGTAACTCGATCAACTTCATTTGTTCGGTCTGAATAAAACTTTCCATTCTATTCCATATCTTGCTCAATTCGTAAGGTTCGCTTAAGATCGTTGCAACGATCGTACTTACTTTTAGATCGGGATGGGCAATGAAATGACGGGCTGGAATAAATGTTCCTGATTGGTATTCCCGTTTGTATTCATTTTGAATCGTGTTGAATACCGGATTTAGTAATTCCAAATCATCTTCGGCCAATTCCCGGATAATAAACTCTCCCACGGAAACCATACGTTCAATCCCATTCACCTTTTCTTCATACAAATCGTTTGTTCCGTACAAAATAAGATAGCGAATTAGTACGGTCTCTTCCAGATCACAAGGAGTGACACTCCTCATCATTTTCTCTCCCCCGTTCAAATCCGGTTCCTGTTGCACGCCTTTCTTACCTGCCTCTTCCTCACCTTTTTTCCGGATTTTGGCTATTTCCGTGTACAAGATGCGTTCTTCTACCTCCAACTGGTGTGCCGTCTCCCGAACGTATACGGAGCGGGTAATATTATCAGGAATTTTTGAAATACTACGTACAATGTCACTGATTAACCTCGCCTTTTCAACCGGGTCGTCTCCGGCACTTCCAAGCAACAATTTGGTTTTAAAACTTATAAAATCGGTTTCATTATGGGCGATATACTCTGTCAGCTCACGCGAAGAGTGACTTCTGGCAAACGAATCCGGGTCTTCTCCGTCCGGCAGCAAAAGTACCCGTACATTCAATCCCTCTTCCAAAACCAAATCTATTCCTCGTAAAGAGGCCTTAATTCCGGCAGCATCTCCGTCATATATAATCGTGACATTAGGTGTCAATCGACGGATCAAACGAATCTGCTCTATCGTCAATGATGTACCCGAAGAAGCCACGACGTTTTCGATCCCTTTCGCGTGAAAAGAGATAACATCCGTGTAACCTTCGACCAAAATGCAACGGTCTTGTTGTACGATGCTCTTTTTCGCAAAATAGATACCGTACAACGTTTTACTCTTGTGATAAATTTCGGATTCGGGGGAATTCAGGTATTTCGATACTTTTTTATCGGTCGACATGGTTCGCCCGCCAAAGGCAATCACTTTTCCGGCTAAATCCAATACCGGAAACATCACCCTTGCCCGAAAACGGTCGAATATACCCCGTTCATTTTCGATCGATAATCCTGTCTTTACCAGAAATTCTTTTTTGTATCCTTTGCCGATTGCCGTATTGGAAAAAGCACCCCAATCTTCAGGATTATAACCTAACCCGAATTTTTCGATCATCTCGTCACTGATCCCCCGCTGCTTCAAATAGCCGAGTCCGACAGAGCGGCCTTCATCCGTATGGTGTAACTGGTACTTAAAATATTCCTGAGCATAGGCCGTAACCACCAACATACTCTCCCTCTCCGTCTTCTCCTTCTTTTGCTCTTCGGTCAACTCCTTTTCCTCGATGGGAATATGGTATTTAGCGGCTAAATATTTCAATGCTTCCACGTAAGATAACTGCTCGTGTTCCATGATAAAATTCACCGCGTTGCCCCCTTTTCCACAACCAAAACATTTGTATATGCCTTTGGCCGGGGATACCGTGAACGAACCCGTCTTTTCGTTATGAAACGGACACAATCCAAGGTAGTTTACCCCCCGCTTTTTTAAACTTACAAAGTCGGAAACAACCTCCAATATGTCTGCAGCATCAAAAATCTTTTGTATGGTAGCCTGATCAATCATAAGGCAAAGATAATGCTTAATAAGCAGAATTGACTCCATTCCGGAGGACAAAAATACAATGACGAATCAATCGATTAAAAGATTGGCAATTGAACGATGGGGTGATTCAATGATTCCGTGATTAAATTTGAATCACTAAACCTCTAATCTCAGAATTCTCTTGGTTTGCAATTTACAATGAGCGAAGGGCATTCATAATTCCGTGATGAGAATATATCCGTTTTCCCGGTACTCGATTTTTAGGGAGGAGTCGACTTTTAATAGTTTACGGACCCGGCTGGCGTATTTTTTGAGCTCGGATGCTTTGCCGAGGTTAGCTTGGCCCCATACTCCCTCGATAAGGTATTCACGTGAGGCCACTTCCTGATTCTTTGCGCACAATAATTGCAGGAAACGGGCATCGATGGTTTTTAAGGATGTACTTTCGCCATCGATTGTAAGTGTTCGCGCGCTGCTATTGTAAGTTGTACGGGGTGAAAGTTGGTACAGATGAGGGGTATTCAGGTTTGTCATGATTTTTTGGCTGATACGTTTCAGGTAGGCCACGAGTATTTCCGGCGGACGCTCTTTACAGATGAATTCGTCTGCTCCGGCATCCAGGATCGCTATTTCTTTTTCTGCCTCTCCGTGCAAAGAGTAAACGATGATAAAAGTTTGGAGATCTTGCTTCCGGACGAGTTGAGTCAATTGAAGTCCGTTAATACCCGGCATATCGAGATCGAGCAAGAGAATATCCGGCTTTTTTCTTTTGTAAGCTTTCCAGGCTTCTTCGCCGTCAGGAGCGATCTCGACCCGAAAATTATGCTTTTCGAGAATTGCTCGAGTCAGTGTTGCTCCCAGTAGATCGTCTTCAGCGTAGAGTATATTGATCTTATTTTCCATTTTTAGCGATGTTATTTTTTTTCCGGCGATTTTTTCGGGGTAATGTAATGGTGATCGAGGTTCCTTCTCCTTCGGTACTCGTCAGATCGATTTTTCCCCCGTGAGCGGAAATTACCGTGCGAACGTAATGTAAACCTTGCCCATGTCCCTTTATTTCGTGATTGTTTTGGTGATCTCCGCGATTGTAGCGTTCGAATACTTGTTTTTGGTTTTTGGAAGAAATTCCGAAGCCGTTATCCTGAATCGTGATTCGGATAAATTGGACATCTATCTCTTCACACGTGATTTTTATGGCTACCCGGTCTCCGGAATACTTTAAAGCATTGTCCACGAGATTCTGGAAAACGGCACTTAAGAAATGATAGTCTCCCGAGATGATGTTATCGGTCGGTAAAAAATCGACCAGAATCGTAAATTCTTTTTCTTCTTTTACGTTCCATTGTTTTTTTTCTGTTAGGGCTTGCAACATTTCCGCCAGATCGAAATCCCGTAATTTTAGTCGCAACCCGTGTTCATCAGTGGATTGAAGTAACATCTGATGGATGGTGTGTAACATCTCGTTCAATTGTTTTTCGCTTTGTTTAAGAAAGGAATGTTGTTCCGGGGATATCGTGTCGTGCAATAGGTGGCAGATTTTGATTTGATTTACGACGGGACGTTTCAGGTCGTGTACTATATTGTTGATAAACAGTTCCCGGTGTTTACCGTTTATTTTTTCCTTTCGAACGGTTCGATTAAGGTTCACGATACACAGGATAAGTAAAGCGGTCATGAAAATAACAAGAATGACCTGTCCGGAGGTCGATTGCAGGAAAAGTGCGGTCGGGTAGTCATAAGCGACAAGCAAAATATCTTTGGAGATAAATCCGAGGGTATCCTTAAATTCATAAGATGCGGGAAGATCGACCTGTTTTTTCGGGTAAGTATCGATATTTTTTCCGGTCTTGTCTGAAACAAGGAAACGCATGGAAAGTTTTTTCAACATTACGGAATCCTGTTTTTCCTGTAAATAGCTGTAAAAATGCTCTAAGGTCCAAAGTTCCGGATCCCGAATATCGTAAGTACATTGTTCCATGACATGTTTAATGTCGTCTTGCGGGTATAGTTGGTGTTTAAATTTCTGATTATTAATGATGTATCTTAATTCGTTATTTCTCGCGTTGAAACTGATCGAGTAACCCGATTTTTTCAGATTGGTAGACTTCATGTTGAATTCGTGGATAGCTCCTTTGATCATTTCATTTTGTTGATATATGTGTGCATTTTTTCTCAGCCTGTATAAATTATTCACGTGAATCAATTGGTTGCACAAAAGAATAGATCCCGCAAAAATTGTAATATTCCAAACGAAACGCATTCTTTGATCCATTTTTCATTTATTTTGCTTCAAAGTTATAAAATTCGCAACCCTCTCGCAACCTTTTTTTAATTTTAGGTGATTCGTAGTGTGTATTTTTGTAAAAATAAAAAATATAAAACTATGAAAAGTGGAGCTATATTGATTCTTATATTTTGGATAGTAATTATAGGATGTAATGGATCTAAAACATCGGACACAAAAAGTAATTTTCCGAAAAAAGATCTTGTATTACCTGAGGCATATGATACATTAACAAAGAAACAAGGGAATAAAGCATATCTGAAATTTGTTAAGAAACAATATGATTTTGGAACCATTAAGAAAGAAAAGTTTCCTCAAATAGCTATTAATTATGAATTCACGAATACAGGAGAAGTCCCTCTTATTATATATAAAGCGGATATAACATGTAATTGTTTGTCTGCCGAGATTCCTAAGCGTCCGATTAATCCCAATGAAAGAGACACGATTAAAGTATTTGTCAATACGACCGGACAGCGGGGAGCTTTATACAAGACAATTTATATTAAATCGAATGCTCGCAATGATATCGAATCAATTCAAATCAAAGGTTTTGTAAAATAAATTTATGTCTAACAATAAAAACAGAATTATGAAAAGTCTATTATTATTAGGAATTGTTTTTGCCTCTTTCTTTCTATGTGCACGCCAGAAAGAGCTTCTTTGCAGTTGTGATCCTGAAATAGATAAAATAGTCAGGAATAATATTTCGGAGGTACAAGTTATGGATAGAACTCAATGGCTTAACATTGAAAAACAAGATTTACAACGGGGATATTATGTGGCTTTTAGTTCCGAGCAAAAGCATACTTTCTGGAAAGAAAAATTGGCGGAAGTATTGGAGTTAGACTGGAGCGAACAAGAAAGAGCGCATCTGCTTATTTTAGTTGACTTTTTGGAAAAGAATCCGCAGATGTTTTCTCCGGATAAAAATCAAAAAGCGGATGATACATTCGATCTGTTTATGTATCGTTGGCAAGATGATGCGAAAGAAAAGTTGGGTTGGAACAAAAAGATGCTATACGCAATAGCCGCAACAGGGAACAAAATGTTAAATAAAGCAGGTGATATTGCATCTGCTTCCGATTCGAATCACCCTTTAGTTAAATCCCGATCTGAATCCGGTTCCGGCTCCGGTTGGAAGAATTGTAGTTGCTCGACGAAACAGGATTTTTGTGATTTGACCGGAGAATTTCAACAAAGATGTAGAGAGGATTCGGGATGTAACTTAAATTATAGGAATTGTGGGTGGTTAATGCAACAAGCATGTGATGGTAATTGTCGCCATTTATGGGCTTAATTAACAAATTTATGAAGAAATATATATGGATTTTTACCAGTGCAATATTATTAGAGATTATAGTTTCTCCCTTAAGGATATTTGCATTTCCAAGTTGCCCTTATTTAGGACATCAGGTATGTATGTTCGTGGGCACTATTCTTTTTTTCCTGTTAACGATATACATGTTACGAAAGTACAAGGGGCAGACGAAACCTTTTTACACGGTTCTTTTTTTGCTAATTGGAAGTTGTATTCTGGAACTGCCTGATAGTATTTATTTATATAAACGTTATGGTGATATAACAGCCTCTCCACCTCAGCTTCTTCTTCGTTGGGTTGCCATAATTTGGGGATTAATCTATTGTCGGGTGGAAAAGAAACAACAGAAGATTTTCCTTTTGTCTTGCGGTATACTCGTAATTTTTTTGGCTTTATGGGGAAATGTTTATTGGTTTCAACTATAAAGGAAATTTGCGGTTGAAGGATAAAGTGATTTAGTCATTCGGAGATTATGTGATTTAGATGATAATTTTTGGATTAGAAAACAAAAGTGTTAATAGCTTAAGGTTATGAAGAAATATATATGGATTTTTATTAGTGCCGCCTTATTGGAGACTCTAATTTTCCCTTTAAGGGGGTTGTATTTACCGACTTATCCCTATTTAGGACATCAGGTCTGTCTGTTTATGGGAGCTATTCTATTTTTTCTATTAACAGTGTATATGTTACATAAGTATAAGAATAGGATAAAGCCTTCTTATGTAATTATTCTTTTGCTTATCGGAAGTTGTATTCTGGAGCTGCCTAACGATATTTATCTTTATATACGTTACGGTTATCTAACAGCTTCTCCTCCGCAACTTCTTCTTCGCTGGATCGGCATCATTGGGGGATTAATCTATTGCAGGATGGAAAAGAAACAGCGGAAAATACTTCTTTTGTCTTGCGGCATACTCGTAATTTTTTTGGCTTTATGGGGAAATCCTTATTGGTTAAAACTACTGTGAAAGATATTTTTATTAAAAAATAAAGTAATTCCGTGATTCGGAGATTATGTGATTTTGATGGTAATTTTTGGGTAAGAAAACAAAAGTGTTATTGGATTAAGGTTATGAAGAAATATATATGGATTTTTATTAGTGCCGCCTTATTGGAGACTCTAATTTTCCCTTTAAGGGGGTTGTATTTACCGACTTGTCCCTATTTAGGACATCAGGTCTGTCTGTTCGTGGGTGCTATTCTTTTTTTCCTGTTAACGATATACATGTTACGAAAGTATAAGGGGCAGACGAAACCTTTTTACACGGTTCTTTTTTTGCTAATTGGAAGTTGTATTCTGGAGCTGCCTGATGATATTTATCTTTATATACGTTACGGTTATCTAACAGCTTCTCCTCCGCAACTTCTTCTTCGCTGGATCGGCATCATTGGGGGATTAATCTATTGCAGGATGGAAAAGAAACAGCAGAAGATTTTCCTTTTGTCTTGCGGTATACTCGTAATTTTTTTGGCTTTATGGGGAAATCCTTATTGGTTAAAACTACTGTGAAAGATATTTTATTAAAAAATAAAGTGATTCCGTGATTCGGAGACTAAAGTGGTAATAGTTGGATTTATGGAAAAACTGTTATTGGTTTCCAATATATAAATGGAATAAAATGATATCGAGTAGAAAAAATTATCATTTCTTTCTACTCGGTTTTATCTATCTGGAGAATATTTTAATTAAACATTAAATGAAAGGTAGCAGCAGATCTTTATCAGCAGGTCTAAAAATCATCCTTTTCCAATAACAATTCGTTATATTTTTGTTTCATTTTATCTTTTATATCGTCAATAATAATCGACGGTACTTTTACTTTTTTATTTTTTATATCTAAAACCGTTTTTTCAACCATTTTTCTATCTCCTTTCAATTCGTATAAGTTGACTAAATGGTATAAAGGTAAAAATCGGTTTGGGCACATCCTTGCTGCTGTCAGATAACAACATTCTGCCGCATATAAGTTTCCCAAATGATAGTAATTGTCGGCTAACAGGAGTTGAACATCAAAATCATTAAAATAGCGTGTACATAAAGTAAGTACGATAAGACTCTCCTTATATTGCTTATCTCGATGCAATGCTGCTGCATGATTATAGAGGAACATACCGTCTTTTCCCAACCATTCGTGTAAATCATGGTATTTTTTCCATCTATCGGAAGATCGGGAATACGTTATCACAAACCATTTTCTTTCTGCATGTATCCAATTGAATGTCCAAGTGAGAAATAGAATACAAATACTATAACCGATAAAACGAAATACATTTAATTTCCATCCTGTTATTGATTGAAAAATACACTTGTCTTTCGTGGATAAAATGGCTAAATTCAACATTAGAATCAGGCAGATGAGTGGATATTTCAGAGGATATGAAAAACAACTTGCTATGGCAATGGCAAGTAAACTTGTACCTACGGGATGTAAAATTGCTTTTTGGTTGCATTGACCGTAGACCTGTATAATTCTGGCGATAAATAATCCGAAGAAACAGAGTCCCACTGTACCGTATTGCACGGCAAAGGCTAAGAATTCATTAAAAGGAGCTTGCACGTTATCTGCTAATATGCTGAAAATGCTATCTGGATTTTGTCGGAAGTATTCGGCTTGATAACTCATGTAGTTTGCCGTAAAACCTCCTTCTCCGGTTCCAATAATCCAATGATCCAGGAACATATTCCATGAACAGGTCCAAATTAAAATTCGTCCGTTTGCAGAATCTATTTTCCAGAAATATAAACCAATGAACAAAAAGATACAGGCTACGAGAAGAAGCCACCAAAATCTGCGTATAAATTTTTGAAATCGTAGCCTATTTTTGTTTTGACAGAATGCGAGCAAATACGCGGGTAGAATAATTAATACTCCTGTTCTTGAACCTGACAGTAGAATAGTACCTGTCAGTATACAGGAAGAAAAAATACCCCATAATTTAATACGTTTTTCATTGCTGGATATAAAAAACATAGAAAAAGGCAATATCGCTCCTAAAAATATGGCAATGCCTGCCGGATTGTCAAAATTACCTGTAACTGGGTATTTTAAATGATAAATCTCTACCAAATTCAAATATTGTAATATTCCCCAACATGACATACAAACTCCGGAAAAGGAAACAATACTGTATAATTGATATAAATCTTTCCGATAGAATGAATGTTGTGAATAGGCAATATATAACAACAATAGAGACAAAAACATAATTCGTTCAGAAGGTGATGATCCTTCTGAACAAAATTGCCAAATGGTCCAATAGAAAACAAAACTTCCTGCAGTTAAAACACTTTTTGATATTATTATTCTTCCTCTATCGGAAAATTTCCAACAAGCTAATAAAATTGCTATAATATTTATCCCCCATATCCCAAAGGTTATATGCCTATTGATAAATAAATCTGGGATTAAAAAAGCAATAAAAAGTAGGAGTAACAAACAAATGACAGGAAATGAATAATGTTGAGTCATAGGATGTCCGTGTTTATTTCTTTATTACTTCTCGATTGTTTGAACGTTCTGTAAATGCCTTGATATAATTGTATTACCAAAACTTAATTTTCTGGTCTTGGTAGGTAAAGATTCGTTCTTCGATGCCGGTCGTACGGTTACGGAGCCAGAGAAGTGCGTCTTTGGGAATGTTGTCGTACTCGAGATAATAATCCGTGGCTGTTTTCCGACCTAAGGATTGCCAGCCGTTCAGATCGTGGTAGAAAAGTTCGTATTCGTTTTCAGGGTAGATTCCGTTCCCGTCGCTTCGGGGGAGGCATATTATTTTAGCTATTTCGACGGGAGAATCAAAACGGATGTTAACTGCTTCGTCTTTTTTTACTCGTGTATTTGTCAGAGGATTGTGATCGAAACCTTTATTAAAAATTGAATCTGTGGTTCCTTTTAATCGTTCTCCGCTGGAACTGATCAATATGATCTCACCGATATTTGTCGAAATGGGTGATGTGATTCGGTAGTGCCGGTATAATTTGCGGGTTTTAATTTCTCCGAACAAATAAGTGATCTCGGATGTTTCTAAATTTGTCAGGAGTGTATCTGATTCTTGGAGTTCAGGGTCATTGCTTCCTTCAAAAGTGATACGTTCGAGTTCTCGGGCATAGGAGAGTAAATTTTCGTTGAGAGGATATTTTCGTTTTATACGAATGACTTGACGTGTAGATGTATCTGGGATAAGGTATTCTACTTCTCCTTTCAGATTTAGTATAAACGGATAATTGATGATTGTCCTATTTTGCTTGTCGAAACAGACCGGAAGGTAGGCAATATCTTTGCCGATGTCTTTAAATTCAGCTTTTTTTCGTTTTACTTTGCCTATTGCTGTCGGTTGCCATTCCAAATTATTAAACACGCATAAGAAGGCGTAGTGAGGCATTGTATGTGACGAATTATTTACATGTACACGAATATTCTCCGTGTGTAAGTATTGACTGCTGATATCTTTGAGAAAAGGATCCCGGAACATTTCTGGTAGGTATTCGCCTTCGTGAGGAATAAGGGTTTTATTACGAGAATAGGTTTTCTGATAGACTTTTGCCGTTTTTTTTCCCGAAATACCAATGTCTTCGTATTCTTTGTATTCGGCAGAGATTGGCTTACACCAGTTGTGATAACCGTTACGATTTGCGAAATGAACAATATACTCGATTGTGGATGGGAATCCTAATGCCCTGAGTTTAAAATTATATTTTATGGACGCATGTGAACAATCTACATATATCTGTCTACCGAATAATTGTCGTATAAAAGAAAGATCGAAAGTTTTTTCAGACTCCGCAAACTCTTTTATGTATTGATAACCGTTTCTTAGGGAATGGATTTCAATGGTTTTCCGGGAAACATGTAGAGAGTCAATCCATAAATCCAATCGTTCGTTTTCAAAGCGGTAGGGCAGAAGGTATTCCAAAAATAGGTCGAAGGGATAATCTTCGAGCCAAGGGTATTGATTCAGCCGTTCGAACGAAAGATCGATGTGCCGAATCAGAAAATCTGCTTTAATGTGTTCGATGTCTTCCTCTTTTCGGGATGCATCTCGTAGCCAGTCGATTTTGCTTAAAGAGATATCCAAGGCTTTTTTGGCAAAATAGGAGGCTGTTGTGTCCGCGTAAATCTTTTCCCGGTACTCGTTGATTAACGTTCCTTGTATGGTGTAATGGCCCGGCATATTTTCGATTAGAAATTCGGCGGCTTTCAGCTTGAGGGCGTCTGCCGGATGTTGGGCATAGTGTGCAAGCACTTTTTCCAGCTCCTTCTGGTTTTCCTTAGCCAGTTTTAAAGCGTTTTCCAATTTTTCGTTCTTTTGTCCGCAGGAAGAAAAAAATATACACAACATCACACAAAAGTACATCGTTCTCATGGTTCTAAAATTAACATGTAAACATACAAAATATAAAGAGTGATCGATGCTGGAATGGTTGCGAATGGGTTGCGAATAGCGGGATAATGCAGGGTGTTTAATTGTAGGTTGTAGATTTTAAATTGTAAATTACAAAATGCAGCGTCCAATTTACAATTAGGAGATGGCCGTAGATTAAAAAAACAGGAGTTCGAGATTACATCGAACTCCTGTTTTTGATGGTAGATAGCATCCGTTGTCGGATGTTTCTATATGAATTTTTCCCGGTTGCGGGTGTTATTTAGGCCGAAGATGATAAAAAGGGTAGAGGCTACCAGCATGATAACCCGATTGTGGGCTACCGTGTTGAAAAAGATCTCCGGATTTTTATCTAACGGGACATTGAACGGATTGATAAATATGTTCCATTGACTGTTTCCCAGCTGTCCGTCCACTAAGTTAAGAATGAGACCGATGATAATAATTACCACGGAAGTCCCGTTTCCGTTTTTAATCACGGTACTCAGCATAAAGGAGAGAGTTCCGATAAAAAGAGCGGGAACCATCGTTTGAAATGTCAATTTGAATACGGGAACATCCACGATTACCCACCAGGTGAGAGTGGATAACAGAAGGGTGATCAGTAGGCAGATGACATAAGCGATAAGCAGACGGAACAGCCAGACCTTATAACTGTAATTCGGAATACCGAATATGATCTCTACGATTTTGGCATCCTGGTCATTTTGAATCCCGAAACACATGGGATAGAAAACGAGCAGAATACAAGGCATCATCAGCATGGAATAGGCAGTCGCTTGGGTAATTTCGTCATCTCCGAAAAGTTTTACGGTAACAATGATGATGAAAAAAACCAGAGCGGCTAACATGAAATAGAGAAACTTATTTCCAAAAATAATTTTAATATTGTATTGGACCAGTTTTTGAATCGTTGTCCAAATCTGTATCAGGATGTGTGGTTTTGAATTGATAACGCTCATTGTATATTCCTCCTTTTAAGAGGGCTATGACTTCGTCTTCAACCGAAGTTGAAGACGAAGTATGGTCCCGTGTTAAGTAATAATCTCTTCTTTGTTTTGAATCTTAACCGTTCGTAGTAACCACAGGTAAGAGTCTTCCAATGCCGGAAGTATTCTTTCCGCGTTTTCTGCCGGTTTTTCTTCGCTCAAGCAACGTACCCGGATGACGTCTCCCTGCCTGATGTGGTGTACGATCAACAAGTCGGACGGCAACTTCGTGAAGTCGCGGGCCGGGAGTTCGAAACTCCAGGTTACGTCTTTTGCGATATTTGCCATATCGTTCGGGGTTCCTAAGTATTTCAGTATTCCTTTGTTGATAACACCTACCTGGTTACAGGAACTGGCGATATCCTCGATGATGTGAGTCGAGAAGATCACGATCCGGTTACGGGAAAGCTCTACCAGCAAGTTACGGAAACGAATTCTCTCTCTGGGGTCTAATCCCGCGGTGGGTTCGTCAACAACGAGGATGCGCGGTAAATTCAGAAGCGTTTGGGCAATACCGATACGCTGTTTCATTCCTCCCGAAAATCCTCCGATCTTTTTGTCCTTGTTTTCATACATGTGGACGGCCGATAGGACCTCGCTGATACGATTGAAACGGGTTCGTTTGTCGTAAATACCCTTCAAAAGGGATTGATACTCTAAGAATTCCCAGGCGGTCAGGTTTTCGTATGTTCCGAATTCCTGCGGTAAATAACCGATCAGTCCCTGTAACTCTTCCCGTTTCTTTTGAGTGTCGATACCGTTGATGAAAATCTTGCCGTAACTTTGCTCGAAAATACCGCAGATGATACGCATAAGCGTGGTTTTTCCGGCCCCGTTCGGTCCCAATAATCCGAACATTCCGGTACGAATCTCAAGAGAGACGGAGCTTAATGCTTTGAAAGGCTTCTTTTTTGCTCCGATAATCGGGGTTTGAGCTGCCATCCGGAAGATGGTTTTACGCAGCATCCGGAAACGTCCGTCAATCAGATCGATATTGATATTTTCGTTATTGATTTTATTGGAAAGGAAGCGGGCTCCAATCGCCAAATACCAGAAAAGCCCGATAAAAACGGCTCCTCCGCTATTGTTGAATTTGCTGCTTCCCCAGTTCAGAATGATTAACGGGCCGATATAGTAGATGACCATGACCGTATATTCCAGTATCTTTTTTGCAAGATGCCATTCCCTGTTGATACTCAATTCATAGAAGATTTTTATAGTATTCAGGGTCATGAACCAAGAACATAGGGCGAAAACGATAGCCCAGAAAAATAGTACCTGATAGATAAAAGTAAAATAGAACAGGAAGACTGTAATAGGAACGAGCCAAACTAAAGCTTGGAGATCTTTCCAAGAGTAGTAGTAGGTTTTTAATCCTAAACGTTCCTTGACTTTTAGTCCGGAGGTCCATTCCCTGGTGAAGCGCGAAGGCCGTCCGTATATCTTCACTAAGTTACGGATCGTAATCACTAACTCCTCGTGCGGGGGAATAATATTGCTTTTTGCTCTGCGCAGACTATTCTCGAGGAACCAAGTAATTCCCGGAACCAACACGACTGCGATAATCAGGTAGAAAATACGATTCAATATTTCCGACGAGAAAATGAAGGTACAAACGACGCAGATAACAAATAGCGACAGTTGCAGGACTTTCATAAAGAGACTTTGCGTGCGTAGTCTCTTCAAAGCATCTTCCAATCCGGAATAAAGGGTAGGGATGATCACAAGAGTCAATAGGGTACTCATGGTCAATCCCCCGATAACGGTAATGGCAAAAGGAGCTCCCAATCCGGAAGCGGATTCGTCTTTTCCCATAGCTAACGGAATCATGGCGACGATAGTCGTTATAGCGGTGATCAGTATCGGACGCAGGCGGGAAAGTCCTGCCGTAATGATTGCCCGTTGCTTGCGGAAACCGTTTTTCCGCAACATGGTCGTGTAATCGATCAGAATAATACTGTTATTCACTACGATACCTATCAGGATGATAAAGCCGACATATACCTGGGCATTGTTCGCCACGGAATTATTGGTAAACAGTAAAAACAGCAACGAACCGATCGCTGCCAACGGGATGGTGAACATCAACACGATGGGAGCGGTGAGAGATTCGAAAACGGCGGCAAGGATCATATAGATAAGGACGAAAGCCGCAATGATCAGGAAGGTATAGTCTTCCGGTTGTTTTTCTTCGTGTACGATCTCTACGAAAACGCCGCTCGGAACGTCTGTTCCTTGTACCAATTCGTCGATCTGTAAACGGGAGGCTTCCAGCAAATCCTTGGATTCGTTGATATCGGATTTAAACATGTAGTTTATCTCCAATTGCTTTTCCTGGTTGACTCGTTTGACTCTTCCCTGCCCCTGTTCTAACCGGATCCGGCTAAAGTTATTCAATTGTATCAGGGCTTTTTTGCTGGTGGTGACATCTAAGTTACGCAGATCTTCCAAAGAGGGGTATTGTTGTTTTTCCTCTTTTTCTTTGTCGTAGTTGATATCCCGGATCGTGATGTCGTATTCCTGATCTTTTGTTTTGAATTTTGCATTCGATACCGGACTTTCCGGTTGTAGGCCGGTGAGCTCTTGGCTTACTTCGGAGGGAGTGACTTCATTTACTTCCATCAGGTAGGGATCGAAATAGATACGTGCCTCTGGATCTCCGGGTAAGACATTTATGTTGGAGTAGGCTATTACATCCTCCAATTCTTTCAATTGATAGTCGATCAGATTGGCATAGCTGGTCATTTTTTCGAAATCCTCCCCTTTGATGACAATTTTTTCGGATTGACTTCCTCTTCCCATATACCTGAGCAGGTCGCTATTCCCGAGCAGACTGCTACCGCCACTGAAATTATCGCGGCTCTCGCTGGCATCCAAACTGATATCCGTAATATTTACTTTTTTAGCTAACTCTAAGATATCGGCTTTGAGTTTCTGGAGATTTTTACCGTTTATCTTTTCGAATTGGTCTTCTAACTTGATAATTAGGTTGGCTTTTTCCTTCTCTACGGTGGAAGAGAAGGTTTTTATTTCCGGAATGCCGGGCAATTCCTCTTCGAAACGCCGGATCAGTTCATCCGTTTTTTCTAACGTCGAACCGGAAGGGGTGGTGATCTCTACCTGGAAACTGTCATTTTGTATCTCTTTCAGGGTATTCAGAGATAGCGTGAGGGAGAGGACTACCGTAACGAAGAGAATGACGAGGGAGAATAAAATAACCTCCGTGGGTTTTCGTAATGCCATTTTTAAAATAGCTATATACATTTGAACCAAACGGTTGTGTATGGAAATGTTACTGAAATTGACATTGCCGGTCTCTTTTCTTAAAAGGTAGTTGATTGCCATCGGAATAAGCAATAGCGCCACGACTAAGGAGATGATCAAAGTCGTAATAATGGAGATTCCGATATGCTCTCCGATCATTTTTATGATGTAGTCATTGGTGAACAGGAAGGGAAGAAAAACGGTAACGGTGGTTACCGTGGCTGCCAGAATGGCTTTCCATACCTCGGTAGTCCCTCGTACGCAAGCTTCTTCCGTGGGCATACCTGTAGCTTTTAGTCGATAGATGTTTTCCATGACCACGATGGAATTGTCCAATAACATCCCGACAGCAAGAGCAAGTCCTGTAAGCGTCAGGGTGTTGATCGTGATACCCGAAAGGTAGAAGAAATAGAAAGAGGAGAATACGGAGATCGGGATGGCAAAGGCCACGATGCTGACGATTTTTATTTTCCGTAAAAACAGGAATAGTACGATGATTGCCAGAAATGCTCCGCTAATCGCCAAATCAATGATGGAATTGATATTTTTATTCATGATTTCGGCCGTATCGGAGTCGATCTCAATGGAAATTCCCTTGGATTTAAGTTCCTCGTTCAGGCGGTCGATTTCCGCACGAGTTCTTTTGGAGAGTTCGATAACATTAACTGTCGGGGATTTGGAAAGAACACAAGAGACCACCTCTTTTCCTTTGGTTCTGGAATAAGTTTCCTCTTCTTTTACCCCGAATCGGATCTCCGCGATGTCTTTCAATAAAATCGGTCCTTTGGCCACAACGATGTTGCCGAGGTCTTCCGTGTTAAGGTATTCTGCCGTTATATTGGCAAAATAGCGTTTGTTTCCGTCGTAGGTAAGACCGATAAAGTTTTTTCCTGTTTGATTATTTGAAATCAGGTTACTGATGGTGGATTTGGTAATATTTAAAGCCTTGCATTTATCCGGATCGACGATAATCTCGATGGTTTTTTGCCGTCCTCCCCTTGCTTTTACGGAGGCCATTCCCTCCACGCTGTTCAGGTAGGGGACGATATCCTCGTCCGTGATATTGCGTACATAATCGATATCGCCTTCCCCGAGAATCAGTAAGTGCATAAATTGGTCGTTGGAAGACCCCGAGTAACCTTTACTGACGGATAGTTTGAAGATTTCCGGAACGGAGGACTGGGTGGATTTTATTTTTTGCTCCATTTGCAGGAAAGCATATTTTAGGTCCACATCTTGGTTTAAAGAAACCTTAATATCGGCACCTCTCGAGTAGTATTGCGATTCGATTTTTTCAATCCCTTGCTGGGAGCGGATAGCTCCTTCCACCGGAATAACCGCATATTTTTCAACGTAATCCAAATCGAGTTCATTTTGGGCGTTGATACTCACGTACAATACCGGAAGATCGGCATTGGGATATAATTCCATGGGAATGTATTTGTAGGAAAATACGCCCATGAGAACTAATCCGATGAATAACATCGATATAAGAACCCTTCTTTTTATGATCGTGTTCATTCCACTTTCTTTTTCTTATCAATAATATAATACACGCACGGGATGACAATCAGTGTCATGACGGTGGAGGTCGCCAATCCACCGATTACCGCGAGAGCCATCGGGGAACGCAGGGAAGCTCCCTCCCCGAAACCGAAACACATGGGCAGTAAGGCCAAAATAGTAGTGGCACTGGTCATAATGATTGGGCGTATTCTGAATTGAGCCGCCATCATGATCGCCTCTTCCAGCGGGTGGCCTTCGGCCTTCAGGCGGTTGATGGCATCCACTAAAATGATGGAACTGTTTACGGCTATACCCGCTAACATGATGATACCGATAAAAGCCATCATATTGAGAGTATCTCCTGTGAGCAGGAAAGCCCAAATACATCCTACTCCCGCTAAAGGAATGGTAAGCAGGATGGTGAACGGATGTCGTAACGATTCGAATTGGGCAGCCATCACCATATAGACCAGAAGAATGGAGAGGAACAGGGCAAATCCCAATCCTCCGAATGATTCCTGACGCATCTCCTCCTCTCCGGTAATCTTTGCCGTGTATTTTGCAGGGAACTCTACCTCCGCTATTTGTTTTTTTACTTGTGGGGCGATGTGGCCTAACGTGTATCCTTTTTCCAACATGGCCGTTACTCTTCCGATCCGGCTCTGGTTATTCCGGGTGATCTCCTTGGGAGCCGTCACGATCGAAATATCGGCAATCTCGTCCAAGCGGTATTTTTTATCGCTTTGGCTGATTTCGATACTTCCTAATTCGGCTAAGGAGACTTCAGGAACCTTAATATTGATGTCGATGCTTTCTCCTTTGTTATCGAAAGTCCCGGCCTCTTTTCCTTGTAGTTTGTTTTTTATCTGACCGGTGACATCACTGATATTGATCCCGTATATACCGCTTTTTATGCGGTCTATTTGTATATTGACCTCAGGAGCTCCGTTTTCCATGGAGGTTTTGATATCGTATAAACCGGCAATACCCGTTATTTTTTGTTTGATTTCCTTACACAGTTCGTCAATGGTTTCCAGCTCTTCGCCCTTTACCTCTACAACTAAGGGTGCACCCTCCGTACCCAGGATACTTTGTAACGTTGATTCTCCCTGTTGATAGGAGATTTCCATGCCATTCTGGAGCGGATAAGTTTCACTGATGTTGGAAATAAAGTAGTCGGCATTCAATTTAGACTCTTTTTTTAACTTTACCTTTATTTGGGCTTGATGTTCTCCCTCTAATTTTTCTCCGTTGGGATCGTTGATATTCGATGGGCCTATGATGGAGTAAATCCATTCGATGTCATCTCCTCCCAAGGCTTTTATCGTTTCTTCGATTCCTCCTGCTGCTGCATCCGTACTTCTAAGGCGCAATCCGGGTTCCATGGAAAGGGTGATGGCAAATTCCTTGGAATCGGCTTTCGGCATAAATTCCATCCCGATAAAGGGTAACATAAGGTAAGAGACAACCATAAGGATAAAGGCAACTAAAATGATTGCGTATTTTCTTTTTAATACTCGTCCCACGAAATTACCGAATCCTTTGATGGAGATAGCACGGCTTTTTACGTCCTGATTTTTTTTCACGAATCGGGAAGCCAGCATGGGAATAAATAGGATGGAAACGAATAGCGAGGAGAGAAGCGAAAAGCTAACGGTCCAAGCCTGTTCTTTAAAAAGTTCTCCCGCGGCTCCCTGTAAATAGACGATAGGTAGAAATACCACGATTGTTGTCAAAGTAGAGGCCGTGATGGCTCCGGCAACTTCGGAGGTTCCCGTGACGGCGGCCTGCGCCGGAGAGAGTTTGTTTTCATCTAAGTTCCGGAAAATATTTTCCATGACCACGATGGCATTGTCTACCAGCATTCCGGCTCCCAAGGCAAGCCCCCCCAATGTCATGATATTGATGGATAATCCGTTAAAGTACATCAGGTTGAATGTGGCGATAATGGAGATAGGAATAGAGACACTTACGATTAAGGTCATGTTTATACGTCTTAAGAAGACATACAAAATTATAACCGCCAATAAAATTCCCAAAAGAGCGGAGTCTTTCACTTCGTTAATGGAACTTCCGATAAAATCTCCTTGATTGCTGATGATATGGAAATTATAAGCCGGCATGCTTTTTTGAAATTCCTGTAATTTGGTTAAAAGATTATCGACGGCATTGACGGTATTGTATTTATTCTCTTTGAAAATACTGATACCGAGGCAACGTTCCCCGTTATACCGGACTATATTTTCCGGCTCCTGGTTCCGGATCGTAACGGTGGCCACGTCTTTCAGGAAGATCGGGGCTTTGGCTTTACTGGAAGAGCTGCTTGTTGCCCCAGAGCTTTCTCCGCTATTGCCGGAAGATGTTGTTTCTTTGAAAGCAACGATGATATTTTCAATATCCTCGACGGTTTTGATGAGGTTAACCCCTTTTACGGTATAGGTAATATCTCCCTCTTCGATGGTCCCGCCCGAAACATTGGTGTTTAAACCTTCGATTTTACTGGCGATAGTATTGGCATCCAGATTGAAAGCATCCAACATATAGCTGTCGGTATTGATCTCTACGATGGCCGTTTCCTGTCCGTTGAGCTGGATATCGGCAATGCCTTCCACTCTCACTAATTCGTTGCGCATATAGTTCTCCGCTATCTTACGGAGCTCGTTCATGTCATTGATTTCATTATGCGTCAAAGCGATGGTCAATATGGGAGTAGCGTTGGCATCGTAGCGCGTAACATTCAACTCATCGACACCGTCTTCTTGAGACATCTGAGACAGGTTCCGTTGCAGATCCAGGAAGGCGGCATCCATGTCTTGGTCCCAGGCGTATTCGACGGTGATTTTGGCGTTTCCGACTTTGGAAACACTGTACACGCTGCTAACTCCTTCCGAGCGGGCGATCTGGGATTCGGCTTTGGAAGCGAATAGTTTTTCAACTTCTTCCGGCGGACGCTGACCGCATTTTATCTCAACGTATAGGGACGGATTTTTTAAATCCGGAAACAAGTCCGTTCCCAATTTATTATAGGATATTGTTCCGAGCAGACACACCGCTAAGGTAAGCATGAGTACGCTTACCGGGTATTTGACTGCAAATTTTGTAATGCTGTTCATATATATGAATTTTAGATTTTAGATTTTAGATTACATACTGTGTCATGGTCTTTGCATGCTTAAAATGCTAAACTCTAAAAATTATTTCATGATTTTAACTCTGCTTCTGTTTCTCAGGTACTCATATCCTTTGGTGACGATCTTGTCTCCGGCATTCAAACCGCTTTCGATTTCAATGAACCGATCGTCGCTGATTCCGGTTTTAACCATTTTTTCTTCGGCCATGTTTCGTTCCACGGTAAAGACGGAGATCATTCTCCGCGAGCTGATCAGCTCTTTCGGAATGGCGACTACCGAGTCTTTTTGCAGGGTGATGATGTCTCCTTTGGCAAACATTCCCGGACGGAGTTTTAAATTGGGATTATCGATGGTAATAAAACCGGAAAAGGTCCGAGTCTCTTCGTTGATGGCCGGAGAGAGTTGGGTTACATGTCCCGATAGGGTGTCCGATTTGATATTGTAATTGGTAACCAAAACATTTTGGCCTACCTTTACCTTTTCGATGGCATTTTCCGGAAGTTCGATCTCCATATACATCTTGCTGTAATCCATAATACCTAATAGTACCTCATTGGAAGCAACGTCTACATTGGGCGTATAATAGGGAAGATTGACAATGACTCCTTTAAAGGGGGCTCTGATATTCAATTTATCGAGGTCCATCTTGGCTTTTTCCAATCCTAATTCGGCAGAAAGCAGACTTTTTTTTGCATTTAATAGATCTGTTTCCGTAACCCCTCCTTTCTCTAATAAGATCTCTTTCGCTTTTACATCCTTTTTCGCAATACCAAGTTCCATCTCTTTGGTTTCCAAAGAAACGGTATTTTCCTGTTCCTTATTTTCGAGACGGATGATAACGGCTCCTTTTTCGACGATATCGCCTAATTTATAGGGACGCCCGGTTTTGGGATTGGTTTGTAAGATATATTTTCCCGTGACTTCGGCTTTGACTTCTGCCTTTTGGCTTGCCTTGGCCGTTCCGGTGGTGGTGGTCAGTTGCCGGATCGTACGTTTGCCTACTTCCGATAACCATACCGGGGTGGGGTTTTCGTTTCCCGAACCCATTCTCGGACTATTACATCCGTTTAAAGCAAATGCTAATAGTATAAAGCCGATGTATTTCATATTTTTATTGATCATGATTTCTATGTTTTTAAAGTTAGTAGATTATTTTAACAGATCCACGGGGAAGTAGGAGGTATTAGTTTGGAAATCCCACAGCGTGTTTATTTTCAATTCCAATAATTTTTCTTTATATTGAATAATTGCACTGGTATAGTTTTCTTTAGCTGTCGTTAATTTGTCTTGAAAATCTTGTAGATCTTTGTAACTTAGCTGACCGGCTTGATAGGTTTGATATTTAATGTCGTATATGATTTCAGCATTATCTACTCTTTTTTTAGCAATGGAAATTTCTTTATATAATTGAGGAAGATTCCTGCAAATTTGGCGAATTTGAATAATAATATTTTTTTTCTGTTCCTCAAAATTAATTTCTTGAGATTCGTTAGCTAACTCGGTACTTCTGATATTTGCTTTACGTGCTCCCCAGTCGAAAATAGGTATGGAAACATTGAGACGAATGTCTTGTTTATCCTGAAGGTTTTGGAAAGCTCCCGTGAAATTACTGCTGTTATTCCATAATCCGACAGTGGCGGAAATCTCTCCGCTGAATTTATCTTCTGCTTTTATTTTTATAAGATTAAGTAAACCTTCTTGAATTGTAATATTTTGTTGCATTAATTCCATTCGTTGGTCCAAGGCGTATTTTATGGCTAAATCCATATCTACATGTATGGGTTCAACTTCTGTTTTAGGAAGAACGGAGATATCTTCGTCCAAAGGCAGGCCTAATAGTTTTTTAAAATTGTCTTTTGTATTGGCGTAATCAATTTGAGCTTTTGCCAAACTTATTTCAGCATCATCTATATTTACTTCAGCTTCTAATAAATCTACTTTCGGGCGATTATCCTGTTCAACCAAAGCTTTGGTTAATTCATAAGTCGCTTTTGCCTGTTTATAGCTTTCCTGTTGATTTATCAAGCTTTTATAACTTCTATATACGCTATAAAACTGAGAGGTTACAGATGTTTCAATGGTTAATTGTTTTAGTGCATAATCAATCTTGGATTTTTCAAGATTGTATTCTATTTCTTTCAGTTGCATTTTCAATTCATTGTATTTAAAAATGGGTTGTGAAAGAGTAAGGGAAAGGTCGTTGTTGAAATAAGTGCTTTTTCCTCCTTGCGATTGATTACTTGCATCCTGCCAGTCTAAACTTTGAGTTAAGGATATGCTACCACCTGTCCATATAATGGGTTGGTTTATCGTAAAACTACCCCTGGAAGACATCACTTTAGATATGTAGTTTTTCGATTCGTAATCGAAATAGACATTTTGTCGGGAATACTGAAAAGGGGATAAATTCAAACTGAATTTTGATTTGAGCATAGCTTTCTGGCGGACAAGACTTAATTCACTTTGCTCTAAAGTTATCTTACTTTGAATTAAATCGGGACTGTTTTTGTAGGCAATCTCGAGCGCTTTTTCCAAAGTCAGGACCTGAACTTCCTGAGCGGAAACACGTTGGGAAAGCCATCCGGTTAAGCCGATGGTTAATAAAAGTAGTGCTGTGATTTTTTTCATAAAAGTGCTGGTTTATTTGTTATTTTTCTTTGTTTTGAAATACCCACCGAACAGCATCCGCGTAAATCACTTGATTGGGATTCGATCCTTTGTCGCTCAGAATAACTTTAGCCTCTCCGGGAGAGAAATGGAAGCTGCCTAATGAAACCCAATCCTGGGTATTTTCATTGGTCTCGATAGAAACCTCTTCCTCCCCGTCATCATGTTTTACGGTATAATATTGCATGTTTGATTCTTCGCGTCTCCATCCCCACACGATTCTTGCGTTATAGACAAAAACCTCGTAAAAACCGGGAGTCTCTATCTGGGCTACCCATTCGGCTTTATTGTTCCCGTTTCCGGTTTTTTTATAATAGCCGCTGTTGATATATTCCCCGTAGAAATTGGTACCCACGGTAGCCGTCCAACGGGTAGGAGGCATCCAAGTCGTCAGGTTTTTGTATTTGTCTTCTTGCGGTTTCTTAAATATGGATTGGAGGGTTGTCTTCTGGTTGGACTCGATCAAATGGAAATTTTGATCCTCGTTGTCCACGATAATATCTTTGGGATTGTATTCAAAAAGGGTTGCATCCGTGTTAAACATACCGGTGGTCATCTCTTTGGTCTCCGTGTTTATTTTGGAAAAATTATAGACGATATCGCTTGGTATGTTTTGGGCGATATTGGTGTTAATGTCGATATTACGGGGTCGCTCGTCACACAGCGTTTTAATCTCTTTATAGGATTTAGCCGGAATAATATAATGCTGTAACGGTTTTTCCTGTTGTCGGCCTCTCCCTCTTCTGCCCCATTCTCCTTCTTCGATATTTACGGAAACGATACCTTCTACTTCCGTCGGATTGTGAATCTTAAATTGAACAACGTATTTCGTGTAGTCGTCGACCACGACTTTATCCGCATTGATTCCTTTCACAATGAATAAAGGGGTTTGGTTGATCGTATACCATTGGGGGATAAAATCCATCAGATTGATATTGAATTTTCTCATAAAAGAGTTATTCAATACCGTGAAATTGATCTCTTTAAACTGGTAATCTTTCATGAATTGTGTCATGAACTTATTATAATCTGCCAAAGGTATTTGAGAGGTGAGGTAATTACGCAGGTAATTTCCTTTGAGCTTAAGCATCTCGTAAAATACTTCCGGGGAGAGCGAACGGTCCAGAACAGCTTGTTCGAAACTCTTTTCCTTTAAGAATGCGGATGCTTTCTGAGCATCGCTCATACCGGAAAATCTCCTTCTCCACCTTGACCACGGATCATTTTCTTCTTGCTTGAACATCGTATTCAAAAGAATATCCATGACAGGGAAGTTGTGTGAATAGATAAAATTAGCATGATTGAAATAGAATCCGGAAAAATCAAAAGGATTTAATTTGGATGTCCCGTTCCAGCCGGACGAGAAGATGCTATTTACAAATAGATTTCCTGTCTCTTCATATTTACTTTCATTCAAAAAACACCAGGTAATGAAATCTCTGAGAACTCTGGTTTCTATTTCCGTTTCGTCTATCGTTCCCCGGTTCGGCCCTCCTCCCCGTTGTCTTTGCATTTTTTTGGCAAGCTTGAAGTTCCCGCTGGGAAGAGTTGTTCCTCTTTCGGGAATAAAAGCTATCTCCGGTTGGATGAATTCACTGTAACCTTTCCAATTTCGAACGTATGAAGCGAATGACACCGGAGTTTCTGCCAGAATCAGTTTTTCGAACGGATAGACCCTGTTTTTCCGGCTTTCGTATTGATTTTTGATGTCTGAGATAATACTGCCTAAGGTATCTTTCAAATTCGTAAATTCTTTCGAGAAGTAGTCATGCCCTTTAAAATGATATAATTCAAATAGGACGGAATCCACCGTGATGGACTTTTTTTCGTAATTTCCGATAGCCAGACTGATGGAAGGTAGTCTATGTGTATTATGGAAAATGATGGTATCTCCTGATTGGGAGGACGTTCCCTGAGAAAGTACCGTTTGTTTTTCGGTGGGGATGACTTTCAATGAAAAATGGGTAAAATTCTTTTGAATATTATAAGGAGCTTCCGGGTTCATTGGCGGGAATGTGACCGGATACCATAAAACTTCGGGGGTCAATAGGGTAAAGTCGTTTTGAACGAAAGCGTATCTCTTCCCGAACCGCAGGATGCTGCTACCGGTTTGTGTATCGTAGTATTCCTCGTCTTGTACTTCTAAGTAACCAATGTTTTCACTCACCTTGCCCTCGTACCGGATTTGTAAATCTACTATTTGATAAGGGGTTAATTCTTTGTCTATAACGAGTATCTGCTCGTCTCTTTTAAACAGTAGTTTGGTACCCTCGTGAGAGACCTCCGTCACCTGCAGGGTAGGATTCAGATAGATCAGGACAGAATTGATTTTCCGGTGGTTTCTGTTTTGAACGGTTAGATGAGCGTCGACGAAGATTTGATTACCTTTTTGGGAATAAATCAGCTCTTCGGACAGAAGGTTTACTTTGTCGTGGGAGTTGTAAGCCTGGTATTTTTCGATATAACGGCTTCTTAACGTGTCGTTATGACGGAATTGCCATAGATAGGACAAGTTCGCTCCTATACCTAATAATAGGATAATGATCCCCAGTGTGTTTAATAAGATTCTCTTTTTGGGATGATGGGGAAGACGTTTTACCAAAGCGATGGTGAAAGAGAGCAGGCTAATGCCTAAAAGCAGGAAAGAACTTCTTTGCAACAAATAATCCGATAGAACGGGATGTCCCGAAATGTCGGAAAAAATATTGGGCAGCGTGAGTGCGAAGAAATCGAATGCACCGTGTTCGATATTTCCTAAATAGAACAGGGTTACTCCGATATAGCCTAACAGAATGACGAAAGTTACCGCCTGATTCTTTACGAAACACATGACCATGAACGAGAGTCCCAGGATGAATACGAGAGACGGAATGGACAGCGTTAAAAGGTAGAAGACGTAAGGAAGTAAATTGAACGGAGATTCACTTACATAGAGGTTGATGAATGCTGCAACCAGTAAAGCGAGAATGTTTAGAGAGATGAAGACTTTAATGATTCCCCAGCTTTTCCCGATAACGTAATCCGCGTTGCTCATCGGGCGGACATAGATGACTTCCGCCGTGTCTAATTTTTGGTCTCTTTTTAAAAAACTACCGGCTAAAAAAATGGCAATGACCGATTGTGCGATATTGAAAATATAAATATTGACGAAAGGGATAGAGGAGGACATCGCCACCATATTCCATTGGTACCAAAAAAGATTGGCTTGAGTAGTCAAATGGAAAAACGTGATTACTAATAAGGAGAGGATGGCGAAAATACGAAACAACCAACTTCTTCGTAAGAGTTTGGCTTCGTAACGGGAAACGGTATGTATATTATGTAGATTCATCGTTTTTTAATTTTGTGTTTTTAGTGAAATAATTCGTATTTACTATTACTTCGATGCTGCTTCTCGGGCAGGTTGTCGATGTGATAAACAGGGGTATGTTTCAAATCGGGACGGATTGCTGCTTCTCTTTTTTCCGTCATTTGTTGAAAACCCGTTTTTTGAGTTTCCCCGAGAGGATCTTCTTCAAAAAAACATATCGTTTTATCTCCTTTGGCAACGGTGTCATTGTCAAAAAAAATCTTTTCGAAAGAATGACCTTGAAGCGGAGATTGCATGCACGCAAAGATAACGTTTTCAATATTACGAAATACTGAAAAGCAAAAAAAACCCGGTTCAATGTTTACATTCAAATCACTAAAGACCCTTTTGTCACCTGAATAGATTCTATTGAGGTCGTCAATTTTTATACGCATAATCTTAGCGGTTTAATTGATTGGTTAAATTTATTTTTTGTAATTCACAAAGTGTGTTAATAAAAAGTGAAAAATACCATTTGTTATATGACATTTTCCTGCTTGAAAAGTTTATTTTTTAAGAAAATATTAACTAAAGATGAATAATGTCAAATTTTAAGAGAAGATTTCACGAATGACTTTAATGCTTTTGATGTTGAAATTGATGTTCAGGTGGAAGCTGAGGAAGAGAAGAAGTATATCTAAAATAATGCTTCTGCTTTGGCGGTTTAACGGGATATTTCCAATGTCTGCTAAAGGAGAGTTGCATAGCTTGTATATGGCTTGTGCCGCGTGCGGGCCTGTCGAGTAGGAGTCGTTCCCGGCTGTCGGATAGAAATTCCCGTCATTGAGATTAAGTATATAACCGGGGCGGTAGGTCGATGAATTGATGTCGAATCCAAGCAGGGAGGCTAAATGGAACAGAAAAAATAAATTAAAGTTAGCGATGTCCCGTTGTGCCGAATTTAAATACTCGATGGAGTTTTCTATGTATTCGTACAGGGTTTCGTTTTTGCCTTCGTTTCGTAAAGTCAGGTTTAAGATCTCGCCCCATAGTAAAGCGATATTCATTTTATATACATCAAGATAGATTGCCGTGGTGTTACGGGTATTGACGATTGTCGTTAGTTTGTGGATGTTGTTTTTTTCATTGAAAATGTACTCTATTTCGACAATCTGCATGCATTGAGTAGCGTGATTGTTCCGGCGCTTGATCGTATTGACGGGAGTGATCAGCGAAAGAAATCCCCGTTCTGCGGAGAAAACGGAGAGTATGCGTTGATTTTCCGTGTAAGGTATGTTTTTTAATACGATGGCGTTAGTTACTTCCATGTTTATCTTCTCGATTTTTTAGGAAGATGCAGAGCTTTTCGACGGCTCGTCCCCTGTGGCTGATTTTGTTCTTGTCCGCAAGATTCATTTCGGCAAAACTTTGGGCGAAGCCTTCCGGTTGAAAGATGGGATCATAACCAAAGCCGCTGTCTCCTTTGGGCGAGGGCAGGATATGGCCGTTCACTATCCCTTCGAAAAGATATTCCTTCCGGTTTATTATGAGGGCGATAACAGTTCTGAATCGAGCTTTCCGGTTGGTTACGCCGTTCATTTGAGACAGTACTTTTTTCATATTGGCTTCGGAATTATGATCTGTTCCGGCATAGCGGGCGGAATAAACCCCGGGGGCCATGTCAAGGGCTTCGATTTCGAGTCCCGTGTCATCGGCAAAACAGTCGATCCCATACCTTTCGTGAATGTAGCGAGCTTTTTGTAACGCGTTGCCTTCGAGAGTGTCCTGCTCTTCCGGGATATCGTCAAAACATTGGATTTCTTTCAAAGAAACAAGCGTGTAGGGGTCTCCTAACATTTGTTTGATTTCTTCTAACTTGTGAACGTTATTGGTGGCAAAAACTAATTTCATCTTAATGAGATTTCGGTTTTTATGCGTATTGCATGCGACAAAATTAGTGAAATAGATTATCTTTGTGAAGTTAAAAACGAAAAGAAAAGATAGAAATTGAGAATAAAGGTCTCAAAATGTCCATTGGGGTATCTTCTTGAATGTTCGATATCAGTTTGATGTACTTGTTTGGGAATGAGTTTTCGTCGCGAACCGATTTTTAATTTAAATGGCTAATCTAAGATGAGGGGTGTTGTTGTAAAGTCGACCGGGAGTTGGTATTCCGTACGGATGGAAGACGGGGAGATCTGGTCGTGCCGGATAAAAGGAAAATTTAGGACGAAAGGCATAAAGACCACTAATCCGGTGGCGGTCGGTGATAGAGTGGCGGTTGAACGACAAGCGGGAGAAGGAGTTATTTATGATATATTAGACCGTAAAAATTACATTATACGGAAGTCTACCAATCTCTCCAGGCAAGCCCATATTATTGCCGCGAATGTAGATCAGGCGATACTGGTCACGACTTTGAAACATCCTGAAGTTTCTACCGTCTTTATCGATCGTTTTTTAGTCTCCGTGGAAGCATATAATATTCCTGCTGTCTTGATTTTTAATAAGATAGATTTGTGTGACGAGGAAGATCGATGGCTTTTGCGGGCGTTGGTGGATGTTTATCGGAACGTGGGGTATACCTGTTTGGCCGTTTCCGCGGAAACGGGAGAGGGTGTAGAGGAAGTAAAACAATTGTTGCAAGATAAAGTTTCCGTGTTTTCAGGACAATCGGGTGTGGGAAAATCCTCTTTGATCAACCGGATAGAGCCGGAGCTGACTCTGAAAACGGCAAAAATATCCGAAATGCACGATACCGGTAAGCATACGACTACTTTTGCCGAGATGTTCGAATTGAGTTTCGGAGGGTATATCGTGGATACACCGGGGATTCGGGCTTTTGGACTTGTCCATATGGAAAAAAACGAAATATCTCATTATTTCCCGGAAATATTTAAGTATGCCGAAGATTGCCGCTATTATAACTGTACTCATATTCATGAACCCGGTTGTGCGGTATTGGAGGCTGTTAAAGAGGGTAAGATCAGTGAGACCCGTTATTTCAGTTATGTCAGTATGTTTGAAGAAGAGACAGAAAAATATAGAAAGGGGTAAGTGTACGATCGGGGTACAAAATTGTAATATTCGTTTTGGAGAGGGATGAAAATAAAAAAGAGAGAAATAGTTGTCGCAGATGAATTATTTTTTGTACATTTGCGCCGTTTTTGTTTCGTATAGTAGTGGATAGGTTGAAAGAATATAAGATTGCTCACAGGGGCTTGGGAGAGGGGAAACACTCCTTCGAATTCATGTTGGACAACTCTTTTTTCGATTGCTTTGAGACGACAAAAGGGACGAAAGGAGAAGTCAGGGCTTGTGTGGATATCGTGAAGTCTTCTCTTTTGATGGAGGTGAGGATGAAGATTACGGGAGTGGTGAAAGCTGTATGTGATCGTTGTCTGGAAGAGATGGAATTACCTGTTTGCGGAGAGTTGAATCTTTATGTGAAATACGGAGAACGTGAAGAGGGGAACGAGGATGATTTTATCGTGTTGTCGCAAGAGGAAGATTTTTTAGATTTGAGTGCACCGCTATATGAAATGTATATGTTGAATTACCCTCTTCGGGTTGTACATCCGGATGGAGAGTGTAATGAGGAGATGGAAAAAGTGCTGGACAATTTGGTAATAAACGAGAATAAAAAAAGTGATCCCCGATGGGATGAATTGAAGAAATTAATTAATAACTAAATTAAAAATAGAAAAAAATGGCACATCCTAAACACCGAACCTCTAAGCAGAGAAGGAATAAGAGAAGAACACATGACAAGGCGACAGTTCCTGCAATAGCAAAGTGTTCAAATTGTGGTGCTGCAGTACAGTATCATACTGTATGTCCGGAATGCGGATATTACAGGGGTAAATTGGCTATTGAGAAAGCTGTTGTCGCATAATTTTGATGTGACGATAAGTTGCCTTAAATAATACAGCCCCCTGTAATAAGGGGGCTATGGTTGTATAGGGGTATTTATTTCGAGTGAACGAAAATTATCAAAAAAAACTTTATGGAAAGGCCAAAGGCTGTAATTACGGGGGTCGGTGCATATTGTCCCGACTATATTTTGACAAACGAAGAGTTGAGTCGTATGGTGGACACCACGGATGAGTGGATTATGACCCGGATTGGTATCAAAGAGAGACGTATTTTACGGGATAAGGATAAAGGAAGTGCATACCTTGGAGCGAAAGCTGTTGAGGATCTTTTTCGCAAGACGGGACTTACACCTGAAGAGGTCGACCTTTTGATTTGTTGTACCGTTACGGCGGATATGCATTTTCCGGCCAATGGAAATGTAATTTCCGATATGGTAGGAATAAAAAAGGCGTTTAGTTTTGATCTGAATGCCGGGTGTTCCGGATTCCTGTATGGATTAACGACGGCTACACAATTCGTCGAGAGCGGACGTTACAAGAAAGTCGTTTTGGTGGGAGCGGAAAAGATGTCTGCTATTGCCGATTACACGGATCGTGCCACTTGTCCGATTTTCGGTGATGGTGCTGCTGCCGTATTATTAGAGCCTACCTTTGAGAACATAGGGGTGATGGATCATATTTTGCGTTCTGACGGAATGGGAAGGGTGCATTTGCATATGAAAGCCGGTGGTTCGTTAAAACCTCCTGCCATGGAGACGGTCATGGCCCGGGAGCATTACATATATCAGGAGGGGCAGCCTGTATTTAAACATGCCGTTTCTAATATGGCCGACGTATCGGTAGAGATCATGAAAAAAAACAATCTGACTTCCGAAGATGTGGCTTGGCTTGTGCCTCATCAGGCTAATTTGCGAATCATTGCCGCAACGGGAGACCGTATGGGACTGGATCGGTCCAAAGTTATGGTAAATATTCATAAATACGGAAATACGACTTCTGCGACGATTCCTCTTTGTCTTTACGAGTGGGAAGATCAGCTTAAGAAAGGGGATAATCTGATTTTAGCTGCTTTCGGGGCCGGGTTTACCTGGGGAGCGATCTACCTCAAATGGGGGTATGACGGGAAAAATGCAATTGGCAGTCGTGGATAAAAAAGCGGAATGAGATCAGGTGTCCGGTAATCGAAGGGTTCGGTGGTTAATCTGCAATTTACGATATTATAAAATGCTATCCGGTAGGATAGCATTTTTTTTGTTGTTTATGGCGTTACGTCTGTTATCCCGTTTTGTCGCAAGAAATATTGGAGGACAGATGCTCAGATTTCGTTAGATTTGATTTTTTATTTTAGATTACTTGTTGTATATTTGGTCACTTATTTTCTTGCAATATGACGAAAAATGTACATCAACCTAATGCGAAGAGAACAGTTATTCTTAGTACATCCGTTATTCAAGGGGATATAAGAGTGCCGAATGATTTGTTCCTGGGAGGTATTGTTGCGGGTAATGTGGATTGTGGCGGAGTGTTGGTGATTAAAAGAGGTGCAGTTGTGGAAGGTAATGTGAATTGCAAGGTGTTGGATGTGGATGGCCTGGTAAAGGGGAGCGTGAATACGGGGGATTTGACTATACGTGAAGAAGGGCGTGTCGGAGGACGTGTTGAAACCTGCCGTTTGCGGATTGTGGGGAATAGAATAGGTATTAACGAGTTGTGTTTGGTAAAAATATAATCTAAAGGACTTTTATGGGAAAAGAAGTACAACAACAGGTAGCGTTGAATTTATTAAGTGAGGGGACTTCTATCGAAGGGGATCTTCATGCGAAAAATGATATACGTGTCGATGGAACCATTAAAGGTAAGATTAATACTACGGGGCGTTTGGTTATTGGACCGACGGCAAAGGTAGAAGGAGAGATAAATTCACCGAGTGTAGATATCTTAGGCAATGTTCAGGGTAATATACTTTCGCTTGGAACGGTTTCCTTGAGAGCTAAATCGACCTTCGTGGGTACGATAAAGGCCGCTTATATAATGATAGAATCAGGAGCTGTTTTTAATGGGGAGTGCCGTATAGAAAGAGAAGTTCACCAGAAATAAATCAGGACGTGCGTTGTTTTTTAGCCGTTATACAATTCTGTTTATTATTTGCCGCTTGCGAGAGGGGAAATGGTGGTATTGAAAAAGGGGTTTCAAAAGAACTGGCACAAGAGCGGAAATCGAATATCGGGGGAGTAAGTTATAGCTTGTACTTTGCGATTCCCTCCGATAAAGGGGCTGCCATCATTGCCGATTCGGAAATCTCTTTCGAGTTGTTACAGTTGGCTCCGGTCGTTTTGGATTTTAAGGCGGACGAAGAAAGTATTATCTCGATTACTTCCGATGGAGAAAGAGTCCCGTATATATTTAAGAATGAACATATTATTATTGAAGAAAAAAATTTAAAAGAGGGGCGGAATTCGCTGAATATTAAATTTCGAGCCGGAGAGACCTCTTTGAATCGGAATGATGATTTTCTTTACACCTTATTGGTTCCGGACCGTTGCCGGACGTTGATGCCTTGTTTCGACCAACCGGATATCAAAGGGCGTTTTAAATTGAGATTGAAAATTCCTTCGACATGGAGAGCCGTTGCCAACGGGGATTTGTTACGAATGGAGCAGTTCGATGACTATAAACTGTATGAATTTGAGGAGACGAAGCCGTTGAGTACTTATTTATTTTCATTTGTGGCGGGAGTTTTTGATTACGCGGAATGGTATGTAGACAGGCGTTGGATCGGTATTTATTACCGGGAGACAGATACCTCTAAAATTAATGGCAGCCTATCCGAAATAGCCCGGGAGGTGGCCTATTCGTTAAATTGGATGGAGAAATACACGGGAAGGCCTTATCCCTTCGATGTATACAATGTGGTTGCTATTCCGGCTTTTCAATTCGGAGGAATGGAACATCCGGGGGCAACGTATTACCATGCTTCACGGTTATTTCTCGATCCGGATGCCGATATGACGGCACGCTTGAGACGAAGTGAGGTTATCGCTCATGAAACAGCCCATATGTGGTTTGGAGATCTGGTGACGATGAAGTGGTTTGACGATGTATGGCTGAAGGAGGTTTTTGCAAATTTTATGGCAGGTAAAATTTTAGCCGGCCTGTATCCGACGGTCGATCATAAGTTGAATTTTTATTTAAGTCACTATGAAGCTGCTTTACGTACGGATCGAACCGAGGGTACTCATCCGATCTTGCAACAATTGGATAACCTGAAAGATGCGGGAACTTTGTACGGGGATATTATTTATCATAAAGCGCCTATTGTGATGAATATGTTGGAGAATTTGATTACGGAAGGGGAGTTGCGTAGAGGATTGCGTCATTACCTGAGGAGATGGGCTTATTCCAATGCGGATTGGAATGATTTGATCACCCTGCTCGAAGAGACATCCGGAGTCGGTTTACAGGCGTGGAACGAAATATGGGTGAAAGAGGCGGGAGCCCCATTGATCGAATTCGGTGAAAATGGAGTCGAAATGGTCGATGAGTCCGGAAAAAACCGGGTATGGCCTCAACGGATATCGGTTATTTGGGAAAGCAACAGACGTTTGCGGGAAAATATTCTCTTTTTGAAAGATACGTTAACGCGCTACCGTAATGCTAAGGTGGTGTTGCCGGACGGAGATGTTTTGGGATACGGTTGTTTCTTACCTACGGAGTATTCTGTTCGTGCCTTGAACGAGTATTTGAGTGAATTGCCTGAACCTTTGTATCGGGCAGTCAGCTGGCAATTGCTATATGAAGGAGTTTTGAATAAAAAGTTAAAGGGGGAGCTGTTTGTTCGTTTTTGTATCAAGCATCTGCCTGCGGAAACGAATAATTTGGTTATTAATCGGACGCTTTCGTTTTTAACTACCGTATATAATACTTACCTGGATGAGGGGAGCCGTCAGTTATTGCAGGAGGATCTGGAGCGTTTCTGCATGGATATGTTGTCAAAAGAACAGACGGGAGTGAACAAGAAAACCTATTTTAAAACATTGTTGGGTATATATACCTCGTCGGAAGCCAAAGGATATATAGCGAAAATATTATACGGTACGGAAGAGACGGGCGGGATGACGATCGCGGATGACGACAGGATACTGATAGCTTATAATATGATATTGAGAGATTCCAATCAATATCAGAATATGAAGAAATACATCCTCAGAACGGTAAAGAATAAGGACTTGTTGAATCGTTTTGCCTATGTATTGCCTTCCGTATCCGGAAAAAAACAGGTCCGGGATAGCGTTTTTAACGCTTTGTTGTTGGAAAAGAATAGAGTAAATGAGGTTTGGGCGGGAGAGAGTCTGAGGTGGTTGAATCATCCCTTGCGCCGTCAAGAGTCCGAAGAATACATACCTCAAGTGTTGGAGAAATTGCAGGAAATACAGGAGACGGGGGATATCTTTTTCCCTTCCGACTGGTTGAATGCCGGTTTATCCGGCCACACGAGCAAGTATGTTTATTCCGTCGTTACTCATTTTTTGGAGAAACATCCCAACTATCCGCACAATCTGAAATTAAAAATATTGTCCAATTCCGATCATTTACGACGACTTCATGCCGAGAGTAATAATCTCAAATTAGAATAGCATAATGATTCTCAAATCTAATTTAATATTAATTCCAGCCCGGTATGCTTCTACCCGATTTCCGGGGAAACCTTTGGTCGAAATAGCGGGGAAGCCGATGATACAGCATGTGTATGAAAAAGCGACGGCCGTGTCGGAACATGTTTATGTGGCTACGGACGATGAACGGATTTACGATACCGTGATCCGGTTCGGAGGTCGAGCCGTGATGACGGCAACAACTCATAAAAGCGGGACCGATCGTTGTTATGAGGCCTATCAAAAAGTGAAAGAACTTTTGCAACAGGATTTCGAGGTTATTGTAAATGTTCAGGGAGATGAACCTTTTATTCTGCCGGAACAGATAGAGGCCTTGATATCGAGGTTCGAGGAGCCAGACATTCAGATTGCGACTTTGGCCAAACCTTTTGAAAAGAATGAAGAAATATTTGATCCCAATAAGGTGAAGATCGTTTTTTCCCAACAACATATGGCCCTTTATTTTAGTCGCTGCCCTATTCCGTTTTGTCGAGGAGTAGACCAAGGTGAATGGCTGACGCGCACTCCTTATTATAAACACGTGGGAATGTATGCCTATCGTCCGGTAGTATTGGAAAGTATCACCCGAATTCCGCAGGGGATACTGGAGAAAGCCGAATCTTTAGAGCAATTACGTTGGTTGGAGAACGGTTATAAGATAGCCGTGAGCATCACTCATCATGAATCTATCGGAATCGATACGCCGGAAGATTTGAAGAAAATCCTCCAAGATTAAGGGATTTATATGCTATGATTTGATAATTCGGTGATTGGAAATGGATCGTTTCGTCATTCAAGCGCCGAAGTTCTTAATCTACAATCGTCAATTGTCATTTTTTTGTTTAACGGAATGAAGGTAATTCTGATTATTAAGCGTTATCTTTGAACAAAATTTGGTGTTCTAAATTTATTAATAGATGAAAGCAGTTATATTGGCAGGGGGATTAGGAACCCGGTTGAGTGAAGAGACGGGAATCAAACCGAAACCTATGGTTGAGATCGGAGGAATGCCTATTTTGTGGCATATCATGAAGACTTATTCTCACTACGGAGTGAATGAATTTATTATTTGTTTAGGTTATAAAGGTCATATAATCAAGGAGTTTTTTGCAAATTATTGTATGTATCGTTCCAATCTGATGATCGATCTGCAACGGAATTCTTTGGAGATACTGGATACGGATGTGGAACCGTGGAAGGTAACGTTGATCGATACGGGGTTGAACACGATGACGGGAGGTCGTATCAAACGGATTCAAAAATACATAGGTGACGAGACCTTCATGCTGACTTATGGAGATGGTGTATCAGACGTAAATATCGGGGAACTGCTCCGTTTTCATAAAAACCATAAGAAGTTATGCACGGTAACGACCATTCAGCCGACTGGTCGTTTCGGTGCTATCACGATAGAGAAGGAGAATAGTGTTAAATCTTTTATTGAAAAGCCTAAGGGAGACGGAGCCTGGATTAACGGGGGGTATTTTGTGTGCGAGCCGGGAGTGTTTGATTTTATCGAAGGAGATCATATTACCTGGGAGAGAGAGCCCATGGAGCGAATTGCACAACAACATCAGATGATGGCTTTCAAACATGCCGGTTTTTGGAAACCTATGGATACGTTGAAAGATAAGGAAGATTTGAATAAGATGTGGGAATCGGGAGAGGCTGTTTGGAAAGTTTGGTAACGTAATTGTTGACGTATGGATTGGAAAGAGAACCCTTATAACGGGAAAAAGGTTTTGGTGACGGGCCATACCGGCTTTAAAGGCGCATGGTTGATCAAGATACTCTCAATGTTAGGAGCTCGGGTAAAGGGATATGCTTTGGCTCCGGAAACATCTCCCAACTTATACGACGTTTTAAAGGTAGAGGAGATAGCTACCTCCGTGATCGGGGATTTGATGGATGCTAAGCGTCTGTCCCGGGAAATTACAACGTTTGAACCTGATTTTATCTTTCATCTGGCGGCTCAGCCTATTGTTCGTTTGTCTTATGAATTCCCGGTGGAGACTTTTGCCGTAAACAGTATCGGGACGGCTCATTTGTTGGATGTCTTAAGGAGATGGCAACACAAGTGTACCGTCGTGTTGATTACCACGGATAAAGTGTATTATAATTACGAATGGCCCTATGCCTACCGGGAGAATGACAGGTTGGGAGGGTATGATCCGTATAGCGCGAGTAAGGCTTGTGCCGAGTTGGTAATCGATTCTTATCGGAATTCGTTTTTTAATACCGAAAGTTACGGGGAACATCATAAAGCTTTGGTCGTAGCCCGGGCGGGTAATGTTATCGGCGGAGGAGATTGGGCCAAGGATCGTTTGGTTCCGGATATCATCCGGGCTCTCCAGGAAAAGAAAGAGATTGTTCTGAGAAACCCGGGAGCTGTTCGTCCGTGGCAACATGTCTTGGAACCGTTATATGGCTATTTGTTATTGGGGGCCATGGCATCCGAGAGGTACGGGGAAATGTCCAACGCCTATAATTTCGGGCCTTGGTCTCACGACACGTTGACGGTAGAGGAGATGACAAAGTCGGCCATTGAAATTTGGGGAGAAGGGGAGTATGTCGTACGGCAGGATACGCGAGTGTTGCATGAGGCGAATATGTTGAGATTGGATATATCGTTGGCTAATAAAGAATTGAAATGGTATCCCCGGTTGAATGCTTCCGAAGCGTTGAAATGGACCTTGGAATGGTATAAAAACTATAATGAGGATCCCGGAAATATACGGGAGTACACGGAAAAGCAGATAAAAAATTTTTTTGAAAGATCATGAATACGAAAAGAGAACAAATCTTGAAGCTCGTAAGGGAGTATTACATAGAGGAATTTAAGGAGAAAGAGACTGAATTTAAGGAAGGAGACAGGATCGGTTACGGGGGACGTTTTTTCGATCAGGATGAATTGGAAAATTTAGTGAATGCTTCTTTGGATTTCTGGTTGACGACCGGACGTTATGCTTCGGAATTCGAGCGGGAATTTGCCAAGTTTTTAGGTGTGAAATTTTGTTCTTTAACCAATTCCGGATCGTCTGCCAATTTGTTGGCTTTTATGACCTTGACCTCTCCGAAGTTAAAGGAGAGACAAGTAAAAAGAGGGGATGAGGTGATAACGGTTGCGGCCGGTTTTCCGACAACGGTGACCCCTTTTATCATTTATGGGGCCGTGCCTGTTTTCGTGGATATCATGTTACCCACGTATAATATTGACGTGACCTTGTTGGAGCGGGCTTATTCGCCGAGGACGAAAGCGGTGATGGTAGCTCATACGTTGGGTAATCCCTTTGATTTAAAGGCGGTAAGAGATTTTTGTGATCGCCATCAATTGTGGCTAATCGAGGATAATTGCGATGCATTGGGTTCCAAATACCGACTGGACGGAGAGTGGAAATACACGGGGACCATAGGTGATATAGGTACTTCCAGCTTTTATCCGCCTCATCATATCACGATGGGGGAGGGCGGAGCCGTTTATACCAATAATTTGTTACTGCACCGGATAGTAAATTCGTTCCGGGATTGGGGAAGGGATTGTTGGTGCGATTCAGGAAAAGATAATACCTGCGGAATACGTTTTACCCAGCAATTCGGAGAACTTCCTCTCGGTTATGACCATAAATACGTCTATTCGCATTTCGGATATAACCTGAAGGTCACGGATATGCAGGCTGCAATAGGATGTGCGCAGTTGAGAAAAATTCCGGCTATCGTGGAGGCCAGAAAACAAAACTGGACTTATTTGAGGGAGGGGTTAAGAGGTTTGGAGGATCGGTTGATTTTTGCAGAGCCTACCGGAAATGCTGATCCCAGTTGGTTCGGATTTTTAATCTTTGTAAAAGAAAATGCCGGTTTTACCCGTAATGATCTGGTTCACCATCTTGAGAGACATCATATTCAAACCCGAATGTTGTTTGCCGGGAATTTGATCAAACATCCTTGTTTCGATGAGATGCGTAAAAGCGGAGAAGGTTTCCGTGTGGTCGGAGAGTTGAAAAATACGGATCTGGTGATGACGAACTCTTTGTGGATAGGTGTTTATCCCGGCATGAAGAAACCTATGCTCGACTATATGATAAAAGAAATTAAAGCGTTCTGCCATGAGCATGAATAAAACGATTTTATTAACAGGTTCGAATGGTTTTATCGGTAAGAATATAAAGGAGAGTTTCCTTTCCGAACGGTATCGTCTGTTGACTCCTTCGAGTAAGGAATTGAATCTTGTCAACGAGAAGGAGGTTGACGACTATTTCCGTCGTCATTCGGTGGATGTGGTGATACATGCTGCCGGTCAGCCGGGACATCGGAATGCGGCTTCGTGTGAAGGATTGTTTTATAACAATACCCGGATGTTTTTTAATCTGGAACGACACGTGAAGGAGTATGAAAAAATGATTGTATTGGGCTCCGGTGCGATTTATGATATGAGGTACTATCATCCCAAGATGAAGGAAGAGGAGTATGGACAAAATATTCCGGCAGATGAGCACGGTTTTTCCAAGTATGTCTGTGAAAAGTGTATTGAAAAAAGTTCGAATATATACGATTTACGAATCTTCGGAATTTTCGGAAAATATGAAGATTATGCGATTCGTTTTATTTCGAATGCGATTTGTAAGACGTTGTTTGATTTGCCGATTACGATAAAGCAGGATCGGAATTTTGATTATATTTTTGTAGAGGATTTGATGACGGTGTTAGAGTATTTTATCGAAGCCCGGCCTAAATACAAGGCTTATAATATTACCCCGGCCTCTTCGGTTTCTCTATATGAATTGGCTTTGATGGTGAGGCGTATATCCGGAAAAGATTTGCCTGTCATTATCGCTAAAGAGGGAAAGGGGTTAGAGTATAGTGGTTCCAATACCCGGTTGTCGGAAGAGATGCCCGGATTGAAATTCACACCTTTGGAACAAGCCGTTGCACGGTTATACCGTTGGTATGTCGATAATAAGGCTCATATAAACAGAGATTTATTGTTAGTGGATAAATAATGAGAGTAAGTGATTATATTTTTAAGCGATTGGTTGAGAAATACCGTGTTGAACATGTATTTATGATTACGGGGGGTGGTGCGATGCACCTGAACGACGCTATCGGACGTTGTGCAGGATTACAATATACCTGTAATCATCATGAACAGGCTTGTGCTATTGCGGCTGAAGCTTATGCCCGTTCGACGGGCAGGTTGGCGGTGGTTAATGTGACGACTGGTCCTGGCGGATTAAATACGTTGACCGGACTTATGGGGCAGTGGACGGATTCCGTACCCGTTTTATATATTTCCGGTCAGGTAAAACAACAGACGACTGTTACCCATTACCCTCGGCTCAGACTTCGTCAATTGGGAGATCAGGAGGTGGATATTATCGAGGTGGTAAAACCGCTCACCAAGTTTGCCAAACAGATAACCTCGTTGGATGAGGTGAAGAGTGTTTTGGACGAAGCCGTGGATCGGGCTCTCTCTGGTCGTCCCGGTCCGGTGTGGATAGATGTGCCCATGGATATTCAGGGGATGATTATGGATGAAAAGATTCAAAAAGAGTATAGTCCTTCTTCGATAAAAAAAGAGGAGCCGGATCTTACTCTTTTTTTCGAGTGGCTGGAAAAGGCCGAACGTCCCGTATTTGTGGCCGGACACGGAATAAAAATAGCTAAGGCTGCGGATCGTTTTCGGGCTTTGGCGGAGAAATTTCATATACCCGTCCTTACGACGTTTAACGGAATGGATATTCTGGAAGAGGAGAATCCTAATTATATCGGTCGAATAGGAACATTAGGTTCGAGAGCCGGTAATTTTGCCCTTCAAAATGCTGATTTGGTTATCACGATAGGTTCCAGAAACAATATACGTCAGGTAAGTTATAATTGGGAATACTATGTACGCGCGGGTAAGCACGTGGTCGTGGATATCGATCCTGAAGAGCTTCGAAAACCGACGGTTCGGGTGGATATGGGTATATGCGCCGATGCCGGGTGGTTTATTGACCGCCTGCGAGCCTATACTCCCAGGCGGTCCTGGCCGGACTGGTTAGCCTGGTGTCAGGTAAGGAAACAACGTTACCCTACGGTATCGGAAGAGTATAAGTATACAAAGGAGAGAGTTCAACCTTATTATTTCATGAGGGAATTAACCCGTCGCTTATCTGATAAATCGACTGTTGTCGCCGGAAACGGAACCGCGTGCGTGGTGCTTTTTCAGGCTGGAGAAGTGAAGAAAGGGCAGCAATATATATGGAATTCCGGCTGCGCTTCCATGGGATATGATTTGCCTGCCGCCATAGGGGCTGCCGTTGCTCATCCTGAACGGCAGATCATCTGTCTGGCAGGGGACGGCAGTCTGATGATGAACTTACAGGAGATGGCGACGATGGCCTATTATAAATTACCTATTAAGCTGATTGTATTGGATAATCACGGGTATATCTCTATTAAACAGACTCAGGATAATTTTTTTGCGGGACAATATATCGGTTGCAATGAGGATAGTGGAGTCGGTTTTCCTGATTTTGTCAAACTCGGAACGGCTTTCGGTATTAAAACACTTTCCATTTCTTCTCACGAGGAGATGGAGCGGGTGTTACCCGAATTATTGCGGGACAATACGCCGATGGTGTGTGTCGTTGATCTGTTGGATGATTACAAGTTTATACCGAAAACCTCATCCGTGAGGAAAGAGGACGGCCGGATGGTTTCCAAACCGTTGGAAGACCTGTATCCTTTTCTTTCCCGGGAAGAATTTTTAGAAAATATGATTATAAAACCATTAAATGAATAGTTATGAATGCTCTTGAACATAAGATGGTCGAAACTTTGATCGACTTAAAAGAAAATTATCATGTGATTGGCATTAAGGCAGAGTTTGAGGCTGAAGGGACGCGTATGGAAGAGGCTCTGCGATTGAAAGAAGTGGTAACGAAGGCCGGATTGGACCTGACGATAAAGATTGGAGGAGGAGAGGCCATTAAGGATATGTATGATGCGCGTTCTATCGGAGTAAAGCGTATTGTGGCGCCTATGATCGAGACCCCTTATGCCTTGAAGAAATTTCTTCATGCTACTCGCTTGGTATTCCCCGACGAGGAGTGGAACGATGTGGATTTTTTGGTAAATATCGAAACGATCGATGGGTATAGGAATTTTGATAGGATGTTGGAATTGCCTTGTATCGGGGATTTGAAAGGTATTGTATTGGGACGGGTAGACATGACAGGATCTATGGGGATGACCCGGGAAGATATCAATTCGGAAGAGATTTTTAAAATTGCCGATGATCTGTGTAAAAGGGCTGAAAAAGCTGGATTGGAGTGTATTATAGGCGGAGGAGTTTCTGCGGCATCCATACCGTTCTTCAATCGTTTACCCCAAGGGACTCTTCATGGATATGAAACCCGTAAGGTTATTTTTGCTTGTCCCGAAGCCTTGGGAAAAGAGTCGGATAAAGGAATATTGAAAGCCGTGGGCTTTGAATTGATGTGGTTGAAAAATAAACGTCATTTCTACCAAAGTATATACGAGGAAGATGCTAATCGCATCGTGATGCTTGAGGCTCGTTACAAAAAATTAATCGAAGAAGCCGGTGGAAATTATTAAAAGAGAAAATGAATTGAAGGTAACAACACTCGCTTTTGATCTGGATGGCACCTTATACAATGGTGATAAGGCTGTTGACGGGGCACCGGAGGTTTTGAAACAGTTGAAGAACAAAGGATATCGGTTATTATATCTTACCAATAATTCTTCCAAGAACGAAATCGAGTTAAAAAATAAATTAGTAAGATTGGGATATGAGGCTGAAGAAGAGGAGATTTTCTCCTCTTTGACGGTAACCGTAGATTTTGTATGTAGAGAAGGATATAAGAATGTCTATTGCTTGGGAACGGCCGGGTTGAAACGCGAGATAGGAAAAGCGTGTAACGTGGTCGAGTACTCCGAGAAGGAAAATTGCAAGGTAGAGGCCATCGTGCTGGGACTCGATACGAGTATCGATTATAACAGGCTCGCGGAGGCATTGAAAATGATAGACAGGTATCCGGAAGCTAAGCTAATAGCTTGTAATTTGGATAAGAATTATCCTGTCGGCGGAGGCATAAGGTATCCGGGGTGCGGGGCTATTGTACGTGCGATGGAGGTGGCTTGTGAACGGGAGGTGGACGTGGTGATAGGCAAACCTAATACCTATATGTTATCTATGGTGTCCGATAGATTTCGATTAAACCCTCGGGAGATTGCTTTGATAGGAGATTCGTATGAATCTGATATCCGGATGGCTCAAAATTTCGGTTGTTCCTCTTTCTTGCTTTCGACCGATTTAGAGAAGAGTCGTACGAATGTATTGGCGAATATAGAAGAGTTGTTATTGTTTTTTTAGACACGGATAGAGATGGAAAAATTATTATCTCTTTGTATTCCTACTTATAACAGGTGTGAGATCTTGGATGCGGTACTCTCTCGCATTGTGTGCGATAAGGAGTTCGACGAGCGGGTTGAGGTAATCGTTTCGGATAATTGTTCTACGGACGCAACGCCTGAAGTGGTAAAAAAATACTCCTCGTCTTACCCGAATGTTGTGTATCACAGGAACCCGGAGAATATTCGCGATGCCAATTTCGAGTTGGTTTTGTCTTTAGGGACGGGTAGGTACGTGAAGTTATTGAATGACTATTCCATATTGAAAGCAGGTACACTCGGTTATTTGTTGGAGAGGATAGAAAAGCACAAGGAGTCCGGTGAGAATTTGTTCTTTTATACGAGGGTATCAAAACCGGAGTTTAACGAGGCCGTATGTTATTCATTGGACGATTTTGTGGAGAAAGTCTCTTTCTGGTCTACTTGGATTGGGCATTTCGGTACATGGAGAGAATGTTTTGAGGCCCTACCCGATAAGGAACGTTGCCGATCTTTACAGTTGAGCCAAATGGATTGGACGCTGAGAATCGTGAATGAAAAGAGCCCTACCGTAGTCTACCGGGAAGATCTTTATGAAACGCTTCCACCCAGTAAGAAAGGAGGATATAATTTTTTTAAAATATTTGTAGAGAACTATATAGGTATCTATCAGGAGTATCTCCGGAGCGGCGCCCTCTCTTTCAATGTGTTTAAACAGGAGAAGCGCAAACTTTTTAAAGGGCATCTTTATCTTTGGCTTAAACGTATCTATATCAAAGATAGAGAGATGTATTGTTTCGAAACGAAAGGAACTTTTCGCATTATTTTTAAACATTATTGGAGTTGCCCTTATTTATATATTAACTTTGTGAAACTATTTCTATATGGATTAGTATATCCTTTTAAAAGGATGTTTGTGAAAAAGAAGGGATAAAGAATTGTATATGAAAAACATTATTATTAGAATGCCTAATTTTATTGGGGATTCAATAAATACACTTCCTGCGATAGACTTATTAAAACAGGAGTATCCGGATTCGAGGATAACCTTGTTGGGCCTTTCTTTTATAAAAGATATATTTGAACATGATCCTCGAATCGATGATTTTATTTGTTTTGAGAAAGGAAGAAAAAATTACCTTACTTTCGTCAAACGGATTTATCAGGGTAAATACGACTTGGGTATCCTATTTACGAATACATTTATTTCTGTTTTTATATTTAAACTGGCTTTGGTAAAATGCCTTATCGGATACAAAAATGAAGGAAGGGGTTTTTTATTGGATTTTAAGATGCCATTAAATCGTAACGTGCATTATATCAATCGGTATGCTATGCTCGTGAATAAGTATTTCAATAATAAATATATTTACCTTCCGCCTTTGAGATTATTCTATAAACAAGAGAAGACGTTTTATTTCCCGGATAATAAACAGGTAATCGGTTTGTATTTGGGAGGTATAAATAAGAAATATAGAAGATATCCGGAAAGTTTGTCGCTTGAATTGTTGAAATTGTTAAACGGCTATAATCTTGTTTTGATAGGAGACCGTAACGATGCGGGGATTCATGCTTCCTATTTGAAACGGGTGAAATTGGATAGTGTTATCAACCTGACCGGAAAAACTTCCGTGGGGGAATTTGTAACGACGATAGCCAATTTAGATGCGTTGATTACCATCGATTCTTCTGCCATGCATATCGCTGCAGCGGTTCACACGAAATTTGTGGCTCTTTTGGGACTCTCCACGAGTCCGACCTCTACGATCCTTCCCAAGGTCGATTTCGGTATCGCCTTGAAAGTGGAGAACAATATGATCAATGAGGAAGATTATATTCGGAATATAACACCGCAAATGATTGTGGATCATGTCGAGTTATTACTTAATCGGGGAGATTGATATAGTCTTTCCAAAAATTCAACTCTTTGTTCCAGCGGTGGCAACCGAAAGGGAGTTGCTTTTGAGCGAATTGAAAACAGATTTTCGGGAATAGGTCGAATGAGAAATGTATTGCTTCCTGCCAGGTCGGTATGGAGAAGTCGTTGTTTTTCGTTGCTTCCAAAGCCCAAAAGACATCTTCGTTGAATTGGCTGCTTTCGCCGACACGGGAAAGATAGGTGTGAATGCGTGATTGCATCTCTATTGTTTTGCGATAACACGTATCAACCTTGCGTAAAGAGAATCCACCGTTCCCGACTTTGAAAAAACATTGCTGCCTGTGTTTTATTCCCGCAAGGGAATAGACTGCTCCCCGAAGTTTTAGAAAAAAGTTCAAGGGGAACCTCCGGTACTTCAATTTACATAACCAGGGGGCTCCGATATAATCGTAACCCCGTTGACACCATTGGGTGAGCTCATCCCGGAAAACAAAAGCATCCAATTGATAAATCAAAATGTATTTCACGTGAAGAAATCGTTCGTAAAATTCAGCTGAAAGCATTAAACGGTTATAGCCTGCAATATTGGCAAAATAGTGATCGTCGAAACTTTCAATTTCGAAAGTATCGGGATACAAGTCTAACACTTCCGTCACATCTAAGCTGTTCGGTTTGATGATGACTTTAGGATAATGGTTTAATACCTTAACTGCTTGATTTAATGAAATAATATCCGTACGATTCAGATCCGTTTTATAGACAGGTATTATGATTTTTACGAGTTGATTCATCTTCACGATAATTGAAGGTGGGGCAATATGTATCGTATTATAAACTAAAGGGGCCGCCCGGCAAATGACGGACGGCATTATTCATTCGAGCAAAATATTCCCATTGGAACGTAAAGCCTGTCGGGGATAGCCGAGTTAGATAGTCATAATGTCTTTCTCTTTTTTAGCGAAATACTCGTCTACTTTTTTACCGTATTCGTCGGTTAGCTTCTGAGCGACAGCTTCGGCATCTTTGGCCTCATCCTCGGGAAGTCCGTCTTTAACCATTTTCTTTACCTGTTCTATGGCATCGCGCCGTGCATTCCGTATACTGACTTTGGCGGTTTCTGTTTCTCCCTTACTTTGCTTTACCAAATCACGACGACGCTCTTCCGTTAAAGACGGAATATTGATTCGTATGGTTTCTCCGTTGTTATCCGGGTTTAATCCCAAGTTGGCTGCCATGATGGCTCTTTCGATGGGAGCAATCATGCTTTTTTCCCACGGTTGTACGGAGATCGTCCGAGGGTCCGGACTGGAAATGTTGGCAACTTGATTTAACGGGGTAAGACTTCCGTAATAATCTACCATGACATCTTGTAAGATTTTCGGGTTAGCTCTTCCCGCTCTGATTTTACTTAATTCTGTTTCTAAATGATTCAGAGCAGCTTCCATTCTTTCTTTGGCTTCGTCAAGATAAAATTGTACTTCCTCGTTCATATAAATTGTGATTTAATGTTATTTTGCCTATTGATTACAAAGGTATAAAAAACTTTATTTCAATCTATTCTTTTCGAGTTTTCCTTTACGATATATTTTTAGTAGTCGATAAAGAAGGAGACTCTCCGTCCGGAATTTTGTTTTTTGTCGTGTTTATAAATCCTTAATTTGGAAATTAATCGGCACGGTGAAAGAGACGTTCACCGCTTTTCCGTTTACTTTCCCCGGTTTCCATTTTGGCATGGACTGGATAACTCTAACGGCCTCTGCGTCTAATGTTTCTTCTACTCCTCTAACAATTTTTATATCCTTAACACTACCGTCTTTCGCTACTATAAATTGGATAACTACTTTGCCTTCTAATCCTTTTCTCTGGGCTTCGGCCGGGTATTTGGTCTTTTGATTGATCCATTTGACGATATCCCCTTCAGGAAAAACGGGCATATCTTGTACCGTAACGAAAGTATCTGTCGTATCTGCGGTAACGTTACTTAAATTAAGTGTTTGTGTGACATTTTGCTCCTGAGAGTTTGATTCTTCCGTTTGACAGGAAAAAGTAATAAAGAGAAATCCACAGAGTAAAGTGGCTGGTACGTAATTCCATACTTTGTACTTTTGGGTTTGTTGTTTTGTCATCATAATTATTCTTTTCTTTAGGTTGGAACATGCAAAGTGATTCGTGAAAGAAAAATGGGTTTTAAATGATTGGCTCAGTATGAGTCGAAGATAACCTTCCGTTTGATATTTTTGGATCACCCGGTGATCGGCGATGAATTCGTGATTTTGGATTATGGCTCTTTTCAGTAGCCATGCAAAAGGATTGAACCAATTGATCAGGCAGAAAAGATGGATGAATAGTAAATCCAAGCTGTGTAGTTGGCGTATGTGTATTTTTTCGTGGGCGAAAGTATTTTGCCGGGTTTCAGCGTCTTCTACGGATTGATTGACAAAGAGTAAATGGAAAAACGAAAAATTCGGATAGGATCGGGGAAGAAAAACGATTCGTATCCCTCGTATTTTTTTAGATGGATTTGTATTTACTAAATGCCTTAATTGCAAAATGGCTAAAGCGAATTTAACGGATACGACGATTACTCCGGAAAAATAGATCCAAATCCAGTAATTGGGAGTCGAAACAGAAGCTTCGACATTTGTATCGGTTAAGAAAATGGCAGCAAACGGATTGTCCATGATTCCCTGACTCTCCATAAAGGAGCGGAAAGGAATTGTTATTTGAATGAACGGAATAAGTTGAGCCATTAGCAGGATGCCGAGTAGGTAAAAACGGTTGGTATTGTAAAAAGTTTGTTTTTGCAACACCAGTTGATAGTATCCCAATAAAACAATCAATATGATTGTCGACTTAACGATATAAGGTAAGAAGGGTATCATGACTCTATTTTTTTCGTTCGGCCTGTTGAGCTTCTTTTACTTTTTGCAGGATGTCTTCCAACTCCTTCAAATCGATATTTTCCGAGCGGGTGAGAAAAGAAACCATTTGCGAATAAGAGTTTTCAAAATAGTTCCCTACAAAATTCCTCAGGAATTTTCGGGTGTATGTCTCTTTGTCCACAAGAGGGAAATATCGGTGACTTTTTCCAAAAGTTTCATGGTCTACGAATCCTTTTTCCTGCAAAATTCGGATAATAGTAGAGACCGTATTATAGGCCGGTTTAGGGTCGGCAAATTTCTCTACGATCTCTTTGACAAAGGCTTTGTCCAGATCCCAAAGGATCTGCATGACTTGTTCTTCTGCTCTTGTTAATTCTCTCATTGTTTTATATTTTGTATGTGCAAACGAATATAGAACTAATATTTTAGTTTCCAAACTAAAAATATAGTTATTTTATCGTATGGATGGTTTTTTAATTATTAATATGATGTGTATTCGTGGTTTATCGTTTCGATATTTTTCGGATTTTATAGTGGATAGCGGTAATAAAGATATTCATAAACGGGCTGATTAAATTGAAGAAGCAATAGGGAAGATAATCGAAAGTAGCGACCCCTAATACGCGTGATTGGGTTGCTCCGCATGTGTTCCACGGGATTAAGACAGAGGTAACGGTGGCCGAATCTTCCAACGCCCGGCTTAGAACTTCAGGTTTAAGCCTATGTTCTTTATAAATCTTTTGCATCATTTTTCCCGGTACGACAATAGACAGATATTGATCGCAAGCTGAGATATTGAAAAGGATACAAGAACCGATGGTTGTCGCCACGAGCGAAGTGTCGTTCTTAATATAGTTAACCATGGCTTCGCTTATTCTTTTCAGGGATCCTCCGGCTTCCATCACTCCGCTGAAAATCATCGCCATCAGGATCAACCATACCGTACTGAGCATTCCTTCCATTCCTCGGGTAGAGAGTAAACGGTCGATGTCGGGAGAGCCCGTTGATAACTCCATTTTACTGGAAATCACTTGCAGGATAAGTTGATATTTGTTGGTGAACGTTTCTCCTTTTATTAAGTTCTCGAGTAATTCGGTTTGAAAAAGCAGAGCAAATAGAACGCCTAAAGCAATACCAATTAACATTGCCGGGATGGGAGGAATTTTTTTGATGATAATGAACGCTAATAGGAGGGGAACGGACAGTAGCCAGGGAGTAATCCGGAAAGTTTCGGCGATGCCGGTTTTGATGTCGTCTGTACTGGTTAAATTTATTTCATTGGTGTGGGTTAATCCGATGATGGCAAAAATGATCAAAGTAATGATTAAAGTCGGTACTGTCGTGTAAATCATGTAGCGAATGTGGGTAAACAGATCGGTGCCGGCAATTGCCGGGGCCAGATTGGTCGTGTCGGAAAGGGGAGACATTTTATCGCCGAAATAAGCACCGGAAATGATTGCGCCGGCAACAATCCCCGAATTCATATCGAAAGCGTGTCCTATTCCGATGATTGCGACCCCCACGGTGGCAATCGTGGACCAAGAGCTTCCGGTTGCCAGGGAAACAATCCCGGATATGACTACGGAAGCAACAAGAAAATAAGAGGGGGACATCAGGTCTATTCCGTAGTAGATCATCGTGGGAATAACTCCGCTTAACATCCAAGTTCCACTTAAGGCTCCTATCAGGAGGAGGATCAGAATAGCCGGCATGGCTGAATGAATGGTACTGAGAATTTTACCTTGCAGGTGATTCCAGTCCACGTGATTATGCCAAGCGATCAGGCCGCTGAGAGTCGCGGTGATCATAAGTGCGATTTGGTTGGCTCCTCCCAATGGATCTTCAAAATAAAGGACGTTTAAAAACAGTAATCCAATTAAAAAGAGGATGGGGATAACGGCTTGAACGAGTGTGGGAGGTTGCGGATGTGTCATAAGCGTGTTCTTTCGTTTTATTGAGATATACGATTTCTTCAAGAGATAGATTCAATGGTTTGGCTTCTCCAATACACTAATTTTCAATTTCAGTTTTTATTTTCGATGAACAAATGTACTTTTGTCGTTCTAAATGTTGCGTATGAAAAGAACAGATTTTGAGATAATGGCTCCCGTTGGCTCTTATGAATCTTTGGAGGCTGCCTTGCAGGCAGGAGCGAATTCCGTTTATTTCGGCGTGGAGGGATTGAATATGCGTTCCCGTTCTTCGGCCAATTTCACGTTGGAGGATCTAAAGTGTATCGTTGAAAAATGCAGGGAAAAGGGAGTGAAGACTTATCTGACCGTTAATACGATTATCTATAATAATGAATTGGAGAAGATGCGCCGGATTATCGATTGCGTGAAAGAGTCCGGTTTGACGGCTATCATTGCTTCGGATATGGCAGCTATTCTTTACGCCCGTTCCATCGGTGTGGAGGTGCATATCAGCACGCAGTGCAATATTACTAATTTTGAGGCGGTTAAATTTTATTCTCAATTTGCCGATGTGGTTGTATTGGCCCGGGAATTGGATTTGGATCAGGTCATGACGATTCATCGCCAGATTGTGGCACAGGATTTAAGAGGTCCCAAAGGAGAGCTCATGCAAATCGAAATGTTTGCGCATGGGGCATTGTGTATGGCCGTTTCCGGCAAGTGTTATTTGAGTTTGCATGAGATGAATGCTTCTGCCAACCGGGGAGCCTGCTATCAGATATGCCGCCGTTCGTATACGGTGAAAGATACGGATAGCGAGGTGGAATTGGAAGTAGACGGAAAGTACATCATGTCGCCTAAAGATTTGTGTACGATAGGTTTTATTAATAAACTGATAGATGCCGGAGTACGGGTATTTAAAATTGAGGGACGGGCCCGCTCCGCCGAATACGTGAAAACGGTTTGCGAGTGTTACAACGAAGCAATAGATGCTTATGCGGACGGTAGTTATTCCGCCGAAAAGATCGAACATTGGAAAGAACGGCTCTCAACCGTGTTTAACCGGGGATTCTGGAATGGATATTATCTGGGGCAACGTTTGGGTGAGTGGAGTGAGGTATACGGTTCGAAAGCCACGAAAAAAAAGGTGTGTATCGGGAAAGTGACCAATTATTTTACGAAGCTGCACGTGGGTGAATTTAAGTTAGAGTCTTATGATCTGAGAGTCGGGGATGAAATTTTGATTATGGGACCGACAACAGGAGTCGTGCAAATGCATGTCCCGGAAATTCGGGTTGATTTACAACCGGTTCGACAAGTCGGTAAAGGTTCTCTTTTTTCTATGCCTGTCGAACCGTTTTTGCGCAGAGGTGATAAGTTATATAAACTGATAGAAGCTGATTAATGGGCCATGGTAGATGAATAGGGTAGTGTACGAGTCTGAAAGATTTTGATTTGCGATTGAATTTTTGCTCCTGCCCTCTTTGAATCGTCAATCTACAATTCGAAATCTCAATGACGAAATCCGTCTAATTGTAAATTTTAAATTGTAGATTGTAAATTGATACTTGCTTCAATTCCAATTTTGCTGTCTTTAAGTCATAAATCGCAAATTCTTTTAATCACACTTAATCCCCTGATTTCGTTGTTTTTTAATTTACAATCGTCGATCTAAAATCTACAATTAAAATAGCATTGTACCCGTCCCCGTGGGTTATTATATGTTTTTATGCCGGAAAGGATTGAGACGGGGAGGTTTTATATCGAACAGGTTATAACTTACGACTAAAGCTCCTCGTATCTGGAGCATTTTGTAATCGAAATATTGATTGCTCGGTTTGAAAATATCCTTGAATCCCCAGGATACACGTAATCCGATCTCTACTCTGGAAAATAATTTGCGCTCGTATCCTGCAATCAGTCCCGCATCCCAAGTATCCAGAATGTCGCTAAAGTTAATTTTTAGCGGTTCGTCGTCGATGGCTCCCGTGTAGACTCCGTTGTCGTCCATCATAAAACCTTTGTTTACCGTTACATTGAACTTACCTTTAATGACCCAGGCAAAATAACCTCCTGCAAGGATGCGGTCTTTTTGATTCCGGAACGTGTATTTGAAGTAGAGAGGTACTTCCATCATGGTAAAGTCCATATTCATTTCAGCCGATCCCGTGAAACGGGCGATAACATCGTTTTTGGCATCGTTGAAACGTTGGTTTTCTATTCTTGCGTCCGCATCGATGGCAACTTTTTTGTAGGTTATTTCAGCTCCGACGGTCCAGTAACGATCTACGGGGAAGGTGAATTTCGCACCTAAAGAGGGAGAAAGTTTCGGATAAGGATTGAATGGTTCGGGAACATTACTGAAGGGAAAAGGGATGGCTCCCCCGATATCGGTTCCCAATTGGACTCCTAAGGCAAACCTGTATTCAACATTTTTACGATCGATACTATCCTGTTTAGCGGATGGGAGCGTTTGTTCCGTTTTTCGCGCAAAAAGGGTAACGGAGCAAAAAATGAATAAAACGGGTAAAAATATATATTTCATCATGGTAGATTAGTATTTGAATGTAAGGTTATCAACAGTTAATGTACTTCCTTTGGCACCGATAAAAAGGTCTCCTTTGTTGCTGGAAGTCATGACAATACTGATGTGAGTGGGTTCCAGATCGGAAGTATATTTGATAGGAATGACTATATTCTTCCAGTCGCGTAGGGAGAGATCCGATCCTTTAAGAACATAATCTCCTTCTCCAATGACGGTCAGATCCGGTATGTCTCTATCGTGATACTCCAATTCACCTTCCCCGTTCCAGTGTAATAATTTAACCCATATACGTCCCTCGTCTATTCCTTTTGCTTCTGTCAAAACATATTTTCCGTCTTTATTTTTAACGGATTGCTGTAACGTGTTTCCCGGTTTATATTTTACATCTATGGAGAGAGAAGCCGGTCTATTGATAAAAGGAATACCGAAGTAGGTCATGGCTCTCGGATCGTCTAATTTGGATATATTCATCTTGAAGTAACCGGTGAACAGGGTTCCGGCTGTAACGAGGTCTCCGATAAAACCTATACTTTGGATGTCCGTGGATATCTGGGCGGCTTTGCCCCCGTTATTCGATACGGGCAAAGTCCCTTGTACGAACATGTTATTAGCGGTCGCCCAGCCGAATCCTTTACCCGGAATGGGATTAATATTTACGTCTATCGTTCCCTCGTTGATCCATAATTCGAAGTCCGAATTTTCAATGGGAGGTACGATCTGGATGTTCCATACCCTTTCGTCTCCGTTGTCGGCTACCAGGGTCAGGTGTTTAGTTTCTCCCGGTTGGGTGAAATGGAAAGAAGTAATATCGGAACCCTCCTTCCACTCTCCGATGCGGGTGATTTGTGCTTCGATATCGATAGGCCATTTTTCAATGGCGTCCTTAAAGACGATTCTAACGTAATTGTCACGGATTCTTGTACTTACCTTATCTTCCGGGAAATTGGTAATTTTAAAGTCGGAAATTTCAGCGTTCGGTTGATCTATGAGTATGATCTGGGCTAAATGAGGAACACCGCTTTCGGAAATCAGGTAAAAAGTTTGCGGTGTATACACATCGTTGAATGTAAATTCTTTCAGATTTAACGGCTGGGCGTTCGTGCTCATTGTTCCGTCAGTTGTTGATGAAAATTTTATTTCAGTAGATAAAGTTAACGGGAATAATTTTCTTCCGTAGTTCAAAGGTATGGAAACAATATTGTTCTCGATGGTTATATTGTTCTGATCGATGTTGATGCCTTGAGGAGTTATTCCGGTAACGGCAAGTGAAGTAATATTGGCCTCGTCACTAAGTTTATCTACTTTAGTACAGGCATTTAATATCAGTATGCCTGTTAAAAAAAGAAGGATAAAGTAATTTCTCATAGTTTATTTTTCTGGTTAAACCATACTTTACGTATTTGAAAATGTAAAGTAAATTATTTATAGATGTATTAACATTATGGGACATTTTCGAGCAAAAAACGTACCAGAATTTTCTTATTTGTATTTTGTCTCTTTAATTCATAGTGGTTTTAGGAGATATTAGAATCTTTTTTATACCTACGATGATATACCCGAGCAGTAACAGTAATAATATGCCGGAACATATAGCTGAAATTTTGGCTCCCGTATAATAAGATTCCGGTTTATATTCGAATACGATAGTATGTTCTCCTGCCGGAATAATCATTCCTCTTAGGATGTAATTGGCTCTGAAAAGGTCGGTTTCCTCTCCGTCGATATACGCTTTCCACCCTTTAGGGTAGTAGACCTCACTGAATAAGGCCAGTTGTTCATTGTTGGCTTTACTCTTGTACTCCAGTCGGTTGGGTGCATATTCGGTTAACACGATCTCTCCGTTTTCGTCGTAGTTGAAACCTTTGTCTTGAATAATCGGTTTGAATTCTTCGTTGATAACGGCTATTTCAGCCGGATCTATCGCCTGTAAGGTGACCAACTCCTCTTTCGGCGTGTTCACTAATTTATAATCTTGTACAAACCAAGCATTCCCAAGGGCGGATCTGTTTTCAATAGAGGCATTGGTATTCAATATAATGTATTTCGTGTTAAGCATATTCAACACTTTTTGCCTCTTCAAGCTCTCCTCCATTCCCGTGAGGGTCTGAGTTGCGTTTGCGTCTTTTTGGAAAGATTGAATCTCGGGAATAATAAAGTAATCGATGATATCCTGATAGCGCTGTAATTTTGCCGCACTATAACCGCCGATGGTTTTGTGGAAATAGCTGGAATGGGAATCGTTGAACACGTTTACGGCTAAATCCAGTACCCGGTAATTCGGGTCATTGTCTTTTAAGATTTCCAGATCGACCGGGCGAGCCCGGAATTGATTATTAAATTCTTTTTGAGTAACGAAATGACTGTTGTTCAGGTAACGTTTGTCGATGGTCCACATGTCCGTCAATATCAGAAGACTGAGGATAATGGCCATTTGAGAGAATTTTAATTTTTGGATCACTCCCGCCCAGATAACGGTTCCTGCTAAAAGAATAAAGATTAAAGAGCGGAATGCGTCGGCCCGTAACATGGATATTCTGTCCTGAATCACCAATGCCCGTAACCAGTCATAGTACTGTTGATCTACGGGAGCGGTAAAATTACCGGCCAGACCGGGAATCAGGGCGAAGACGGCACAAATACCTCCGGTAATACCAATAGCAATTTTTAATCCTTTGACTAAGGTTTTTTTGTCGAATTTTTGATTGAATATTTGGTTTAAGGTATAAATGCCCAACAAGGGAATCGTTAGTTGCAGAATGATCAGGATCATGGAAGGTACCCTGAATTTATTGTATAGAGGTACATAATCGTAAAAGATATTGGAGAAGAACATGAAATGTCGTCCCCAACCCAAGAATAGAGCTAATAAAGAGACTCCTACGATCCACCATTTCATCGGCCCCTTGATCAGAACGATCCCCAATACGAAAAGAAAGACGGCAATGGCCCCCATATACATCGGACCGGCCGTAAAGGGTTGTTGTCCCCAATAGGTTCCTAACTGTCGGATCACTTGATCGACTTCTTTTACTCCTTGTTGTTTCAAATATTTGTAAGTTTCCGAGCCGGTGCCCAATCCTCCTTGAGAGCTGCCTCCTTTGAAATTGGGTATCAATAAATTCAATGTTTCGTCTATCCCGTAGCTCCAAGCGGTGGCGTACTCTTTGTCCAAGCCTTTCGTTTTGGCGGATGGATCGTCGGAGGTTAATTCGGAACCTCCCCGCATGGTATATTTCCCGTATTCCCAGGTGGGCCATAGATGATTGACATTGGTTCCGGCTGCCAATCCGGCCGCAACCACTAATAGAAGTGCCGTTTTAAGGAAAGCGGGTAATGTTTTGTTTTTAATGGCTGTATAGAGTTGTCCTATACCATAGGCAATAATGATAAATGCCAGGTAGAAGGTAATCTGAGGATGATTTGCCGTGATCTCGAACGAAAGGGCCAAACCGAATAACAGAGCGCCTAACAACCGTTTTTTTCGGAAGGCGTAGACGACTCCTGCCAGGACAAGCGGCATAAAAGCGATAGCCATCATTTTAGCATTGTGTCCCACTAACAGGATCTGGAAGTTGTAGGAACAAAAGCCGAAAGCTAAAGCGCCTGCAATCGCTAACCAGGTATTTACGCCAAACGCTAACATCAGCAAATAAAAGCTGAAGAGTGCGATAATAAGGTAGCTTGCCGGACGAGAGCCGATAAATAATTGTTTATATATATATTCCAAGTAATTCCCTTTATATTTCGTGAGGATCATAGTGGTGGGCATACCGCTGAACATGGAGTTCGTCCATAGTGTCTCCTCTCCGGTCTTCTTTTGAAATTCAAGAATCTCGTTGGCGGCTCCTCTCCAGGAAGAGATATCCGACTGGTGCACGATTTTGCCTTCGAAAAGGGCGGGGAAATAAGCATATGAAATGATAATAAAAAGAATTAGTGCAATGAAATGCGGATATAACGGTTTGAAGTTGATTTTTTTCATGGATAAATTCTTTAACTTATGATCAAACAGGGACAAAAATAAAAAATATAATCGTCAAACCCCCATTATCGATAAATAATTCCTATTTTTGTTTACTATTTGCGCGATAAATCTATAAGTACAAAGGTTCATGGGGGTTATTATCCGGCAAAGCATAAAGGGCACTGTTGTGAATTACGTGGGGGCTTTTATCGGTTTCCTTTCCACGATGTTTATCGTGACTCGTTTTTTAACTTCAGAGGAGATCGGTTTAACTCGGGTATTATTTGAGGCTGCCACGTTATTAGGAACCTTTGTTCAGTTGGGGACGACCTCTTCCGCTATTCGTTTTTTCCCTTTTTTTAAAAGTAAAGACGGCCGTAATAACGGTTTCTTTTTTTATCTTGTCGCTTTGCCTTTAGTCGGGTGCTGTCTTTTTATTCCTGTGGCCTGGTTGCTGAAGCAGCCTGTATGTACTTATTTCGAGCAGAACTCGGCTCTTTTCGTGGATTACTATAATTGGTTGTTTCCTTTGATGTTTTTTATCGTTTACCTCGGAGTATTCGAAACGTATTCCAATTTGCTGATGAGAATCGCTGTCCCAAAATTGATACGGGAAGTAGTGATCCGGTTGTTGTTGATCGGGGTTTACATTTTGTATGCCGTTCACGTGACGGGAATGACCGGTTTGGTTGCTACTTACATTGCCGTGTATGGTATTGCGATGTTTTTAAATCTATGGTATGCTTCCCGGATCGGTTCCGTCTCTTTAAAACATGATTTCTCTTTTATAAACAAAGATCTTCGTAAAGATATTTTGAAGTATACCGCTTTTTTAATGGTGGGGGTTATCGGGGGAAGTATCACGAGTAAATTGGATCTTTTTATGGTAAGTGCGGAGATGGGATTGAATTACGGTGGAATCTATACCATCGCCTTTTATATGGTTGCCATTATCGATATCCCTTCCCGTTCGATCACGGCCATTTCTTCCCCGGTAGCGGCGGAAGCCTTGAGGGCCGGCGATTTCGAGAAGGCAAATGCCTTGTATAAAAAAGTATCTTTGCATCAATTGTTGATCGGAGGATTTCTGTTCCTGCTTTTATGGATAAACATAGACAATATATTCGATATTATTCCTAACGGAGCGGATTATCGGGCTGGTAAATGGGTCGTTTTTTTCATCGGTCTTTCTCGTTTGATCGTGATGTTTTTGGGTTTTGGATATACATTGATTAGTTTTTCCAGATACTATTATTGGGGTCTTTATTTTACCTTTTTTATTACGGCTATTACCATTCTTACGAACAGTTGGTTGATTCCCATATTGGGGATGACCGGGGCTGCCGTGGCGACGTTGCTGACCTGTATCCTTTCCCATACCGTTCAACAATGGCTTGTATTTGCAAAAGTGAAAGGAAATCCCTATACATGGAATACACTTAAGTTGTTAGGTATCTTCTTGTTGTTATACGGTTTGAATGCCATTTTACCGGATATGGACAACCCTTGGTTGGATGGGATTTTCCGGAGTTCCATTATGTGTATCGCGGGAAGTGTACTCACTTATTTCCTGCATCTTTCGGTCGAGGTAAATCAATTGGCGGATGATCTGATTTTTAAGTGGCTAAAATGGAGAAGATGATGAAAGAATTAACTGTATTTACCCCGACCTATAACCGGGCTTATACATTGGGACGCCTTTACGAAAGTTTATGCCGGCAGAGTAATAAAAATTTCGAATGGTTGGTCGTGGATGACGGCTCGAAGGATGGAACGGAAGAGCTTATAAAAAGCTGGCAATCGGAAGAAAAAATTTCCATAAGATATATTTATCAGGAAAACGGCGGAAAGATGAGGGCTCATAACCGGGGAGTAAAAAGTACGGAGACCGAATTGTTCGTATGTGTGGATTCGGATGATTACTTGGTAGACGACGGGATAGAGAAAATTTTATCTTTTTGGAAAGAGAAGGGGGGAGATGCGGCGATTGCCGGACTCGTGGGATACCGGGGGAAAAATACCGAAGAGACTTTGTCGGACGGCAAGTTTCCTTATGAACGTAATTCGACCTTGAAAGAGTTGTATAAAAACGGTTTCCGGGGAGATTCGACCTTGGTATACAGAACGGAGGTGCTTCGTTCGTTTTTATTTCCCGAAATTGAAGGGGAGAAGTTTATTACCGAGGCCTATGTGTATAATCAGATAGATCGGCAATTTCAACTGTTGGTTTTGCCTCGGATTATCATCGTGTGCAATTATTTGGAAGATGGATATACGCGTAATCAAGCGAAATTAAGAAAAAATAACCCGATAGGATATGCTTTATACTGCGATCAAAAAGCGATGTATGCCGAATCCTTTAAAGAGAGGTGGAAGAATACGATTAATTATGTCAGCTATGCCTTGGCCGGTAAAAAGAGGCGTCTTCTGGAAGATTCATCGGATAAGGTAAGGACCTTCTGCTGTTATCCATTGGGATATCTTTTATTTTTAAAACGGAGATATAAAAATAAGAAAGTATGAAAGTGGCTTATTTCCTTGGGGCATTAAATCGGGGAGGCATGGAGACTCTTTTATTGGATATTTTATCCCGAGCAGACCTGACTTCTTATCAAATCATATGTATTTATCGGGAAGAGGGAGTTATTTCGGATCTATATAAAGCCACGGGGGTTCCCATGTTTAAGATGACACCCCGGAAAGGAATGGACTTATCTTACGTTTTTCGTTTGAGGAAATTGCTCTGCAGGGAAAAAGTAAATATCGTTCATGCCCAGCATTCGTTAGAGGCTTGTTACGCCTGGTTGGCAACGAGGGGGTGCGGGATAAAGATCGTTCAAACGTTTCATGGTTATGATTATCATCAGACGGCAAAGGGGCGTTTTTTTATGAAATGGATGATCCGGCATGCGGATTTGAATATTTTCGTGAGTGAGGTACAAAAGTCCTATTACGAGAAAAAGTATCGTTTCCCCCGGAACCGGAGCCGGGTCGTTTACAACGGGATCGATTTCGCCAAATTCGAACAACGGGAGAAAGGAGAGTCTTTTGAATCGCCCGGATTGCTGATGGGGAGCGTCGGTAATTTTGTTCCCGGAAGAGATCAGATAACCATTTGCCGATTTCTGGTTTTATTGAAAAAAGCGGGTATCCCATTTCGATTTTTATTTGTCGGCAGGAAAGATTCCCGTTACCCTCGCTTGTATGACGAATGTGTTCGTTTCTGTGAGACTGCGGGTTTACAGGATGAGGTATGTTTTTTGGGAACAAGATCGGATGTACCCTCTCTTTTGACCCAATGGGATGCTTTTATCTATTCTACGGAACATGATTCTTTCGGTATTGCGGTTATAGAAGCGATCGCTGCCGGTATTCCTGTTTTTGTGAACGATTGGGAGGTGATGCGAGAGGTGACGGAAGAGGGCCGGTTGGCCGTGATGTATAAAACAAAAGAGGTGGAACAATTGCTATCCTCTTTTTTAGATTTTTATGCTCATCCCGAAAAATATAGAGAGAAAGCGCGGAAAGCGGCCTTCTATATTAAAGAAAAATACGGGATAGAAAAGCATATGGAGGCCTTGAACAGGCTGTATACTCATTTATCAGGCGTTGGCAATAAAACGTGTTGAATGAAATCGGGATAGTTCTTCTCCGCGGAGAATTTTTCCAGCCATAATTTACGGGGATGGAGAGTCTCTTTGACTTTGTATAGTTCCCGGATTCGGGCAGCGATCAATTCGGGAGAAGAATCGGGAGCGATCAGAATACCGGTTTCCGGTGTGACGATTTCACTTGTCCCTCCTACATTTGTTGCGATAATCGGAATGTCGAAAGAGATCGCTTCCATAATCGCCACGGGTAATCCCTCGCTGGAACTGACATTGATAAAGATGTCGATCGGTTGTGATTGATAGTATTCGATGACTTGTTTGTTACTCCGCCTGCCGGTAAAGTTTACCTTTATGTTATCGGGAAGAAGCAGACTTTTCTCTTTTAATTCCTCCCATAGGTTACCGTCTCCGATGTGGGTCCATTCGATTTTTTGATCGCGGATGGTTTGTAAGGTTTCTAAAATTAAAGCTACCCGTTTGACGGGAATCACGTTGGAGCAGCTCAGGAGACGGATGATACCATCTGGAGGGAAGTTTTTTTTAACCCCATGGTCCAGTGTACCCAGGTAACTGCAACAGGCATTGAAACGGTAACTTCCGTATCGTTCCGAGGCGTACTCCAAACCTTGTTTGGAGATATAGACGGCTTGCGTCAGGTGAGTGTAAACTTCTTTGCGGAATGGAATATATCGATTGGCTCTTCTTTCCAGGTATAGGTCGGCCCCGTGGAAACGGACGATTTTTTTGCGCTTGTTTTTAATGAAGGGGAGTACGTAGGCCGTACCGATACCCCAATAAAAATAAACGGTATCATTCTTAAATTCGTCGTTGACTTTTTTAAAATCTTTATTAGAGAGGATGGCCCGACAGAAGGTAGATACCGAAATGTATTTTATAATTTTGCTTAGGCCGGTATAAGCTTTATCCGAAAAGAATCGGCGGATGAAATAAAAAAAGGGGGCACGGCAAAAGATTCCCGACAAAATCGTATCCCGGTCGTTTCTAAGCATGGGTTTTAGTACCTTGCAGTTGGCCGGAACCTTTCGGGTGATCTCCCCTTCGCCTATCCAGGGAAGAATCGTGATCTCATCGAAAGCTTTTGACAGGTAACCGATTTCGTTTTCGATAAAAGGTTCTTTGTAACTGTAAGGAAAACTCTGGGTGAAAAATAACAGTCGTTTCATGGGTTATTTGTTTTTACCGTAGTAATTTTTGGAGAAACCTTTTACTTCTTTTCCTTTCAGGGTATTCCATGCTCCCCAAAGCAATCCTGCCCCGTAGGCGAATACTTGAATATTCAGTGTCAGTATAGAGAGTAAAGCCGTTTGGCCGCTTTTGTATTTACAATAGGATTGCACGAAAGCAAACAAGCAGATACCGATGAATCCGCACCCGATGACGATCCAAATCAGAGGGGCATGGGCGGGTAATAGAAAAGAAAGTATCCCGACAAGGATTAATCCCAAAAGTAATAATGCCGGTAGTAGATGTACCGCTTTTAATGTATGCGGATGTCTTCGGGTCAGGTTAATCCGGGCGACACCCCAGTTGAAGATCTGTCGGAAGAATTTAGGGATACTGGTACGCCGTTTGTGATACACGTAAGCTCCGGGAATCAATCCCACCTTAAAGCCTGCGTTGTATATTCTCATGGAGTAATCCATGTCCTGTCCGTGACGTAAACCTCCCATGCCTCCGATCGTTTCATAAATTTTCCGGGATATGCCCATGTTAAAACTGCGGGGGTAGAATCTTCCGATATGTCTTTTGCTGCCGCGGGTTCCTCCCGTACCGATGAAGGAGGTCATCGAATAATTGATGGCTTTCAGCAAAGGGGAAAATGAGGGATGGCAGGTGTCCGGACCGCCGAAAGCATCGTAAGAGCGTATTTGTTGTGTTTTTTCGATTTCCGTTAGCCAGTGCGGGGGAAACATGCAGTCCGAGTCTACGAAAATGAAATAATCCCCTTTGGCTTGACTCATGCCGAAATTGCGGGCTGCTCCAGGGCCTTGATTTTGTTGGAAAACAGCTCGTATCTGCAGGCCGCTGGGAGAAGAATAGTGTCGGATGAAATCTTTAAAACCGTCTTTTGAACCGTCGTCCACGAACAGAAGTTCGAAAAGGGAGCGATCTCCTTCTAAGGCCTCGGCACTGACAAGCAGTTCTTTGACCTCCTCCAACCGGTTGTAAACGGCTATGATGATGGAATATGTCGTACTGGTGTTTTTTTCTCCCATGCTTATCCTGATATCGTTTTTTATTCTATTTATAATAAGATTCAATACGGTCGTCCGTTCTGTGGTGAATGAATTGATCTTCCCATATGGCTAATCCGACTAAAATCCAGATGTAATTGTAGTGCCACCGGAGTTTCGGATGGGCCGGATAGTCCAATATGCGTTTGATGTAATCGTAATTGAATATGCCTTGTCGATCGATGTATTTTTGGGTCAATATCTTTTCTGCGGTCTCCTTTAAATCTTTTTTGAACTGGAGGTACGGGTTAACGGTAAATCCCCATTTTTTCTTCGTGATGATTTTGGGCGGCAGATAGGGTTCTAACGCTTTTCGGAAAAGATATTTTGTCTGGTTATTCTTTATTTTTAATTCCACCGGCAATTGGAAAGCGAATTCAACTAACTCTTTGTCGAGTAAAGGAACTCGTTCTTCTACCGAGTGGGCCATGGACATCCGGTCGTCGGTCAATAGATAGTCATTGACCATTTTGGTTTGAAATTCGGCATAAAGAACCTGATCCAGGGCTTTTTCGTGCCGGACACGGTGAAATAGGCTGTCGAACTCCCTGTGAACCCGAATACTCTCCATGCGTCGTTGCTTCAGAAACGATTCGTTATATATGTTTTTATAAAATGGAGTATCGTAATCCCAAACATTTCGAATAATCAGGTAGAAACGTTCTATGTTTCCGATGGCAAGCAACATTTGCACTCCTCGCCGGTATTCGTCGTAACGCAGAGCATGAGAATTATTTTGGAGCTTAAAGATAAAGTCAGATTTCCAGCGTAACAGACGTTGCATCCAGTACGGGGTATAATGATGCCAGCGATTGAACGGATAGATGAATTTATGAATATCGTATCCGGCAAAGAGTTCGTCGCCTCCCAGTCCTCCTAAAATTACTTTTACTTTCGGATGTACGAAAGCGGACATATTGTAACCTTGTAACAAATTGATCTTGGGCTCTTCGGCATGCCAGATGACTTTGGGCATCTGTTGCATGGGGTTCATCGAGAGGCTCAGGGTATGGTGTTTCGTGTGGAAGTAATCCGCTATCTGTTGAGCATCCGGAAATTCATCTGTGGGTTCGTTGAAGCCGAGGGTAAACGTGTTTATCTCCGCGACTCCCAATTCGTGCATTTTTTGTACGATTGCGGAAGAATCCAATCCTCCGGACAAGTAGACTCCCACCGGGACGTCGCTGATCAGCTGTCGCTTTACGGCGGCTTTGATCAAAACATTGATTCTCTCTTTGGCCTCTTTTTCCGTGATGGAGCGGTCTGTGCCCACGGGCATCTCCCAATATCGCCTGACCGTAAAAAGTCCGTTTTCGAATAAGGCGAAATGGGCAGCCGGAAGCCGTTTTATCCCTTTGAACAATGTTTCGTTTCCTTGGGTATATCTTAGATTCAAATGAATATGCAGTGCCTTTAGATTGAGTTCCCGTTCGTATTTCGGGTGGAGGATGATGGATTTTTGTTCCGATCCGAATAATAGGATTCCGTCCTTCAGGTAATAATGAAGGGGCTTTACTCCGAAATGATCCCTGGCGAGAAGGAGCCGGTCGCGGTTCTTGTCTAATAACGCGAAAGCGAATATTCCGTTTAACCGGTTAAAAAAATTTGTCCCGTACTCTTCGTAAAGGTGTACCAGCACCTCGGTATCTGTATGGGTACGAAATCGGTGTCCTTTGGTTTGCAGTTCCTCCTTTAGCTCTTCGAAATTATATATCTCTCCGTTGAAGATAACGCAAACGGACTGATCTTCGTTAAACACGGGTTGATCTCCCGTGCATAAATCGATGATGGAGAGACGGCGATGACCTAAGGTGAAATTTTGATGGGTATAGATGGATTTGGCATCCGGACCTCTATGGGCGATTGCGTCCAACATCTTCGACATCAACGGCCGATTGTCTTTTTCTTTTTCAAATATCCCGGCTATCCCGCACATAATTACCCTTATTCCGATAAAACGATGTTATGATCTTCGTTTACAAAGTTACTATTTTTCGGGAGCTTGTACAAATTGTTCATCCCTTTTGCGGTAAATATTGGCGGATACTAAAATTAGAGTCGGTTTAATTTTTTCAGGGCTCTGAATTTAAACCGGTACATCTTCAAAATAGGAAAGAGAGCGTCGTATTTTTCGAATTTTTTCCGGTATTCCAACAGCTCTTCTCGTTTCGTGATCCGGTAGAGCACTTCTATTTGCAAAAGGACTAAGCGAAGATAACTGATGGTGCAGGGGTCGTCTTTCGGATAACCGGGTACTTCGCAACGATTGAAACGCAACCAAAATCCCATGTCAAACGAGGGAAGTTGACGAATTAATCCCTCTACTCCCTCGTTAAAAAGGCGAAGAGCTAAACGGTTGTATTCCGTCAACCGCCCGTCGCCCGTCGCCCGGACGAAGTCGTATAAACCGAACAATGAAAAGCCGTGCCCGTCCAGTACCCGGGTAGGACGGGCCGCCACGTACTCTTCATAAAATGTCTCTTGTATATTCCGGTCTACCGCCACGCCTCCCTCTGAAATATCTTTCGTGAAAGGTATCAATGCTTTGGAGGCGGTTGCGAGGTATTTTTCTTCTCCGGTGATTTGCCATGCTCTCAGGAGGATGGAGATGCCCCGGCTTTGGGCAAAGGCCGATTTCCAGGGTTTGAATACTTGAAATTCCGGTTTGGGAACCTCGGTCAGCCAATAGGTACCGAGGTCGTTGTCCGTTACGGCGTGAGTTTGAAACCAATCGGCAATATTCAGGAACAGTTGTTTCTTCACTTCTTGCCGGGTCGAAAGCCACGAGTGGAAGACGGCTAATCCGTATTGTCCGATGGTAATCGGGTAATAATGCAGTTGTCGTTTTTCGACATCGATATAACTGGTATTGATGGGTACTCCTTTTTCATCGAACGAGTGAATGAGCCGATTCAGTCTGGAGAGATTCTCTTCGAATTTGAAATAGTAACCGGACAACAAAGGGGTAGTATTCTCTTGGTTTATCTTCAGGTGTTTGTTACCGTTCAGGTCCCGAAGGAATTTGCGAAACATGAATGTAATTTTCTTTAGTTGCATATTAATCAATGAATTGGCTTAGTCGGGCGGTTAATGTTTGTCTTGAATATCGAGAGATTTTTTCCGAGTCTCCTTGGAATTCCGGTTGTGTGTATGCCGTCGATATGAATTTTTTGATACCTTCTTTATCATGGAAAGAGAGGGTTATTCCGGAACGACAATCCCGGATGATCTTGCCCGCCATACTCTCCCGATCTTCTATACAGAGAATCGGCGTTCGGGCCGCCAGGTATTCAAACAGTTTTCCCGGCATATGTCCCTCGTTTTGATTCGTATGATGGAAGATTAATAATAGAAGTTGTGATTCGATCAACTCTCTTACGGCTCTTTCGTGGGGTATAAATCCGGTAAATACGGCTTTTATATTCTTTTTTGAAGTAATGTATGCCTTGTGTTCTTCACTTACTTTACCTACGAATTGTAAAACGATTTTTTTTTCCGGATAGAGTTCCGCAACGGCATCGATAAAGGGTTGAACTGGATAAGAGGAGGCTAATGTTCCGGCATAAGTAATCGTGAACTCCTCTTTTTTATTGGCTCCCTCTGTTTTAAAATCTTCTTCGTCAAAGCCGTTGGTTAATACGTGTATCTTTTCGGGAATGATTTTAGAGCTTTTACAGACGAGTTTCTCTTTGATGAAATTGGCGGTTAATACAATATCGCTTTTTTCTAATACCTCCCTTTCGTAAGCCTTGTCAATGGCTTGTGCTATACGGGTGGGGTATAGGTCATGATAGTAGTAGATATCTGTCCATGGATCCCTGAAGTCGGCTATCCATTTTATGTTTTTGTTTTTCTTTAATTTCAGGCCGATCAGGTGGGTGGACATCGGGGGACCGGTTGTGATAACCGTTTGGATGTTGTATTTTTCGATCAGCTCTACGGCTTTAGCATAGGCATATTTATTCCACCCCTTTCGGGCGTCGGGTAAAAAAAAATTTCCTCTGATAAAGCGGGCTACTTTTTGTCTAAAACGGGGTTTCCCCTCGTTGACAAAACCGCTGTAAGGAGCTGTTTTAGCGCGTGTGAATTTTTTGTATAATGAATACAATCCTTTTGCCGTTGTCTTGTATACCAATATGTTAGGATCAACATCTTTCTGTAAAGTAGGGTCTTGTATGGGGTATTCTGCTTTGTGCGGATCAACAGTTAAGATGACGGGTATGACTTCCGAAGTCGGCAGATATTTTGCAAATTTCAGCCAGCGTTGAACGCCGGGCCCTCCCGCGGGAGGCCAATAGTAAGTAATTACCAATACTTTTTTTATTTTTGTATGCTGTTGCGTCATGATGATCTGCATTAACTTTTTTACAAAAATAGTGTTTTTTCGGAAACAGAGTGAATTGGAGAGAAGATAAGACGGCAATAGAGATTTGAAAAATGAGAAATAATGAAAAGATTCGGTTTTGCGTGGAAACCAATAGGGGGAATTTTTGTTCGTAATTTCTATTTTATAGTAGTACTTCTGTTGTTTAATTTTTCTACAGGGGCTTGGATGAATGCGGAACGGGAGATAGGAATATCCATATATACCAAATGGGTGCATGGATTTATCAATGCCTTTCTTGTTTGTTATCTATTGGGTGCTTTTCGGGAATTCGTCTCTTCTGTTTGGTTAAAGAGAGTATATACGGGTGTCGTAATTTTTTTATCCGGCCTTTTGTTCGTGTGCGAGTGCTTTACGCTTTATTATTATAAAAGTGGATTTGTTCCTTCAATCGTTTTACCGTTATTAGCCACGAACCCGGAAGAGGCGAACGAGTTTTTTCAAATGTATGGGGGTGTGAAGTGGCTGGCTGGTGGGAGTATTGTTCTTGTCATGGCCTGTTGGATATCGACGTTTTCTTTGAAAAGCATCTCTTCCCGTTCTCTTTCCCGGATAGGTAAATTCGTTGCATTATTTTTATTGGCGGGCATTCTGGCGATGATATATCGTCAGAACAAGACCCCGTTGTTTAAGACAATGGTTCCGATTCAGCGTTTATGGGTTTCTCAGCGAATGGTACGTGACGAGATGAAGGTTTGTAACAATTTAATGAAACAGGTAAGTAGTAATCCGGTAATTACCCGAAACGAACCCGATATAGAAGATATCGTTCTTATTTTAGGAGAATCTTTAGGAAGAAAATACATGGGAGTTTATGATTCTATATATCCGACGACACCTTTGTTGCGAGAATTGAAAGAACGGGGTGAGATTTATTTGTACCGGGACGTGATCAGTCCTTATGTCTCAACGATTTTATGTATTCAGTCTTTGTTTTCTTTCTATCATTACGAATCTGTTAAAGCATGGAATAAATATAATCTGTTGGTCGATGTAATGAAAAAAGCAGGGTATGAAACCATATGGATATCCAATCAGGAATCTTTTGGTGCTTATGGAAATTTGCCTGCGGTGATAGCTAAGCGTAGCGATGTGACTATTTTTAATCATACCAGGAGTTCCTTTGAACATTGTTACGGGGATTTTGACGAAGAGCTGCTGCCTATTATAGACGATCAATTGCAGAAAAACCCGAATCGGAATTTTTGGGTTATCCACCTGATGGGGTCTCATGGTAATTATCGGCATCGTTATCCGGAAGAGTATGCCCGGTTTAAGGCCGACGATGTGACTTGGTTAGAAGAAGAAGAAAAGAAAGAGGTATTGGCGTCCTATTTGAACACGATTCTTTATAATGACCATGTCGTTTACGAAATATTAGAGCGTTTCAGGGAGAGAAAAGCGGTGATCGTTTACCTTTCCGATCATGGAGAAGAGTTATTTGAACGTCGGGATTTTTCGGGGCATACGGAGACTGATCCGAGCAGATATATGGTTGAGATTCCTTTTTTGATTTGGTGTTCTCCCCTTTATAAGGAGATGGAATCTCAAAAAGTAGGACAGATCGCCGCTTCGGTTAAAAGACCTTATATGACAGATGATTTGATTCATACGATTTTGGATTTGGCGAATATCGGGACCACGGATTTCGATAGTACCAGAAGCGTAGTTAATCCGGCTTTTAATATAAAAAGGAAGCGAATAGTCAGTCGGATTGATTATGATAGGTTAAAAGCGGTAAGAGAGTAATTCCGGGTGAATGGTTCGCCGATTCAAGATCTTCCGAGAGATATGCTATAAAAAAACCTGCCTGGTTTCAGGCAGGTTTTTTCACTTTAAGTTTGTTTGTTTGGGTTACTAATAGAATTTGTATCTTGAATCAACAACTCCAGCCTTTTTCACTAATGAAGGAAGTAATTGATAATTTACCCGATAGAAATTAGTTTGTAACATACTTGCTTTAGCCAGAGCAATCTGTTCAGGAGTCACTTCGTTTACATGTTTTGTATTAACCGTGACAATATAGACCCCCTGATTGCCGATGATCGGTTTGGATATTTCCCCCTCGTTCATAGCTACAGCTTCGGCAATGACCTTGGGTTCGATTCCGGCTCCCGGTAATTGAACGGAATTGAAGTTAACATCGTTTGCGTCTACTACTTCGGCTTTAGCTTTTTGAGCTATGGAGAGTAAGCTTTGGCTTCCGCTCATGTCTTTTTCCAATTCTTTAGCGATGATTTCACCTTTCTTTTGGCGAATCAACTCTCTTTTAATGAGGCTTGCAACGCTATTCAGCGGGGCGATGCCTTCTTTTTGTATCTCTGTCAAAACGGCTACCGTAAACTTATTGCCACTTTCGAAGATCGGTGATTTTTCTTTTGTCAGCAATACGTTACCGGTTTTATCCGTTAGATAAGCCTCGCGGATAATCTCTCTGGCATTATCCATACCCGGGATTGTTTTATCGTTTTTACCCAAATTGGCAATCCTTTTTGTTTGTTTGTGATCGGTAACGGCAGTTTCGAAGTCTGTTATCGTGGTTACATTATTAACGAATACGCGGGCATCGTTATAGATGTTATTGATGGTCTGCTGAGACGGAGTGATTTCTTTGCTTATAATACCTACTAATACCTTTTCTTCCGGTTTTGATCTGTCGGTTACTTGTACGATATGGTAACCATATTGTGTTTTAACTGTTTTGATTTCGTTTTTATTGGCAAAGAACACGGTATCACTAAACGGTTGGATCATGGCATTTTGGGTGAACCATCCCAAATCCCCACCATTGATGGCGGAATTTTGATCTGCCGAGTAGCGTTTGGCAATAGCTTCGAAATCGGCTCCTTTACGTAAAGCTCCGGCTAAGCTATCTGCTAATTTCTCAGCTGCCTGAACAGATCTTCCGTTCTCCGGTACGATCAGGATATGACGGGCTTTAACCGAATCCGGTAACATTCTGCGATCGGCTACCCGTGCGATGTTATAGGCTTGATCTTTTAGATAAGGACCGAATACGCCGTTGTTTTTTTCGACAAAGATAAAATCATCCAATTCACTGTACCCGAGCTCTCCTTTTTTCAGGTAAGCGGTCGGAAATCTTTTTTCGGAAGAGAGAGTGGCGAATTCAATAACGTTTGGAGCCGAAGCAAATTCGTCTTTTAATGAGTTTACCCACTCTTCTGTCTCTTTGATGTCTTCAGGCGAGGCGGTAATATCGAAGCTGACATACGCGATTCGTCTGCTTTCCGGTACTTGGAACAGGTATTGGTGCGAGTTGTAATAATCTTTGATTTCGTTGGAAGTAACGGTTATGGAAGAATCACTGATGGTATTGTAGCTTTTCAAAATGTAGCTGATATCGACCGTCGTTGCCGCATTCTCCAAAAAGTTTTTAGCAAAAGCGTCTGTAACGTATAACCCTCTTGTTAATAATATATTGTATTTACTTTGTTTTCTGGCGGTTGCTATCTGCTCTTCCATATTCAACCAGTAGGCTTTTTGTGGAGTACCCGCCGGAGCTTCGATCAATTGTTTGATAACCAAGCGAGCCCGATCTTTATCTACCTGTCCTGTTTGAGGATCTGCAAATAATTGTTGGACGGCCGGGTTCATATTGTCTCCGAGAAGAAGGTCGTATAGTTCGTCTCCGCTCAGGCCCATCCCGATATTTTCATATTCTTTTTCCATGATGGCGTTGGTAACAATCTGTTGCCACGTATTTTCACGGATCATCTGTTGTTGGTCTTCCGATAAGGCGGAAATGCCATTCATGGATTTTACCATTTCCTCATTTTTAGTGATTTTTTGCTGGTATTCCTGAATGCTGATGGATTCTCCCGCTATTTCTCCTACCTTGTTTCTGGAGCGATTCATAATGCTGGCACCAGAGCTTAAAGCATCTCCAACAATGAAAGCCACGAGGGCTAAACCAATCACGATACTAACAAGTATTCCACCGCGATTTCTAATTTTTTGTAACGTTGCCATTTATATTAAATTTTAATGTTTTTACACACGATTCATCTATTTTTTCGAGCGTACGAATATATAAAATGGATCGCTTTTTTGCAAATAAATTTTATGTTGTCGCTCGTCTATTGCTATTCCTTCTTTTTTGTTGATTTTTTAGGTGTTTTTGACGCTGCTTTACTATTAGTTTTCGTCGTTGCTTTTTTTGTTGTCTTCTTTTTGGAATCTCCGCTCTTTTCGATGATTTCCATACACTCCTCCTGCGTCAGTAGAGCTGCGTCTTTCCCTTTGGGTATTTTGTAATTGATTTTGTTGTAAGCGATATAGGGTCCGAAGCGGCCGTTTAAAATCTGTACTCCGTTTTCAAACACGTTGATTTGCCGATTTTTTTCAACCTCTCTTTTCTCGTTAATGCGTTCGATGGCTGTATCCAACGTGATGGTTCCGGGATCGTCAATACTCTTTTTCAGAGATACGAATAGTTGGTCATGTTTGATGTAAGGACCAAAACGACCCATGGCAACGGAAACGGGTTTCTCTTCATAGGTGCCGAGTATTCTCGGAAATTTGAAAAGAGCTAATGCTTCTTCTAACGTAATGGTCTCCATGAGCTGCCCTTTTAATAGACTGGCATAACGCACATGTTCACCCTCTCCGATTTGTGCCACCGGCCCGAAGCGGCCGATACGAACCGATACGTTTTCTCCTGTTTGAGGATCTGTCCCGAGCGTACGGGCTCCGGTATTACGCTCCGATTCTTTCAATGTCTTTTCCACGTTCGTGTGGAAAGGTGTGTAAAATGTCCCGATCATAGATTGCCATCCCACTTCTCCCTCTGCAATATGGTCAAGTGCCTCCTCCGCTTTAGCCGTGAAATTGTAGTCCATGATGTTGGTAAAATAATTGGATAGGAAGTCGGTGACAACCATCCCGATATCCGAAGGAAATAATTTTTTCTTTTCGCTTCCGAAAAGACGGGTTAACGTATGCTTCTTTATGTCGTTACCTTTTAATTCGAAGTTTTGAATTTGGCGTTCGATACCTTCCCTGCTCTCTTTAATGATATAACCCCGGTTTTGGATAGTCGTAATAGTCGGGGCATAAGTGGAAGGACGTCCGATTCCCAGAGTTTCCATCTTTTTAACGAGGCTGGCTTCCGTATAACGGGGCGGGTGCATCGTGTATTGTTCTATGGCTTCTATTTTTGTTCTTTCTAAGCGGTCTCCTTTGTGAAGCGGCGGAAGCAAATCGTTTTTCTCGTCTTCTTTCTCGTCATCTTGCGACTCCATGTATACTTTTAAAAATCCGTCGAATTGAATGACTTCTCCCGTTGCAGTAAAGATTTGCGGGAGCGAAGAGATATGAATGGGGATGGTCGTTTTTTCCAATTCGGCATCTGCCATTTGGGAAGCGAGCATGCGTTTGCGAATCAGAGTATAGAGTTGCTGTTCGTTACGATCTCCGTCAATTTCTTCTTTGTCAATGTAAGTCGGCCGGATGGCTTCATGTGCCTCTTGTGCGCCTTTGGTTTTTGTCGCGTAATTTCTGGGCTTTGAATATTTTTCGCCCAGAGAGCTTATAATGACGCTTTTAGCTGAATGAATAGCCAATTGGGAAAGATTCACGGAATCTGTTCTCATATAGGTGATATGTCCGTGTTCGTATAATTTTTGAGCGACGGCCATCGTTTGTGAAACGGAAAAACCTAATTTCCGTGAAGCCTCCTGTTGCAGGGTGGAGGTTGTAAAAGGAGGAGCCGGTTTCCGGGTTGTCGGTTTGGTTTCTACTTCTCCTACGGTAAAATCAGAAGATTTACAAGCTTCTAAAAATCGAAGGGTAGTTTCTTCCGTTGAAAAACGTTCGGATAATTCGGCTTTTAGAGAAATCTGTTTACCTTCGGAGTCTTTCGTGTTAAACTGTCCGGAAACCTTATAGTATTTTTGTTCGGTAAAATGATTGATTTCTCGTTCTCTCTCCACGATAAGTTTTACGGCGACGGATTGAACGCGTCCGGCAGAGAGCGAAGGTTTAACCTTTTTCCAAAGTACGGGGGAAACTTCGAACCCCACAAGCCGATCCAATACCCGACGAGCTTGTTGAGCATCGACTAAGTTTTTATCTATGTTTCTTGGATTTTCGATAGCATGTAAAATGGCATCTTTGGTAATCTCATGAAAAACGATGCGTTTCGTGTTTTCGCTTTTTAGATCTAATACTTCAAACAAATGCCAGGCGATGGCTTCTCCTTCCCGGTCCTCATCGGAAGCTAACCATACAGTTTTGGCTTCTTTTGCTAATTGCTTTAATTCTTTAACAATAGCTTTTTTGTCTGCGGATATCTCGTATTTAGGCTGAAAATTGTTTTCAATATCGATACCTAAATCTTTTTTTTCCAAATCTCGAATGTGGCCGAAACTGGATTTTACTATATAATTATTTCCTAAAAAACGTTCGATGGTCTTGGCTTTCGCCGGAGACTCCACTATTACTAAATTTTCAATCATAGATGATTCCTTTATCTCTGGCCTTGAGGCACAGAATTATCGCTTTCTCAAGCGGTTCACTCTGAATTTAGGCTGCAAACTTACGTAAAACAATTGAAAGTTGAAAAATGAAAATGAATATTTTCCGTGAAAATCCCCTGAAGAGATTGAATGCCTGATCTTAACGCTCTGTTTTAACCGGTTTTATTCAAGCCGTTTCTTATTTCGTCGAGAAAAATTTGCGGTAAAAAATAATTAATATAAGTACGCCGATCGTAATGTAAGAATCGGCCAGATTGAAAACCGGGCGGAAAAATTCAAAATAGGTGTTGCCCCAGAAGGGAATCCACTCGGGTAACCAACCGCGATACAGAGGGAAGTACAACATGTCTACCACTCGTCCGTGCAGGAAAGAGGAGTAGCCTCCTTCGCTCGGGAAGAGGGTTGCCACTTGGGAAAAACTTTCATTAAAGATCATACCGTAAAACATGCTGTCGATGATGTTGCCTATGGCTCCGCAAAAGATCAAAGCAAAAGAAAAAACGACCCCTTGAGGGGCTTTTTGTTTCATTAGATGACGAATATACCAACCGATACCGATTACGGCAACGATACGAAAGATACTTAATACGGTTTTTCCCCATTTACCTCCTCCCAACTCCATTCCGAAAGCCATCCCATTGTTCTCGACGAAAAGAATCTTGAACCAGTTTCCGAAAACGTTGAACGAGTCACCGAGCTGCATATGTGTTTTAACCCAGATTTTGACAACTTGATCGATGATCAGCAATAGGATAATAAACAGTATTAATTTCTTCTGACTTGTCATTTTTTCATTTGAATTTGATATTGAAATTGAAAAAACCAAGTGAAGAAATCAGGTTCCTTCACTTTTTATTTTTCAATATGAATTTCCGGTGTGCTTAGGAGTCTTGTCCCATTTTCGCATCCATACTAAGTGTCGCATGAGGAACAGCGCGTAATCTTTCCTTTGAAATCAACTTTCCTGTTACCCGGCAGATACCGTAAGTTTTATTTTCTATGCGTACCAATGCAGCCTCCAGATGAGCAATAAATTTTGCTTGTCTTTGAGCTAAACGCCCGGCTTCCTCCTTGGAGAGTACGGAGGCTCCTTCTTCCAAAACCTTAAAGGTCGGAGAGGTATCGGCTATATCGTTTCCATCGCTGCCAGAGATTACGGCCTTTAGAACGTCGTAATCTTTTTTAGCCTTTTCGAGTTTCTCGAGAATTAATTCTTTAAATTCCTGTAACTCTTCATCCGAATATCTTGTCTTTTCTGACATAGTAATAAAGTTTTTGTCTAAGTTAATAAAAAATTCCCTGATGGCTCTCCATTGCGGTAAAATATCCACTTTTACTCTATTTACGAGCGAGAGGTTACATCCGTTGAATTTTTATGAATGTACGGATATCGTCAATTTCGATTGCCTGAACATCTTCTCCGGCTGATTCCGTTAATGTTATGTTTTCTGCCAGTACCTGACTGGAAATATAATCTTTGAAATGCAATACGGCATCGTTGATTTGTTCGTGTTTCCCGATTTGCAAGTCGATTTTGTCTGTTACATTAAAATTACTGTCTTTCCGGAGGTTTTGAATCCGGTTGATCAGTTCGCGGGCAATTCCCTCTTCCTTCAGCTCTTGCGTCAGATTTACGTCCAAAGCAACAGTCAGACGACCCTCGTTGGCTACTAACCATCCCGGAATATCTTCTGAAAGAATTTCTACATCTTCCAATGTTAATTCAACGGCTGTTTCTCCCACTTGTAAAGAAAAAGAGCCCTGTTTTTCGAAATTGTAGATGTCACTTTGTGTCATGGCCCCTACTAAAGCCGAAATTTGTTTCATGTACTTCCCGTATTTCGGTCCCAGGGTTTTAAAATTCGGTTTGATTTTCTTGATTAAGATACCGGCCGTATCCGTGATGTATTCGATCTCTTTTACGTTCACTTCCGAGAGTATGATATTTTTTACGGCCTCCAGCTGGGCTGTCATCTCTCCATTTAAGATGGGAATCAATAATTTACCTAACGGTTGTCTTACCCGGATTTGGACTTTTCTTCTTAAACCCAAGACCATGGAGGAGATTTGCTGTGCCATCTCCATTCGCTCTTCCAGTTGTTTGTCGATCATACTCGGATCAGCGATCGGGAAGGTTGCCAAATGTACGTTCGTTTGATAACGGCCTGTAGCTTGATTCAGATCGGCAAAAAGACGGTCCATGTAAAATGGAGCTATCGGGGCCGACAGCAAGGCTACCGTTTCGAGACAGGTATAAAGCGTCTGGTAAGCGGAAATCTTATCTTTCGTATAATCGCCTCCCCAATAGCGTTTCCGGGATAAACGGACATACCAATTGGAAAGATTTTCAATCACAAAATCCTGTATGGCCCGTCCGGCTCGCGTCGGCTCGTATTTCTCGTATGCCTCCGTCACCTCCTGGATTAACGTGTTCAATAGAGATAAAATCCAGCGATCGATTTCGGGACGTTCGTTAAGATCTATATCCGTTTCCGCGTAAGTGAATTCATCAATGTTGGCGTACAAGGCAAAAAAGCTGTACGTGTTGTATAAAGTCCCGAAGAATTTCCGTTTCACTTCCTCTACTCCGGTAATATCGAATTTCAGATTATCCCACGGCTGGGAGTTGGTGATCATATACCAACGTAAAGCATCTGATCCCTGTTTTTCAATGGTTGCGAACGGGTCGACTGCGTTGCCCAAACGTTTGGACATCTTGTTGCCCTTGGCATCCAGTACCAGTCCGTTTGAAATGATATTCTTAAAGGCCACGGAGTCAAATACCATCGTGGCAATGGCGTGTAATGTGAAAAACCAGCCCCGCGTTTGATCTACTCCTTCGGCAATAAAATCTGCCGGAAACCGATAGCGGTTATCGATGGCCTCCCGATTTTCAAAAGGGTAATGCAATTGGGCATAAGGCATGGCTCCGGAATCAAACCAGACGTCGATCAGGTCTTTTTCCCGGAACATTCGTTGTCCTGTCGGAGAAACCAGTATAATCTCATCTACGTAAGGACGATGAAGATCAATTTTATCGTAATTAGCATCGGAGTAATCACCGGGAATAAAATCCTTAAATGGATTTTCTTTCATAAAACCGGCTTGGATAGCGCGTTCGATCTCCTCTATTAACTCTTTCACGGAGCCGATGCATATCTGCTCTGTTCCGTCTTCGCTAATCCATATGGGAAGGGGAGTTCCCCAATAACGAGATCTGGATAAATTCCAGTCTACGAGGTTCTCCAACCATTTCCCGAATCTTCCTTCTCCTGTGCTGGCGGGTTTCCAATTGATGGTTTTATTCAATTCGATCATCCGTTCTTTTACAGCTGTCGTTTTGATAAACCATGAATCCAAAGGATAGTAGAGTACCGGTTTATCCGTACGCCAGCAGTGCGGATAATTATGCTCGTGCTTTTCAACTTTAAATGCTTTGTTCTCCCGTTTGAGCATGACGGATAGATCGATGTCTAATGTGGTATCGTCTTCCGAAAGATTGGGATCATAGGCATTTTTTACAAAACGTCCGGCGTAATTGCTGTATGATGTAACATCAATGTTATTTTTGATAAAGTCAGGATCTATTTCGTCAAGGAGAAAAAGTTTCCCCTGTTTGTCTACCATGGGTTGTCTGTTTCCCTCTTTGTCTATGAGCAACATTGGAGAGATGCCGGAAATTTTAGCTACCCGGTCGTCATCGGCACCGAAAGTAGGGGCGATATGTACTATCCCCGTGCCGTCTTCGGTCGTCACGTAATCCCCCAGAATAACCCGGAAAGCGTCTCCTAACGGCTTCATCCACGGTATTAATTGTTCGTAACGTATTCCTTCCAAATCCGGTCCCTTAAATCGGTTTACGATTCGGTAAGGAATTAATTTGTCACCTTCTTTATACTCTTCCAAAGCGATAGATTCCGCTTTTTTATTAAAAAAGCTGTTGAACCGCTCTTCGGCTATTATGACCGTGATCGGCTGGAAAGTATACGGGTTGTATGTTTTTATTTCAAGATAAGTTATATTTGGTCCGACAGCCAAGGCCGTGTTTGAAGGTAATGTCCATGGAGTTGTCGTCCAGGCAAGGAAATAGACCTGATCACTATGAGCGAATAGTTTTTCGGATTTCGCATCGCGAACGACCTTAAACTGGGCGACACAGGTGGTATCCTTAACGTCGCGGTAACAACCGGGCTGATTTAATTCATGCGTGCTTAACCCTGTTCCAGCGGCCGGAGAGTAGGGCTGGATCGTGTATCCTTTATAGAGCAATCCTTTTTCATACAATTGCTTCAATAGATACCATAAAGTTTCGATATAGCGGTTATCATAGGTGATATACGGGTTGTGCATGTCTACCCAGTACCCCATCTTTTGGGTCAAATCTTCCCATTCGCGGGTATATTTCATCACGTCTTCCCGGCAAGCTTTGTTATAGTCTGCCACGGAGATCGTTTTGCCGATGTTTTCTTTAGTGATGCCGAGCTTTTTCTCGACGCCCAATTCGACGGGTAAACCGTGGGTATCCCATCCGGCTTTACGCTCCACGTAAAAGCCCTGTAAGGTTTTGTAACGGCAGACTACATCCTTGATCGTTCTCGCCATTACATGGTGAATGCCAGGCATGCCGTTGGCGGAAGGAGGCCCTTCGTAAAAAACGAAAGAGGGATTTCCTTCGCGGGTTTTCAGACTTTCCTCAAATGTTTTGTTTTCTTCCCACTCCTTCAGTACTTCCTGATTGATCCGGGAGAGATCCAAACTTTTATATTCATGGAATTTTTTGTCCATTTTGGTCACTGATTTTTATAGTTATTGTTCGCATCTGAAAAATCAAGTTGCAAATATATCATTTTCTTAGGAAAGAAAAACAGACTTTTCTCTCTTTCTTGTATAAAAATGGGATTTGATAGAATACTATTCTTCTATTTTTGAGCGTTTTCGTCAACGGGAGCTACTCCTTCCGGTTGAAATTCGAATAATAATGTGGGTAATTGCTTATCCGTATTTTTCCCGAATTGAACGATCGGTCGGAAGTATTCCGGGTAATATTTTGCCGCAAGTGGATAGATCGTGACATAGCCGTGACGGAACCATCTGTCTATAATCACGTGAGTGATGCCCTCTTTTTTAAAGTTATTGAAAATAACTTCGGGTTTTCCGTACTGAGGGAAGGAAACCGCTTTTCTTCCGGATGAAAACAGATAGAAGAGTTCCGGTTTCCGACAAGCAATACGAGCCTCTTCCGGTAAGTTCTTTTTACACCATTGAATGGCATATACGTATTCGATGAAGGCTTCCGGGGCAATCCGTTCGTTCCAGACTTTAAAGGTAGCCAGTTTCCGTTGTGTTTCCAATGCTTGAGAATATTTTGGAAACATAAAAAATACGATGAACAGGACGAGTGCTCCTGTCGGGATGAATTCCCTGTATTTGTACTTGAAATTAGGGTAGGATGATAAAAGATAGGCGACAAAAGAGATACATCCATTGAGAAAAAGAAAAATCAATAAAGGGATGATTCCGATCATGTAACGGTGTCCGGCATACTGTTCCGGCCAAAAAAGTAGAACCGCCATGGTAATTCCTAAATAGAGGGATAATAGTAACCTGTATTTTTTCAATCGGCTTAATCCGAAAATAATTAAAGCGATGACACAAAAACCCCGGATCCATCCCATGGAGTTCGTTGTTTGACGGTCGTAATCAAATGGCCAGATGGCGGAAGGAATCCATTTCACGGAATAACTGGTTATGTTGTTTTGAATCCTGGTGGCCCAATCGGAGAATGTCGTCATCTGCTCACCTTTGGGCTTTTTCCTGAAATCATTGAGGTAATCGCTATGCACGACCCCGTGACTTCGGTTGCGTATGTCCCATCCGATTTTGGAACAAGAGAAAGACCCGACTAAAATAAGAAGAATCAATACGTTGTTTATTACGCGTCGTTTGTTTGTTTTTGTCAGATAGGGATTTTCGTCTTGTCGTTTTTCGCAAATATAGGTAATGGCGCGTTGAATGCAAATAATCGTGAAATAGATCATGAATGCCAGAATGATAGAAGCTCCCATCGTTCTGACAAAATAGATATAGTTCAAACATACGATCAGCAGGATAAATAACAGGATTTGGGATTTGGGCCTTTCTCCTCCGAAGAGATTATCGGTATGAACCAAACTGAGCAGGTACAGGGCGGCTATCGACAGGCAGGTAAATAGCATTTCGCTCATGACGATGGTCGAATAGCGTAGGAGTTCGGGTTGCATACAGCAAAGTAAGCAGGTTCCCAAAGCCAGAAGGATGGAGTCGGATATTTTCCGTATGAATAGAAATAGGAATAAAATGGCGAAGAAAAAGAGAACTCCGTTAGCCATCTTTAAAGAAACATAAGAGTGAAAAACGGATAACACGGTAGCCGTGAACAACGGATAACCGGGAGGGAAGTGGGTATGCGGACTTTCTTCAAAACCCATAATGTTGGTATATCCTTTTCCTTCGGCAAGTGCTTTCCCCAAGGCGTAGTAATAGACGTTATCTCCGTTTAGGTCCGGTTTGTAATCGAAAATTTTTCCGTAATTAAAAGCAAAAACGATACCGATCAGGCAGATGCATAGATAAGTCTGTACTTTTGTATTGATTTTGTTGAGAACACTTGTCATGATGTTTTTGATTTTAATTGTGTAAGACAAATTGTGCCGTGATGCGGCTTCGCTGTTCAACCAGGATGGGCTGCCGACCGATGATTTCCTGTATGCAATTTTCTGTGTAATGTCGAATGGTAATCAGTTTTACGTCCCGATTGTACAATACCTCGTACTCTTTTTGCAGTTCTTTGATAAAATCGGTAAGGATCGCCTCGTGGTTATCGATGCAGAACGAGAAGCTGATGGCCGAATTTTGCATCAGGTTCAGCTTTAATTTGTATTTTGCCAGGATCCCGAAAATCTGACTTAATTTCTCTTCGGCAATGAAGGAGAAATCTCGTGGTGTAAGAGTCAGTAAGAGCTGATTCTCTTTGTTGATGTATATAGGCGGAAGGCTCAGCCGTTCTTCCAGTTCTTGAATAACGGTTCCTTCTGTACCCGGGAACAGAAAAGATTTCACGTAGAGAGGTATCTGCTTGTTTTGTATGGGTTTAATGGTCTTGGGATGAATTACTTTTGCTCCGAAGTGGGATAGTTCGATAGCCTCTTTGTAAGACATCCGATGTATGACTTCGGCTTGCGCGTACTCTTTCGGGTCCGCGTTCATGACGCCTGGAACGTCTTTCCAGATGGTGACATTTTCCGCATCCAGAAGATTGGCTAATAATGCGGCCGTGTAATCGGATCCTTCCCGTCCCAAGGTCGTCGTTTGATTGATTTTTGTTCCGGCGATAAATCCTTGGGTTACGTATAGGGAAGTTGTCGAAAAGGTGAAAGTTTCTTTACAGAACTTTTCCGAAAGTGTTAAATCGATATTGGCATTCCGGTAATTTTGATCCGATTTTAGGACTTTCCGAATGTCGATGAATTGATTTTTTAATCCTGCCGTTTGTAAATAATCGGAAACGATAGTAGTGGAAAGAAGCTCTCCGAAACAGATGATCCGGTCGTACTCGTAGTCGTAACATAGGGAGGATTCTTCGGATAACATGTTTTGAAGAGCAGTGAACCATTTTTCCATGTGCCTGTATACCGGATCATCTGTCGGGAATAGTTGATTGACGATCTCCTGATGGTATTTTTTCAACTCATTCAAAACAACCCATAGTTGTGGATCTTTGTGAAAATAGGCATTGCACAAAACTTCCAGGTGATTTGTCGTTTTTCCCATCGCCGATACGACCACAATCAAATTTTCCCTTTGTTCTTGTATAATGGAAGCTAAGTTCCGAACTCCTTCTGCATCTTTTACGGAAGCACCACCGAATTTGAATATTTTCATTCATCAAAAAATTAGTTCGAGACAAAAATAATAAAATAGGCAATAAACTGGGTAAACTTTTTAAATTAAAGATTATAACCTATATTTGCAGAAAATTAAAAACACAGAACCATGATAATGCATAAAGTTACAACTTTAAATCAATTTATCGTTGAAAGACAGGCCGAAATACCCGGGGCTACCGGTGAATTTTCAAGACTTTTGCACCATATAGGAATTGCTGCAAAAAAAGTACATAGAGAAGTAAATAAAGCCGGATTAGTGGATATTCTGGGAAAGGTCGGTAGTATGAATGTGCAGGGGGAGGATCAGCAGAAGCTGGATGTATATGCCGATACGACCTTTATGGATGAATTGCGTGCAAGTGGTGAGTGTTGTGGTGTAGCAACGGAAGAGAATCAGGATATCGTTATTTTTGAAGAGGGATTATGCCGGGATGCCAAATACATTATCTGTATGGACCCTTTGGACGGTTCTTCCAATATCGATGTAAATGTGTCGGTAGGGACTATTTTTTCTATTTACAAAAGGAAATCTCCTTTAGGAGAACCTCCTATGATTGAGGATTTCTTGCAACCGGGAACGGAACAGATTGCGGCCGGTTATGTTATTTACGGATCTTCAACCATGATGGTGTATAGTTCCGGAAATGGCGTGAACGGTTTCACGCTGGATACTTCTATCGGGGAATTTTGTTTGTCTCATCCGAATATGCAAACACCGGAAAGCGGGAAAATTTATTCTATCAATGAAGGGAACTACGTGAATTTTCCAGTCGGAGTGAAGAAATTTATCAAATATTGTCAGGAAAAAGACGATGCGACGAAACGTCCGTATACCTCCCGTTATATCGGTTCTTTAGTAGCTGATTTTCATAGAAATATGTTGAAGGGAGGCATTTTCTTGTACCCGCAAACGAGTTCTCATCCGACGGGGAAATTAAGACTGTTGTACGAATGTAACCCGATTGCTTTTATTGCGGAACAGTCGGGAGGAATGGCGATAGACGGTGAAAGAAGGATATTGGAAATTCAGCCGGAAGCCATACATCAAAGAGTGCCTTTGTATACCGGATCAAAGAATATGGTATTGAAGGCTCGGGAGTTTCTGACATTTTTTAATCATATCTAAAAATTGTAATAGATTCGAATGGATGATCCTTAAAGAATCATCCATTCGGTTTTAAAGATAAATAGCAGTATTTTTATGGTAACAAAACAATTAATAGATCCGAAAAGCATCGTTGTTGTCGGCGGATCGGATGATATTCATAAACCGGGAGGCGCTGTCTTGAGAAATCTGCAGGATGGAAACTTCAAAGGAGAGCTTTATGTGGTAAATCCTAAAATGGGTGAAGTACAGGGTGTTAAATCTTATAAGGATGTGAGGGATCTTCCTGTGGTGGATTGTGCGATTTTGGCTATTGCCGCCAAATATTGTCCTGCTGCCGTAGAAGTATTGGCAAAACAGAAAAATACCCGGGCTTTTATCATTTTGTCCGCCGGTTTTCATGAAGAGAACGAAGAGGGAGCGAAATTGGAAAAACAGATTGTTGATACCATCGATTCCGTGGGGGGAGCGTTGATCGGACCGAATTGTATCGGTGTATTGACGAATCATTATAGTGGAGTTTTCACCCAACCGATTCCTAAATTGGATCCTCGAGGGGTAGATTTGATTTCCGGATCAGGGGCAACGGCTTTGTTTATTATGGATACGGGAATGCAGAAAGGTATTAAATTTAATAGTACCTATTCTGTGGGTAATTCCGCTCAAATGGGTATAGAGGAGATTTTAGAATATATGGACGAATCTTTTGACCCGCAGACCAGCTCGCGGGTCAAATTACTGTACGTGGAGAGCATTGATAAACCTGAGAAATTATTGAAACATGCTTCTTCATTGATTCGGAAGGGATGTCGTATTGCGGCTATTAAATCCGGCGGGTCTGCTGCCGGAAGCCGTGCCGCTTCTTCTCATACCGGTGCTATGGCCAGTCCTGATGTTGCCGTAGAGGCTTTATTTAAGAAGGCCGGTATCGTGCGTTGTAACGGTAGGGATGAGTTGATGACGGTTGCCGGAATATTTATGCATCCTGAGTTAAAAGGGAAAAATATGGCGGTCGTAACGCATGCCGGGGGACCGGCCGTGATGTTAACGGATGCACTTTCTAATGGGGGTATGGATGTTCCGCGTATCGAGGGCGAAAAGGCACGGGAACTGTTGACGAAATTGTTCCCGGGCTCATCGGTAGGAAATCCGATCGATTTTCTGGCGACAGGTACGGCCGAACAATTAGGGTATATTCTGGACGCTTGTGATCGCGATTTCGATCAGGTCGACGGGATGGCTGTTATTTTCGGAAGTCCGGGATTATTTCCTGTTTTCGATGTATACGATGTGCTGAACGAGAAAATGAAGAGTAGCAAAAAGCCGATATTCCCCATCTTCCCTTCTTCCAAGATCGTGAAAGACGAGATAGATGCTTTCGTGGCCAAAGGGCGGGTCTATTTTCCGGACGAAGTTCTTTTCGGAAACGCGTTATGTAAGATCATGAAGACGCCTGCTCCTCAGCCTGAGCATTTTGAGATGCCTGATATGGACGTGAAGAAGATTCGGGAGGTCGTTGATCGGGCTTCCAATGGCTATTTGGCCCCTGAAGATATACATCGATTGTTGGATGCGGCAGGTGTCGCCCGCGCGAAGGAGGGTGTTTCCGATAAAGAAGAGGAGATTGTGAAACTGGCCAAAGAGATCGGATTCCCCTTGGTAATGAAGGTTGTAGGTCCGGTACATAAATCCGACGTGGGAGGAGTGGTGCTTAACGTGAAAGACGAAGAGACCGTTCGACGTGAATTTAAGCGGATGATGCAGATTAAGGATACCTATGCGATCATGCTTGCCCAACAATTGCGCGGGACGGAGGTGTTTATCGGTGCCAAACGCGACGATAAATTCGGCCATATGGTGCTTTGCGGTTTGGGTGGTATTTTTATTGAAGTATTGAAAGATGTGAATGCCGGATTGGCTCCTATCTCGAAGAAGGAAGCACAGACTATGATACAGGGTTTGAAATCCTATAAGATTATTCAGGGTGTCCGCGGACAAGAGCCGGTAAATGAAGATAAATTTGCCGAAACGGTTATGCGGATATCTGCATTGGTTAAAGTGGCACCCGAAATTTTTGAGATGGACCTGAATCCGTTGTTAGGGAATAAAGAAGGGGTTGTGGCCGTGGATGCCCGTATCCGGATCGAAAAATAAGTTCTTTTTGAAGCCTGGTAAAATTTACAGGACAGGAAAAGAGAATGATCATCGTATTAGGAGTATTGCTTATGGCGGTACTCCTAAGTTTTGGTTGCGTTGGCCGGGCATTCGGAAGGGGGGGCTGCCCTTTTTTGGAAAAAGAGAGCTCTTCCGACTCCGTGAGAGAAAAGAGAGCGGATTGATCTTAATAACTGAATATAATTTATATGGGGTTTTGTTTGGTGTGTACGAAACCATTATGGAGTAAAATGAAAAAGAAAGACATTATTTTTATAGGGTGCGTGGTCATTTGTTTACTTCCCTTTTTCGTATCGGAAGACGTATACTCTTTTTATAAGACGTTCAATGCGGAGCATGGTATGATCATGAGTTTTCTGAAGTTTGCGATTTTATCGACTTTAGGAGAGTGTATAGGATTGAGAATCAGCGCAGGCGTGTATAATCGAAAAGGTTTCGGGATATTGCCTCGGGCTTTTGTATGGGGTATATTGGGTATGGGTATAAGTATGGCGATGACGATATTTGCCAATGGTGTGCCTGCTTTTCTGACGACGATGGGAATGACCGATGCGATGAGCGTTATGGGTGCTTCTCTCTCGTGGCCAAAGGTGTTTGTGGCTTTTTGCATATCCGTGGCAATGAATACTATTTTTGCTCCTGTGTTTATGACTCTGCACAAAATAACGGATACTCATATTATCAATAACGGAGGAACTTTACGCGGATTTTTTACTCCCATTCCCATGGGAGAGATCATGGCCAATTTAAATTGGCGGGTACAATGGAATTTTGTGTTTAAAAAGACGATACCCTTTTTCTGGTATCCCGCTCATACCATAACTTTTTTGTTGCCGGGAGACATGCGCGTGCTTTTTGCTGCTTTGTTGGGTGTCGCCTTAGGGGTTCTGTTGGCCATAGCGACGCATAAAAAGTAAAGTCCTGTTAAACCTTTCATATTTTCCATCGTATAGTTTAAGGAACAAAGCATTTACTTAAACAAAAAGATATGGAAAGAAAAGATACAGGAAAAAGCAGTAAGCAAAAAAGTACACAGAAAGAAAATGAGGCTTTACGTTTAACAGCGGATTTGGAAGGCAATTATCTGTTGGAAGAACGGGTTTCCGATTTGAAGTGGTTAGGGATATTTTATGCCCCGACAGGAGGAAGTGTACACCGTGTCGCTAAGATCTTAAAGCGAAAAATAGGTGCTAAGCGGGTGGAGATGTTTTATATTTCGGAGATTCCGGCGACGAGGTTGTTGGATTACAAGAACATCATCATCGTGTGTTCTTCTTTGGGGCGCAGTACTTGGGAACGGGAACAACGGGACCAGTGGGCCAAATTTTTTCCGGCCATGCGGAAGCTTTCTTTACGTGACCGCCGGGTGGCCTTGGTCGGTTTGGGAGATCACGTAACCTATCCTGCTAATTTTGTAGACGGCATGGGATACATGGCCGAGTTGGTAACCCAATTAGGGGCTGAATTGGTCGGAAAAACTTCAACGGACGGGTATGTTTTCAGCGGTTCGGCAGCAATTGTGGATAATCTTTTTGTCGGCTTGCCTTTGGATGAAGATTACGAATCCGAAAAGACCGAACCCCGCTTGGATAAATGGCTCTCCTTGGTGTTGCCTGAATTTGAAGATATTTAATTATCATGGAGGATATTCGATACATGAAAAGAGATTGCTCGTCATCGGCAGTCTCTTTTGTTTTTATGAAGTACGTTCCTATGCTATATGAGACAAGAAATGTATATGGATTTAGCGATTCGTTATCAATTTAATCGCATAAAGGAAATTTGATTGAAAACGATAAAAATCCACGATAGAAAAATGGCTTCTGAATGGGCTGCCTTCGGGGGCGGGGGGAAAGAGAGGTGTTGGGCCGGGAAAGTAAAAATAGCATTTGTGTTTGAATTTAATTTTTTTACTTCGATTAAATGACTATATTTGCACCGCCTATCGAGAATAGGCAGTAATTCAATTATTTAAATTTGACTAAATGGCAACTAAAATTAGATTAGCAAGACACGGTCGTAAAGGCAGACCATTCTATCATGTAGTGATAGCAGACAGTAGAGCTCCGCGTGACGGAAAATACATCGAAAGAATCGGTTCCTATAATCCGATGACCAATCCCGCTACGATCGATTTGAATTTCGAGAGAGCGTTATATTGGATGAATGTAGGAGCTCAACCGACAGATACGGTGAGAAGTATTCTTTCTTATGAAGGAGTTTTGTTGAAAAAACACTTGTTGGAAGGAGTGAAAAAAGGTGCTTTCGATGAGGCTGTTGCCGAAGCGAAGTTCGAAGCATGGAAGAAAGAGAAAGTAGCCAAGATCCAATCCAAGATCAATCGTTTGGCCGACGAGTCAGAAAGTGCTTACAAGGCACGTGTAGAAGCTGAAGCTAAAGTAAAAGAAGCTCGGGCAGAGTTGATCGCTAAAAAACAAGCTGAGATTGCTGCTGCCAAAGCAGAGGCTGAAGCCGCTGCCAGAGCAGAGGTCGAAACGGCTGCTACTGAGGCTGCGGAAGCTGCAGAGACGCAGGCAGAGACTGAAACTCCCGTTGCAGAATAAGGTTTGCGATGATCAAAAAGGAAGATTGTATAAAGATTGGTGAGGTTGGCAAAACGCATAGTTTGCAAGGTGCTGTTGTTGTTTATTCTGATAACGATCTTCTCGAACAATACAAGGAAGAACCGGTGTTTATTCTTTTGGAAGGAGCACCGGTTCCCTTTTTTGTAGCCAAAGACGGATTGATGAAGAGAAATCATTCGTCCTATATCATCAAATTTGATTATGTCGATTCAAAGGCTCAGGCCGATCGTCTGACCGGGAAAGAGCTTTTGATGGATAAAGATTTAGTGGGGGAGGAAGAGGAGGAAGATTTACCTTTTGAACTTTCCGAATTAATAGGATTCTCCGTTCAGGATATACTTACGCGAGAATCCGGCGAAGTGGTCGATGTGGCCAATTATTCCGGTAATATGCTCTTGTCTATTCGAATCTTCTCGAAAGAGATTTTACTTCCGCTTTCCGAAAGATACGTGAAAGAAATCTCGGAAAACGAACAACTTCTTCGAGTGGAAATACCGGAAGAGATTAAAGAATTATACTAAATCTTTCGAAGCGATTGTTCCATTCTACGTTTCATTTGTCGAATATTGGATCTTAACGTTTGCATGATAGGTTTATTGTAAAATTATCTGTAGTTTATAATGAATTTATATTTTGGAAATTTTTTCCACATTTTATAAAATATCATATTATTGATATTCAGTATTATATGTTGATATTATGGAAAACTTTTTATTGATGTTAGTAAAAATATTTTTCCAAGAAGTTTTTTTTATTTAGTTTTGTTTGATCGGAAGTGAATATAAAAAAAGACTTATTATATAAAATGGAAAAAACGACTACTCTGATTAAAAAGCAAAAAGAAACCGTGGAACAGAAAAAGGTTTATACGCAGGAAGAAGCTTACTCGAGCTCTCTTGATTATTTTAAGGGAGATGAATTGGCAGCGAGGGTCTGGGTTAGCAAATACGCTTTAAAAGACTCTTATGGGAATATCTTCGAGTTGAATCCGAACGATATGCATCGTCGGTTGGCATCTGAAATAGCCCGAATAGAAAGAAGATATTCGAATCCGTTAAGCGAGGAAGAAATCTTTGAGGTGTTGAAAGATTTCAAGTACATTGTACCTCAAGGCGGACCGATGACAGGTATTGGTAATGAGTTTCAGATTGCCTCTTTATCCAATTGCTTCGTTATCGGGAATGAAGGTCCTTCCGATTCTTATGGAGGAGTCATGAAGATTGATCAGGAACAGGTACAACTGATGAAACGAAGGGGAGGAGTAGGACACGATTTGTCTCATATCCGCCCGAAGGGATCGCCGGTTAAAAATTCGGCTTTAACTTCAACCGGAATCGTTCCTTTTATGGAGCGTTATTCCAACTCGACCCGGGAGGTGGCACAAGACGGCCGTCGAGGGGCTTTGATGTTGAGTGTATCTATCAATCATCCGGATTCGGAAAGTTTTATAGACGCTAAAATGACGGAAGGTAAAGTGACCGGAGCCAATATTTCCGTGAAGATTGACGATGAATTTATGCAGGCTGTCGTAGAAGAGCGGGAGTATGTTCAAAAATATCCGGTTTACTCCGAACACCCGAAAAATATAAAACAGATCAGTGCTGTTAAATTATGGAATAAAATCGTCTATAACGCCTGGAAGTCGGCTGAACCGGGTATTTTATTCTGGGATACGATTATTCGGGAGAGTGTACCCGATTGTTATGCCGATCTGGGTTATCGTACCGTTTCCACGAATCCTTGCGGTGAGATACCGTTATGTCCTTATGACTCTTGTCGGTTGTTGGCGATTAATCTCTATTCATACGTAAAAGATCCTTTTACTCCGGACGCTTCGTTTGACTATGAGCTGTTTGACAAACACGTGGGAATCGCTCAGCGTATCATGGACGATATTATCGATCTGGAATTGGAGAAAATAGATGCTATCCTGGATAAGATCGACAGCGATCCGGAGGAGGAAGAGGTGAAAGGTGTTGAAGTACGGTTATGGCATAAAATTAAACAGAAAGCGAAAGAGGGAAGACGTACCGGAGTAGGCATTACGGCGGAAGGAGATATGTTGGCGGCATTGGGACTACGTTACGGAAGCGATGAGGCTATTGATTTCTCCGTGGATGTGCATAAAAGATTAGCGATTGCGGCGTACGGTTCTTCTGTCGATATGGCTCGCGAGAGAGGTGCTTTTAAGATTTTTGATGCCGAAAGAGAGAAAAATAATCCGTTTATCTTGCGTTTGAAGGAGGCTGCTCCCGAGATGTATGAAGAGATGCTAAAATACGGTCGGCGGAATATTGCCTGTCTCACGATTGCTCCCACGGGAACGACCAGTCTGATGACACAAACCACCTCCGGAATCGAACCGGTTTTTTTGCCGGTATATAAACGGAGAAGGAAAGTGAATCCTAACGATAAGGATGTACACATCGATTTCACGGATGAAACGGGAGATTGTTTCGAAGAGTTTATCGTGTTCCACCATAAATTTATGGTTTGGATGGAGAAAAACGGGTATGATATTCATAAACGTTATACCAACGAAGAGATTGATGCCATGGTGGCTGAATCTCCTTATTACAGAGCAACCTCCAATGATATTGACTGGGTCGCCAAGGTCCGGATGCAGGGACGTGTCCAGAAGTGGGTGGACCATTCGATCAGTGTAACCGTAAACTTACCGGCTGATGTGACGGAAGAGTTGGTAGGTCAACTTTACATTGAGGCATGGAAAAGTGGGTGTAAGGGATGTACGGTTTACCGGGACGGTTCTCGTTCGGGCGTGTTGGTAGCCAATAAAGAGAAAAAGCAGGAGACCGGAAGTATGCCTTCGAAGCGTCCGAAAGAGTTGGATGCAGAAATCGTTCGTTTCCAGAATAATAAAGAAAAATGGATTGCTTTTATCGGATTGTACGAGGGAAAACCCTATGAGATCTTTACGGGTATTGCCGACGACGAAGAGGGAATCATGCTGCCGAAAGCTGTGACGGACGGTAAGATCGTGAAAAATGTGGATGAGGATGGAAATAGCCGTTACGACTTCCAGTTTTCCAATAAACGGGGGTTTAAAACAACAGTGGAAGGATTATCCTATAAATTTAACAAAGAGTATTGGAACTATGCTAAACTGATCTCCGGCGTTTTGCGTTACGGAATGCCTATCACTCAGATCGTGGAGTTAGTAGCTGCCATGGAGTTTGATAATGAAAATATCAATACTTGGAAAAACGGAGTGGAACGCGCATTGAGGAAATTTATTCCGGATGGAACGGAGGCTACAGGGTCTGTTTGCGAAAATTGCGGTTCGAAATCGATCGTTTATCAAGAAGGATGCCTGATCTGCAAGGTTTGCGGATCCTCTAAATGCGGTTGATGCTGTTATTTTTTTTGATATAAAAGTGAAAGAAGCTGTTCGATAAATGAATCCGGACAGCTTCTTTACTATTTTTTGTATTACTTTTGTGGTAAGGATTCTAAGTAATTAAGGGTTGATCATGAAGGTTCATTACGGTGTTGAAAATATAGAAATAAATCGTCCGGTTCTCACGATCGGTAGTTTTGATGGGGTACATTTAGGGCATTTAAGTGTGATCGAGCATTTGAAAGAAAAAGCCCGGCAAATGGGAGGGGAGTCTGTGATCATAAGTTTTGAACCTCATCCGCGGGAGGTTCTCTATCCCATGGAAAAGAAACCGGGGATATTAACGACCTTACCGGAGAAGATTTCTATTTTAGAGCGTTGTGGCATTGATCACTTGATTATCCTTGAGTTTACCCGGGAGTTATCCGAACTGTCTTATGCCGAATTCGTAGAGTTGATTTTAATCGGTAGGATCGGTATAAAAGCTCTCGTGGTGGGGTATGATCATCGATTTGGAAAAGATCGAACCGGGAATTTTGAAAATTTGCAGCAGCTGTCTCGAAAATATCATTTTTTACTGGAACAGGAAAAAGTGTTTGTAACGGAACACGTGAACGTAAGTTCTACGAAAATTCGTAATGCCTTGGCCATTGGAGACATCAGACAGGTGAATCTATTTTTGGGTTATCCTTATTCCGTTACGGGGGAGGTGATTGAAGGGCACCGGTTAGGGAGGAAATTAGGGTTCCCCACGGCTAATTTGCAGGTAGATAATGAACGGAAATTATTACCGGCGAATGGAGTATACGTCGTGCGCGTGAAAGTCGGCGAAGAGGTTTATTCCGGGATGTTAAATATAGGGATTCGTCCTACCGTCAGCAATGACGGAAGAACTTCTCTTGAGGTTCATCTGTTTGATTTTGCACGAGATATATACCGTCAGGTGTTAACGGTAGACTTTGTAGCCCGGCTTCGCGGGGAACAGAAATTTGACGGGGTGGATGAATTGAAGGAACAGTTGGAAAGGGATAAGAAGGAGGCTGTCCGTTTACTGCAAGAGGGCCATTCCCGATAACCGTTTGCTTTTCAGGAATGGCCTATTGATAAAAATAGCAGTAATTTTTAGAACCTGTATTGTATCATCGTATTGATACGGTTTGCATTACCATACTCTTTGTTGAAGTCATTGCGACGTCCGTACACGTATTCTATACCGCAACTTCCATACTCTGAAAAATCCCAAAATAAATTGGCTGCGGCATATTGAGCGTATTTATATGATGTGCTTGGCATTCCGTATTGTTCCAGTACCCTGGCATAACTATACATGATGTTTGAGGAGAGTTTCTCATTCCATTGATGGGTGAAGCCGGCAAAGCCTCCCCAGGCGTTGAATGCTTTTAAACGGGAGTCGTCCGTCTCACTTGGAACCAGATCCAGACCTGTGCCGGAAAGATCCTGAATGTAGTTGGAAATGCCTTTTCCGTAAACCCCCTGAAAGTTGAAAGAGGTATTTTTTGCCAATTGCCAGATACCGCTTAAGGCAACTCCCCAACCGGTTACGATTTCGTCTTTATCTTTTGCCGTATTTTTATAGTACATGTTTCTTAGTATTCCTCCCGCCTGCAAGTGACTGCCGTCTTTGAAAGTGTATTTTACAGTTAAAGGGATATCCGGAATTCTTTGATGAATATATTCTGTGAATTTGGCCTCCGTGTAAGAGGGTTCCACGTACTCTATGGCTAAAGAAGCTTGTAAGTTTTGCGTGAAATCGTAGGTATAACGGATTTGAGGTTGGCGTAATGCGATTTCGCTCGAAGGACCTTCTTCGTCTATCGTCGCGGGGCCTGCAGAGATATCGCAGAAAGTACTCCAGGTTTTACCGATCGTAAATCCTTTGAATTTAATAAAAGCTTGTCTTAAAATAGGAGTATTGTTCTCCCCTTCAAATTCCATTTCCATATAGGTCACTAAACGACCGACTTCAGTATCTCCGACTAACTTGAAAAATAGACGGGATTGACCTATTGTAATGCCGTAACGTCCGCCTGCTTGTTGTCCTTTAAGAGCGATGGAATTCGTTGTGAAATAGTTATCGTTGGGAACTCCGTTAAAATCATATAATCCTTGCACCTGAACGAAGCCGCCTACACCGAAAACAAAATTTTTGTTTTTATTGAAAAAAACAAATCGCGGGGAGGCAGGATCATTGAAAGAGAGAGGAAAAGCTTCCTTCATCATTTTGTAAAAGTTATCCGCATCATTTTTGGCCGATACGGAAGTTACGTTGACCTGTGCGCGAGTTTCGGAATAGCTACCGCATATTACGGCGATCAACAATAGAAAAATCCATTTTCTCATAGCATTACAATTATTAGGTTATTATAAATTTCTAATAGAATATCATAGAGCTATATACGACGTGAAAAATTGAAAGTTGAGAGGGGGGGAGTTAAAAGAAACGAAGCCCGTAATATAAAAAGATAAAAGGACTCAAATTGTTTGTATTTTATAAAAAGGACGTTTATGAACCTTGGCGGAGGATGGAGACAAAAAAATCGCTATCCGATAAGACAGCGATTTTCAGTATATGGTTCTTTACAAATTTACAAGGTAATTTGATTTAATAATTGCTTTATATCCGTTTTGGCTTTCAGTATATCGAAGAGACGGTCGATGGCAACCCGCTCCTGTTCCATGGTATCCCGATAACGGATCGTGACGGCATTATCCTCTAATGTTTGATGATCGACGGTAATACAGAACGGAGTACCGATGGCGTCTTGCCGACGGTAACGTTTCCCGATAGAGTCTTTTTCGTCGTATTGACACCTGAAATCTAAGCGTAAAAGTTTCATGATCTCCTCTGCTTTTTCCGGCAGACCGTCTTTCTTCACTAATGGCATGACGGCTAATTTTATAGGTGCTAAGGCTGCCGGTAATTTGAGGACGACCCTGGAATCTTTCGAACCGTCTTCTTTACTGATCTCCTCTTCGTGATAAGCGGCCGAAAGGACTTGTAAAAACATCCGGTCTACTCCGATAGAGGTTTCAACCACGTAAGGAACGTAAGATTCATTTAATTCGGGATCGAAGTATTGTATCTTTTTGCCTGAAAACTCCTGATGACGTTTTAAGTCGAAATCGGTACGGGAATGAATCCCTTCCACCTCTTTAAAGCCGAAGGGGAAACGGTATTCAATGTCTGTGGCTGCATTCGCGTAATGGGCTAATTTCTCGTGGTCGTGAAAACGATAATTTTCTGCACCGAAACCCAATGATTGATGCCAGCTCATCCGGGTTGTTTTCCATTTTTTAAACCACTCTAACTCGGAGCCCGGCCGTACAAAGAACTGCATTTCCATTTGTTCGAATTCCCGCATACGGAAGATGAATTGCCGTGCCACGATTTCATTCCGGAAGGCTTTTCCGATCTGGGCAATACCGAAAGGTATTTTCATCCTTCCGGTTTTTTGTACGTTTAAAAAGTTTACAAATATCCCCTGGGCTGTTTCCGGGCGAAGATAGATTTTACTTGCTCCTTCTGCTGTCGAACCCATTTCGGTAGAGAACATCAGATTGAATTGACGAACTTCCGTCCAGTTACAAGTCCCTGAAATAGGACATACGATTTTATTGTCAATGATGATTTGCCGTAATTCTGTCAGATCATTGTCATTTAGGGCTTTAGACATTCTTGCTGTCAATTCCTCTTTTTTTCGGAGAGTCTCCGATATTTGCGGATTGGTTTGTCTGAAGAGATGCTCGTCGAAACTCTCTCCAAATCTTTTTCTGGCTTTGGCAACGTCTTTTTCGATCTTGTCTTCGTACTTGGCAATATGCTCTTCGATTAATACATCCGCCCGGTATCTCTTTTTGGAATCTTTATTATCAATCAGAGGATCGTTGAAGGCATCTACATGCCCGGAAGCTTTCCATATGGTCGGATGCATAAAAATGGCAGAATCCAAACCTACTACGTTCTCGTGTAGCAATACCATAGAATCCCACCAGTATTTTTTTATGTTGTTTTTTAACTCCACACCGTATTGCCCGTAGTCGTATACAGCCCCTAACCCATCGTATATTTCGGAAGATGGAAACACATACCCGTATTCTTTACAATGTGCGACCAATTTTTTAAATACATCTTCTTGTGCCATATTATTTAAGAATTATGATTTATAAATCATTAAAAATACGAATCAATTATCTCCGCCGATCTCTTTTATTGCCTCGGTTACATTGATAGCATAATCCCCGATTTTTTCACATTCGAAGAAAATGTCGCTATAGATAATACCTGTAGCGTAATCGTATTTTTTCTCTTCGATTGCCGTGAGGTGTTCCTGTTGTAAAATCGTTCGGTAATCATTGATAGTTTGTTCTACTTCGTAAGCTTTTTTGGCCTTTACTTCCTTATACTCCGTAGCCAGATTAGCACACATAACAACCAAAGCTTCGTCCACGATATCGAGCATGTGTTGTAACTTCTCGTCTATGAAATCCGGAAAAGTGATGTTTTGACTGTTTCTTCGCCCGATGGCTTTGGCTATATTCAAGGAAGAGTCGGCAATGCTTTCTATCTCGGAAACAATACGGAACATGGCCCGGACACGCTGGGAATTCTCGGTAGAAAGCTTGGATTCCGAAACCTTGGTCAGGTAATCGGCGATCTCGACCTCCACCAAATCACTTTCATCTTCTAATTTATCGATCTTATTGAATTTTTTCTCGAAATCTTTCGTCGGAGTATGTAAGCATTCCACGACGAGCCGGTACATATCCAAGGTATTGTTTCCATAGTGGGTGATCTCCTGTTTCGCTTGGAAGAGAGAAGCATCCGGAGTAGAGAGTAAACCGATTTTGATGTGTTTCAAGGTAAATGCGTCATCTGCCGTCTCTTTCGATTTGATGATGCGGGTAACCAGTCGGGCAATCACTTTTGTGAAACCGATAAGAATAACGACGTTAGCTACATTGAAGCAGGTGTGAAACAAAGAGAGGGCAATGGGAACAGATCCGATATTGGTAAAAGGATCGCCGATCCCGAGGTGTTCGCTAAGTCCCGCAACCCATCTTAGGAAAAAAGGAAAGATGGCAAGGACCCAGATGACTCCGAATACATTAAACAGGAAATGGGCGAAAGCCGCTCTTTTGGCCGTCGTGTTAGCTATCATGGCAGCCAGGTTGGCGGTAATAGTCGTTCCGATGTTTTCGCCTAATACCATGGAGGCGGCAATATCGAAGCCGATCCAGCCGTTGGCGCACATCACCAGGGTTAGAGCCATGGTGGCTGAGGAGGATTGGATAAGGATGGTTAAAGCCGTTCCGATCAGCATAAATAGAATATAGGAACCGTATCCTAAATCCGTGTAATTGTGTAAAAAGTTTAGAATCTCCGGGTTTTCGTGGATGTTAGGCATCGATTTTTGTAAGAAATCCAACCCGATAAATAGTAATCCGAATCCGATAATTAACTCTCCCCAGCTTTTTCGAATCCGTTTGGCTGAAAAGAGTAAAGGCAGACTAAGTCCGATTAAAGGGAGGGAGAGGCTGACCATACTGACCTTAAATCCGAGGATGGAGATTAACCAGGCAGTAAAGGTGGTCCCCACGTTGGCACCCATAATGACCCCTATGGAACCTACTAAGTTTAATAGTCCCGCGTTCACGAAACTGACAACCATAACGGTAGTCGCCGAGGAACTCTGGATAATAGTCGTAATTAATAGTCCGGTGATGACACCTTTGACCCGGTTGGAAGTCATGGCTGCCAGTATGTGTCTCATCTTGTCACCCGCGACCTTTTGTAGGGCCTCGCTCATCATCTTCATTCCGAAGAGAAACACTCCCAGCGATCCGATTAACTGGAGAAAATCAAGAATGGAATAATTCATAAATATACTTTTCCTAACAAAAATAAAATTTGCGACGGTAAAGGTATATAAAGTAAATAAAAAAAGCCCCTATTGCTATCCCTTTTTTGTTTTTGACCGATTAAATCCTGTGAAATTGTATTAATACTTCCTATTATGTCGTAACGGGATAATAAAAAACCGCTCGAATTTTCGAGCGGTTTTTTATGGTCATATGCATGTTTTTACATCATTCCGGGCATTCCTCCGCCCATGGGAGGCATTGCCGGTGCTTCTTCTTTCTTTTCTTCAACTAACACACATTCGGTTGTTAAGAACATTCCGGCGATAGAAGCCGCGTTTTCCAAGGCGACACGGGCAACTTTCTTCGGATCGATCACTCCGGCTTCCAACAGGTTCTGGTATTCGTCGATACGTGCGTTATATCCGAAATCTTTTTTGCCTTCTTTTACGCGATTAACGACAACAGCTCCTTCTACTCCCGCGTTGTGGGCAATTTGACGAAGCGGTTCTTCAATGGCGCGTTTGATGATTTCTATACCTGTGGTCTCGTCTTCGTTATCACCTTTTAAGCCGTTCAAGGCTTCAATGGCACGGATATAAGCAACGCCCCCTCCCGGAACGATTCCTTCTTCAATGGCAGCACGGGTTGCGCTTAACGCATCGTCGACCCGGTCTTTTTTCTCTTTCATTTCCATTTCAGAAGCGGCTCCGACATAAAGAACGGCTACTCCGCCGGCTAATTTGGCTAATCTTTCTTGTAATTTTTCTTTATCGTAATCGGAAGTCGAATTCTCGATCATCTTTTTGATTTGATTTACTCGTTCGACGATGGCTTCTTTTTTGCCGGCTCCGTTTACGATGGTTGTATTCTCTTTGTCAATGGTCACTTTTTCAGCTCTACCCAACATGTCGATAGTCGTGCTTTCCAATTTCAATCCTTTCTCTTCGGAGATAACAACACCACCGGTTAGGATGGCTAAGTCTTCCAACATCTCTTTTCTGCGGTCTCCGAAACCGGGGGCTTTAACAGCGGCAATCTTCAACGAACCTCTCAAGCGGTTCACCACTAATGTTGCCAGAGCTTCGCTTTCCACGTCTTCGGCTACGATCAATAAAGCACGACCTGATTGAGCTACCGGTTCCAGAACTGGAAGCAACTCTTTCATAGTGGAGACTTTTTTATCGTATAGCAAGATATAAGGATTATCAAATTCGACTTGCATTTTTTCCGTGTCGGTTACAAAATAGGGAGATATATATCCCCGGTCGAATTGCATTCCTTCTACTACTTTTACCTCGGTTTCGATCCCTTTCGCTTCTTCCACGGTGATAACTCCCTCTTTGGTTACTTTTTTCATGGCTTCGGCGATCAAAGAACCGATCGTGTCGTCTCCATTAGCGGAGATACGGGCTACCTGACGAATTTTTTCGTAGTTTTCTCCTACCTCCTCTTTTTGTGCTTCCAAACTCTTAACTACGGTTATAACTGCTTTGTCGATTCCTCTTTTCAGATCCATCGGATTAGCTCCGGCTGTAACGTTCTTAAGACCTACGTTAATGATTGATTGGGCTAAAATGGTTGCGGTGGTGGTTCCGTCCCCCGCATCATCTCCCGTTTTGGAAGCGACTTCTTTTACCATTTGGGCTCCAAGGTTTGCGTAGGGATCCGATAATTCAATTTCTTTTGCCACGGAAACCCCGTCTTTCGTGATATGAGGAGCTCCGAATTTTCTCTCGATTACAACATTACGACCTTTCGGGCCGAGGGTTACTTTTACTGCATCTGCCAACTCGTCAACGCCCTTTTTCAGTAAGTCGCGGGCTTCCATATTGAATTTTATCTCTTTTGCCATAACGATTTTTATTTAAATTTTGATTTACGATTTGAGATTAGAGGACAACCAAAACGTCCGTTTGATTCATTACTAAATATTTCTTATCATCGATGTGAAGTTCTGTTCCGGCGTATTTTCCGAATAAAACGGTATCGCCAACTTTAATTTCCATTGGTTCATCATGTTTTCCATTACCTGTTGCGATGACAACTCCTTTTTGTGGTTTCTCTTGTGCTGAATCCGGAATGATAATTCCAGATGCTGTCTTTGTTTCTGCCTCTACCGGCTCTACGATGATTTTGCTAAGAACAGTCTTTAGTGCCATAATTCTTATCGTTTAAAAGTTTATATTAATTATTTCGATTCGTTTTTAATTACGACAGGAAACTTGCATTTTCCGTGCCAAACAAAAAAATGTCAGCATGACTGACATACTGACATTTTTACTTTACGAGTTTTGTCGTTATAATGTTTCCTATTTTTCTTCCGGAGTGGTAGTTTTATTTTCTTCAGACGGATTTGACGTATTATTGTCTGTACTTCCCGTTGAAAAGTCGGGCATGGACTGTTGTATTGGAACGGCCATATTACCGATTTTTTCCTGAATGGCAGATTTACCTCCCTGTTCTTCTCTGGGGATAAGCATTGAGGCTGCAACACATAGAACCAACATGGCTCCTGCTAATGTCCAAGTCGCTTTCTCCAAAAAATCCGTTGTTTTTCTTACGCCCATAATTTGGTTTGAGGAAGCAAAAGTGGAAGATAACCCGCCTCCTTTTGAATTTTGCACCAAAACAATCAGTATAAGTAAAGCGCAAACAATAAAGATCAAAACAGAAATAGCTATGTACATGATGAATTCGTATTATTATTTATTATCTCTTTAATTTTTTCGATTTGGTTTGCAAAGTAAATACTTTTTTCCGGATATTTCAAACTTAATTTTAGATAAGTTGCGACAGCCTTGTCATATAGTTTTTGTTTCACGTATATTTTAGCTAACGTTTCTGAAAAGAAACTTTCGTTTTCTTCTATGGCAATCCCGGAGTTTTTACTCGTGTCTTCCGGGTCTTTCAGGATGGGCCTGTTCTTTTGCTCGGACCCTTCAGTGGGAAGATCCCGGTTTGTGTTTTTGTTTTTTGAGGGCTTTCTTAATACATGTGCAATCTCGCTTATCGGCAAGATTTCTTCATCGGGAAATTCGTTTTCGATTCGATAAGGTATCAGTAACGGTGTCGCGGACGACGAGGGATCTTTTTTCAGGTTGATCTCCTCCGTGTCTTTGATGAATTCAATGGCCATGTGGTTTTTTGCGTCAGACTCAAAAAAGGTAAATGCCATTTTTTCCTCTAAGGGGATCATATCATGCAGAAACCGGTAAAATTGTTTGTGATCAGGGATATAGATGGTGTTTTGCTTCAATTTTTCAGTGTAAGCGATTTGTCCTGAAACATGCAATAGTTTCAGGTATATCATCCGGGGAAGGGCGAAGTAAGGAAATTTTTCTATTAAGCTCTCCAATGCTTTTAGTTTTTCGTCTTCTGCCTCCTGCGAATGAATGAATCCGATTAGTTCGTTCAAATTCACCGATCTGTTAAATGTTACCAGTTGACAAATGCTTTATTGTATACGTCTTCGATAATTTCATCAACGATTTTTTTGATTAAATCGGCCTCGATAGCATCATAATCTTCATCGATACCGTAGTTTTGATAATGGGAAAACCGGGAATCGAAATTTGATTTGCCTGTTTCGTCCTTCGTGTTGGTATATTTTACCCGTATCTCAATGGTTAATCGGTTGGAGGCTGCCACTTCGTTGTTCTGTATCTCCATCGGACGTTGGGAGAACCCGACAATCTGCCCTTCGAAACGTACGTCTCCGTCATTGTTGGTTACTTCTGTCAGGTTGGTTCTGGAACGGAGGTAACTTTTCAATGCTTCTGTAAAATTTGATCCCAAATCCGGAGCGAACGCGGTTTTGTTCGAAAAATAATCGACGGAAAATGTTTTCACGTCGGGAGATATCTGGGCTCCGGTAAATGAATAGCTTACGCTCGCTAACTTGCAACCGCTAAAACCAATAGCCAATAATAATACAGGTATAATTTTTTTAATCATAAGCAGTTTATAAAACTTAGTGAACAAAAGTAATAAACTTTTCCAAGAATCAATTTTCGATATTGTATTCTTTCAATTTTCGATATAAGGTCCTTTCCGAGATACCGAGATCTTGTGCCGCTAATTTTCGTTTCCCGTGGTTCTTTTCCAGAGCCTTTATAATCATCTCTTTCTCTTTTTCTTCTAAGGAAAGAGATTCTTCAATAACAGCTTCGGTGTCTTCGATGTGTTCTTCCTCTTTAGGGAAAATTTTTGTAACGGACGGTTTCCCGAGTTCTGCCGGGGCCGTATCGTATAAATTCCGAAGAACAATAGAGGTCGAAGGTTTGATATCTGTTTTTTCTATCTGCTCTTTTTGCATGATGTCATACACGAGTTGCTTTAAATCATTCATGTCTTTTTTCATGTCGAAAAGAATTTTATAAAGAATCTCTCTTTCATTGGCAAAACTCTGATCGTTCTCCGGGAGGTTGGTAAGAGTCGGAAGGTTGTTACCCTGTTGGGGAAGATACTCTTTTAATGTTTGGGCATCCACGATTCTTTCCCGTTCCAGGATAGAGATCTGTTCGGTAATGTTTTTCAATTGCCTGACATTACCCGGCCAGGAGTAATTTTCCAATACGAAAGCGGCTTCCTCTGAAAGTTTAATCGCCGGCATGCGGTATTTCTCGGCAAAATCTGCCGCAAATTTGCGGAAAAGTAGGACAATATCTTCTTTACGTTCCCGAAGCGGGGGAATTTGAATAGGGATGGTGCTGATCCGATAATAGAGGTCTTCTCTGAATTTACCGTTTTTTACTGCCGAGGGGAGATCCACGTTGGTTGCCGCGATAACTCTCACGTCGGTTTTTTGCACTTTCGAAGAACCGACGCGAATGAACTCTCCGGCTTCGAGTACGCGTAACAATTTAGCTTGAGTGGATAGAGGCAATTCCCCTACTTCATCCAGAAAAATCGTTCCCCCGTTGCTTACTTCGAAATATCCCTTCCGGTCTGCCAACGCTCCCGTGAACGAGCCCTTTTCGTGTCCGAACAGTTCGGAATCGATAGTCCCTTCGGGGATAGCTCCGCAGTTTACTGCAATGTATTGAGCGTGTTTACGGCTACTGTAACTATGAATAATACGCGGGAAGATCTCTTTCCCCACTCCGCTTTCTCCCGTTATCATGACGGTGAAGTCCGTGGGGGCGACTTGTATAGCTTTTTCTATTGCCCTGTTTAATTTTAAATCGTTACCGATAATTTCGAATCGTTGCTTAATGGCTCTTATATCTTCCATTTTCCAATTTCTGTTTTAGAATTATGCCTATCTGCAAAATTAGCAGTTTTTACTGACATAATTACATTGTCAAAAATAGTTTTTATCATCTTTTCCGTTTAACGGATAACTTTGGAAAATGACTTACGTAAAAGTAAAAGTTTGAACTCGGTGACGTGGATAGAATATTTTATTAATCTGATTTTTTTTTGGAGTTAAATTTATATATTCGTGACAAATTAAAAGCACAGAAACAATGAGAAACACATTAATGATTGCGGCACTCTTGGCCTTTGTTTTGGCCGGATGCCAACCCAAGGTTCAAAATCTGAACGTTAAGCAGGATCATCTGTCTCATACGACAGGTGATTGGAGTATCGAAGTAAAGCATTCGGTTTTCTCCTCTTCGACTCCGGCCGTAAACAAGAGTTGTGAGGTTTTGAACGGAGAAATCCAGAAATGTTTAAACGGTTTGATCGATAGTTTGAAAGCAGATGCGACCGATTTTTTTAATACCTTTGTAACGGATACGACAAATCGTCCGGTATGGAGTTACGAGTTGGTTGCGGGCGATAGCGTATTCATGGCGACAGACGAATACGTGAGCGTTCTTTTAACGGTCTATACTTTTACGGGGGGAGCGCACGGAATGACTAACTTTTATGCCTTTAATTATGATGTGAAAAATCAAAAACTGCTGTCTCCGAAGGACATTGTAAATTATTCCAAGGAGAAAGCAATCAATACCCTGTTAAAAGCACATTTTAAAAATCCGGATGATTGTTTTACTACGGACCCGACATTGGATGCCGTAACGGTGATTAATTTTAATCGGAAGGAGTTGTGTTTTACTTATGCGCAATATGTATTAGGAGCTTATGCTTGCGGTGTGGCGCAAATAAATGTTCCCCGGACGGAGTTGAAAGGAGATTTATTCATTCATTAGCATATTGTAATTGTCTCTTTTTACCTTCAATCTCCCGTAAGAACCGAGATCGGGTAAAAAGAGACAATTTTATTCTGATGGGTTGAATTACTCCGACTTTATTCATATATTTGTGGAAAAGAGTGTGTAAGCGTGATTCCTGTAGATAAATATAGAAGTGATGAAGAACTTTTACAGCTGTATTGTAAGAGCGGGAAACTTATTTATCTAACCGATCTGTACAAGAGGTACATGCCTTTGGTGTACGGTGTCGCGTTAAAGTACCTCAAAAAGCCGGAGGATGCTCAAGATGCTGTCATGCAGTTGTTCGAAAATACGGTGGAAAAAGCTAAAAGTACGAAAATAGAAGTCTTTAAATCTTGGCTTTATACCTGTACGAGGAATTATTGTCTGATGGAGTTGCGAAAAAAAACATGGAATGTTTCTTTAAATTTAGATCATTCGTTTATGGATTTCTGTGAAGATTTGCATCTTGAATTCGATGGAGAGAATGAAGAGCGGGAAAAAGCGGTGCGGGAGTGTATGGAGGAGTTACCCGAAAAACAGAGAATTTGTATTAATCACTTCTTTTTTGATGAACTTTCCTATAAGGAAGTGGAGATGCGAACAGGATTCTCTTCTAAGAACGTGAAGAGTTTTATTCAGAACGGAAAACGGAATTTGAAGCTTTGTATAAATCGGAAAGGCTTGGGTTTCTATGACAGGGAGCAATGACATAAAAGAGTATCTTCGAAGTAATCGGAAAGGTCAGGCGGCTAATCGCCTGGAAAAAGATGCTTTGTCCGATCCTTTTTTGTATGAGGCGATGGAAGGATTGTCGCAGATTTCCGATCCTATGGATGGTTTGATACGTTTGGAACGGCAACTCGATGACCGGGCTTCGGTGGGGAATCACTTTAGGCAACGGGTATGGGGAATCGTTGCCGGAGTCATTGTCGTTACGGGTATTGCATTGTGTTTTTTATGGCCGGTCGACGAGACGGAACAGAATGTGATGTTGAGCAAGGGTGGCGAAAAGGCTGATGTCCCGGGGGGAAAAATAGAGAATCCTGTCGCGTTGTCGAGAAGTAGGAAGCCGGATTCTTTGGTAGAAAATGTAAAGCCGGTCATAATGGCCGATGCGGAAAGAGCAGATACGGTCAATACGGAGAAAGAAGATGAGAAGATGGATCGTGCCGTTGAGAATATCAGGGCAAAAGAAAGTAAAATGAAAAGGACTGTAATGGGGAGTTCGGTAAAAGTTGATTCCGGAATGCAGAAAACGAAAGGAGACTCTCTTATGGCAGAAAATGTCATCCGTTTTAATCGCTACGCGGAAAAGAATTTGAAATACCCGAAGGAAGAGGTAGAGGAAAATAAAACCGGAGAGGTCCGACTCTCTTTCGAGATTAATCAAAAAGGCGTACCTTCCCGTATACGGATAGCTGATGGTTTTTCTTATCCCGTGAATGATGAAATCATCCGTTTGCTCGTCGACGGTCCCCGGTGGAAAAAGGTCGATGGGATAGGAAGGGTGGAAGTGATTGTCCGTTTCGAATTAGGAAAAGAACGAAAGGATGATCGTGCTGTTTTACGTTTGGTAGACTTCGTTGAAAAATGAGCGGATGTCTTCTTCTATTTTCAGGATGGCCGGGTAAGCCCCAAAATGTAAATTTTTTTTCAATTGTTCGTCGATACTGTTTCTATAACCGAAAAGATTGATTTTTGAAATCTCTTTGCCGGATGATTCCCGGGCTGATCGTAAAATCTTTTTGCAGACCTCTTTGTGCAAAGAGTAGATCAGATCGTAAACATTATGTCCCCTGACGAAAAAATAGGTATTCTCCGGGACTAAGCCTAAGTTTTCGTATTTTTCCTTTAGCATATCGAGATCGGCTTTGGGATATTTACGGTGTAAATAATTTGTTTTCTGTCTGATACGTTGTTGTAGTTCTTGAAGCAGTCGTTGGGCGTTATGCCGGATGTCCGGATGGGGACCTCTCCACCGGGGAGTGATCAATTCGTTGAATTCGGAAATTGGAAAACGTTTGGGATCTGCAACGAGAAAATAGAGATGCCATAAGAAAAGTTCGTAAATAATACGGGAAAATGCCTTTATGAATCGGTCGAAATCAAAAATCGTATTGGGTAATGTGGTGATGCGTTGGCAAATTTCATTTAATCCCTTTCCGTAACAATGGTGGTTTTCGAAAGAATAAGTATAGGTTTGAAAGACAAAATGCTTTATGCTCATTTCCCGTTCTTGCAGTAAGTAGCGGTAGTCACTATCGATGCAGATAAAAAATTTGGGTCCTAAAAATTTCAGGTATTTCAAGCATTGAGTTACTCCTTTCGTTTCGTTTCCCCTTTCGTTTCGGGAGCCTGCGATGAAGTGAAAACGGTCCCGGGGACGAAAATGATTGAATATTTTACTCCAAAACAGGATATCATCTTTATCTTCAACATGTATGGCGGCTCGACAGCGTAACATTTGTGCATCCATCATAAAACGTTTGGCCGCATGATAATAATATTTCTCTTTATTAATATCGACAGTAGGGAACATGTAAATTAATGCTTTAGGTGGTTTTCCATGATTTTTATTGAGCGATCAGGTCCTCAATAAATACCAGTTTATCTCCCCATCCGTCGCCGAACAAGCTGGGCGAATGGGTAGACGTAATGATTTGACAACAGGGATTTAATTTTTGTATCTCTTCGAACAGCCGGTATTGCCATTCGATATGAAGGGAGATTTCCGGCTCGTCCATCAATAGCACGTAAGGTTGTCCGTCCATCAGGAAAACACGCAATAGAATAATCAATAGTTGCTTTTCTCCGGAAGAGAGTTTATGAAGGTGGATGGTCTCTTTGCCGTCTTTGAAGATCAGCTGATTGGTCATGGGATCGATCTCTATGGTCTTCCCCGTTCCTGCAAAAAGGTGGTTGACCGTGTCATAAAAATGCCGGATCCGGGTATTTATCTCTTCCGCTTGTTCGGGGAAATTGGTCGCTTTTAGCCGGTAATCCGAAAAAGAAGCATTATTCTCTCCTACGCTGTAAACAATCTCTTTCAATTCGCTTAATAACGGGCTATCTTCTTTTCCCATTTTTCGGCGGTCCTTCAATGGAACATCGAAGGTGCTTATTTTCATGTAGTTGAATCCGGATAATTTTTGTTTGATCTCGTTTGGCGTCGTTTGGCGATTGTAGAGAATGGCAATGTCGTCGATGATGATTTCCGCCTCGATATTGTAATTTCTCAGCCTCTTCACGTCTGCGGATAGTAATGCGTCCATTACGTTGAAAAAGGTAGTTTTCCCGCTACCGTTGATTCCGGTCAGAATGTTAACATCCGGATTGAGGTTTTCCCATCGGAAATTGTATTTCCCCCAGACATTCCGTATCTCGATTTTTTGAATTTTATTGGCTTTCATGACAAATGGCGATTAAAAATGAACTTTGCTCCCAATCATTATCAACAAAGGTAATAAAATTTATATTTTTGTGCTGCTTTGAGGGAGATTATCGTCTATATGTCGAGAATATAAATGTGTTAACAAGAAGAAAATGAAAGGGGTTTATACGATCGGATTACTTTTGGTGTCTAATATGTTTATGACTTTTGCCTGGTACGGACACTTGAAATTGCAAGAGACAAAAATAATTAGTCATTGGCCGCTTATCGGCGTAATCCTCTTTTCATGGGCGATTGCTTTTTTCGAGTATTGTGCTCAGGTTCCAGCCAACCGGATCGGTTTTGAAGGGAATGGCGGTCCTTTTTCGTTGATGCAGTTAAAGGTTATTCAAGAGGTAATCACATTGGCGATATTTATCCTTTTTTCTATGCTATTCTTCAAAGGTGTTACCTTTCAATGGAATCATTTGGCGGCCTGTATCTGTCTCGTTTTGGCCGTCTATTTCGTGTTTATGAAATAAATCACGGTATACGGGAAGGGTCTAAGGGGCCGGGCGCCGTTCTATCTATCGGGTTTTCGGCCTTGCCTGTTCAAACATGAAAAACTACTTGGTCAAATCGAAACAAATGGTTACATTTGGAAGCAGGGATCGAATTTCGCAGAAAAGAATGAAACTAAAGAGATTTTAATAACGTTTATTCTTGCTGAAAATAGGAGTTATGTTTTCAACGGAAATACAATATCAATTTAGAAAATTTTACCGGATAACAAAAACGATTTTGGAGGGAGCGGGGCGTGTCGTGTTGTTTATGGCTTCATTTGTGGCTATCTTTTTAGTCGTTTATAAATTCGGTTTTAAGGGAGCTTCGGCGTATCAGGAGGAGATTTATAGCATGTATAAGGGGATAACCAATCTCTTTTTTATTTTTCTTACCATCCGGTTCCTCCTTAATTTTAAATTGTTGCGGGAAGAAAAAGGCTTCTGGTTAGAGGTCTTTTTTTTGATTGTTTTACTTGGTTTGATTATTGCCGAATACCGGTTTTCGATCCCTGAGGTGATAACGCGGAATCCGGTACTGTATCGGTTGAATCGAATCGTAACCTATACGGTCGTTTTGATTCTGAGCACGATCTATCTTTCAAAAGAGTTCTTTGTCGTGCTCAAAAGTAATGTCCGTCCCGAAATGATGTTCGTTATCAGTTTTCTGATGTTGATTTTGATCGGGACCTTCTTGTTGAAACTACCCACGGCTACTTACGAGAAAATCAGTTTTATCGATGCCCTTTTTACGGCGACAAGTGCGGTGTGCGTAACGGGATTGACGGTACTTGATACGGCAAAAGTTTTTACCCCGACAGGGGATGTGATCCTTTTATTGTTGATTCAGTTAGGCGGGATCGGGGTGATGACGTTTACCAGTTTCTTCGCCATGTCCTTTTTGGGGAAAACGACGTTCCGGGATCAGTTAGCTCTTAAAAACTTGTTGAACGAATCTTCCCTGAATAATATTTTCAGAACCTTGTTTTACACGGTAACGACAACCTTACTGATAGAGGCTGTCGGGGTGTATATAGTCTATCTGCAAATTCAGGATGTGGAAGGAATTCAGGATAAGTTTTTCTTTTCCCTTTTCCATGCCGTTTCGGCATTTTGTAACGCTGGTTTTTCTACTTTGCCCGGAAATTTGTATGATCCTTTGGTTCGAAATGTTTATGGATTACAAGTTTGGTTAGGTCTTCTGATCGTTTTCGGCGGCCTGGGATTTCCTATATTGTTTAATTACGGAAGTTATTTTAAATATAAGATACGGTGTTTTTTAGTGTATTTGTTTCATGGAAAACGAAAAGTTGAGTATAGGGCTCATATCGTGAGCACCACTACTCGGATCGTGTTGCCGACAACCTTGGTCTTATTGGTGTTGGGAATGGTGTTCTTTTTGTTTTTTGAAGATGGTAATACCCTGGAAGGTCTATCCTGGCAAGGAAAGTTGGCTACCTCGTTTATGGCTTCCGTGACGACTCGAACGGCAGGATTTAATAATGTGGATATGGCTGCGTTACATCAGGCTACGATTTTTCTATTTATCTTATTGATGTGGATCGGAGCCTCTCCGATGTCTACGGGCGGGGGAATAAAAACGACTACCTTCGTTATCGCTTTAAAGAATGTTATCGCTATTCTCCGGGGAGAAGATAGGGTGGAGATCGGTAAGAGACAATTAACCCGTTTAAATGTGAATCGGGCTCAGGCGATTATCTTTTTGTCTTTGGCGTGGACGGCTTTGGCCGTTATGCTGCTTTCGATACTGGAACCTCAGGGGAGGTTCGTTCAAATCGTATTTGAAGTTTTTTCTGCTTTGGGAACGGTAGGGCTTTCGTTGAATTTTACCCCGGCTATGAGTGATGCGGGAAAAATAATCATTAGTCTCACGATGTTCGTGGGGCGGGTAGGATTGATCACGTTGTTATCGGGTGTTGTCAAGCAGCGGCAGGAGAAGTTGTACAGGTATGCGGACGATACGGTGATATTATAAGTATGAATGAAGTTAATGTTTGAATGATATGAAGTGCATTGTTATCGGTTTAGGACATTTTGGACTGGCTTTGTCACAGCGTTTGACGGCTTTGGGACATGAGGTGATCGGAGTTGACAACGATTTGAATAAAATCAATCAGTACAAGGACAGCATTACGACGACCATTGCCTTGGACGTCCGGAGCGAACAGGCTTTGGGATCTCTACCTTTGAAAGATGTGGATATCGTGTTTGTGGTCATCGGTAAGGATTTCGGTACCTCTTTGTACGTACTTGCCCTGTTGAAACAATTTGCAGTCAAGCGTATCGTTGCCAGAGCCATGTCGGAGGTTCACAAAACGATTATGGAGACGATGGGTATTACGGAGATTATCAATCCGGAGTGGGAATATGCCGATTTTTTTGCCCTGAAGGTAGAGTTGGCAACGACCATCGATTCTTACGTGGTCGATACCGATCACGTGATTATCGAATGGGAAGTTCCTGCCGGATTCGTCGGTCGTAAATTAGGCGATGTGGATTTCGAGCGGGAGTTCGGTTTGAAATTGATAACCCTGAAACGTTTGCAGGAAAAAGAGGATAAGCCTACGGTTCTTCCCGAGCTGCCAAGTGATCTGATACTTGAAAGAAGAGATATTCTGGTGCTTTTTGGATTGCACAAGAACTTCCGGAAGTTAGGAATTCAATTGCAATAAGTAATTTTTTAAGATATCCCCATTCCGGAACTCCTGTAAAAGAAAAGGATCTTTTTCGAACTCCTTTTTTACATTTTCCAGTTCCTTTTCCGTTTGTAAACCCGGAATAACGGTTGTCCGAAAAAGATACTCTATACCTGAAGCCCGAATGATACGAATAGACTCTTTTATTTTGTCCAGCAATTCGGAACTTATATTGGGGCTTATTTTCCGGTAGGCAGTTAGGTTTAACGCGGATTTTATGTCCATGGCAATTGCGTCGATCCGTTTCCCGGCAATAAGTTCTCGGAGAAGGTCGGGATTGCTCCCGTTCGTGTCCAATTTTATGTCGAACCCTAACTTTTTTATTTTTTGGACAAAAAGAATAAGGTCAGGTTGAAGGGTTGGTTCGCCTCCGGAGATAACAACTCCGTCCAACCATTGTCGGCGTTTGGACAGAAACGAAAATAGTTCCGCTTCCGTCCATTTTTGATTATTCGTAAAAAGTTCCGGTAGGACAAGGGAGGGATTGTGACAATAACCGCACCGGAAATTGCATCCCTGGGTAAATATAACGGCGGTCACTCTCCCTTCCCAATCGATCAGGCTCTGTTTAATCAATCCTCCGATTCGCATATCGCAATTTCTTCCGTGATACTGTTGTCAAAATGTTTCCGGTCGTCAAACTCGGCCCGTTTTCCGTTGTTCCATTGACTCACTGGACGCATGTAGCCGACGATCCTGCTGTATACTTCCGACTTCGCTCCGCATTGGGGGCAGGTAAAATGTTCTCCGGCTATGTAACCGTGGGAGGGACATATGCTGAAGGAAGGCGAGAGCGTGATATAGGGTAACCGGAATGCGGAAGTTACTTTCCGTATCATGTTTTTAGCGGCTTGGGCGGAAGTCCGGTGTTCCCCGGTAAAAACGTGGAAGACGGTTCCTCCGGTATAAAGGGTTTGAAGCTGATCCTGTTGTTCGAGTGCTTCGTACAGGTCTTCCGTAAAATGTACCGGTAAATGGGTGGAATTCGTGTAATAAGGTTGTGCTCCTTTTTCGAATTCTTTCCGGTTGGCCACGATAATGTCCGGATATGCGGCCGTGTCCAGTAAAGCAAAACGATAGGAGGTACTTTCTGCCGGAGTGGCTTCCAAATTATAGATGTTGCCGGTCTCCTCCTGAAATTCGGTTAAAATGTCCCGCATGAAAAGCATTGTTTTTTGAGCGAATTCTATTCCGTCCGAATGGGTGATAGGTACTCCTAAGAAGTTGAGGCAGCATTCGTTCATTCCGTTTATCCCGATGGTAGAGAAATGGTTTTTCCAGAAACAGTCGTAACGTTCGTGTACGTGTCTGAGGTAGTATTTGGAGTAGGGATAAAGTCCTTTTTCGGTATAACGTTCAATGACTTTTCGTTTGATCTCCAGGCTATCTTTAGCGATTTCCATCAAATAACGTAGACGTTGATAAAAGTTTTCTTCCGATACGGATTCATAACCTAAACGGGGCAGATTGATAGTAACGACACCCACGGACCCGGTAAGCGGGTTGGCAGCAAACAGTCCTCCTCCCCGTTTCATCAATTCCCGTTTATCCAAGCGTAAACGGCAGCACATGCTGCGGACATCGTCCGGTTTCATATCGGAATTCACGAAATTGGAAAAATAGGGAATCCCGTATTTGGCCGTCATCTCCCATATCCCTTCGTATTCGGGATTGTTCCAATCAAAATCCGGAGTGATATTGTAGGTCGGGATAGGGAAGGAGAAGAGACTGCCGGAAGCATCACCTTCGTACATTACTTCGGCAAATGCTTTATTCAGTAAAGTGACCTCCGCTTGGAAGTCGCCGTATACTTCTTCCTTGATTTCTCCGCCGTGAACAATCGGTTCGTTTTTTAAGAAATCCGGAACAGTTAGGTCCATGGTAATGTTGGTAAAAGGGGTTTGGAAGCCGACTCGTGTCGGTACGTTTAAGTTAAACAGAAACTCCTGTAAGCATTGTTTTATCTGTTTGTAATCCAATTGATCGTAGCGGATATAAGGGGCCAGGAAGGTATCGAAATTGGAGAAGGCCTGAGCCCCGGCGGCTTCTCCCTGCATGGTATAGAAAAAGTTGACAATTTGTCCTAAAGCTGTCCGGAAATGTTTGGCCGGTTTACTTTGGGCTTTTCCCTCAACTCCCCTGAAACCGACTGTTAGTAAGTCTTTCAGATCCCATCCGACACAATACACGCTTAAAAATCCGAGATCGTGAATATGAAGGGCCCCGCTTTTGTGAGCTTCGGATATTCTCTCCGGATAGAGATTGTTTAACCAGTAATTGGACGTGATCTGGGTGGAGATATGTTGGTTTAACCCTTGTAGAGAATAGGACGAATTGGCACTCTCTTTTACTTTCCAGTCGCTTAAAGTCAGGTAATCGTCCATCACTTCGATATTGGTAAGCAATACCTTGGAATTCCGGATCTGTTCATGTTGTTTCCGGTAAAGCAGATAAATTTTCAATAAATTGAAATCTCCGTGTTGCAAGAGTACCTGTTCAACCGTGTCCTGTACGATCTCCACGTGGGGAATGACTCCTTCCGGGGTGTCGGTTTTTAGAATTTCAATCACCTTGTTGCAGAGTTCGCGTGCTGTTTTACGATGAGGGTTTCCCGTTGCTCGCGTAGCTTTAAAAATCGCTTGTTCGATTTTTTCCGCTTTAAAATCGCAAATCTCCCCGTTGCGTTTTACAATTTTTGAAAAAGAGCTGTTTTCGTTCATTCTTAAAGGTTTTAGTAATGAATAAATAAATTTACTATAACCTTGGGTAAAATGAGAATAGTCCGATAGGCAAGCCTTCTCCTCGCTTTTCACCCGAAAGTTACGGATATATCGCAATCGGCAGGTCTTCTGACTCGCTATTTTCGACCTCCTTCCCATCGGTTACCCGACAGTGGATCTTTTGATCGAAAAACAAAAAAAGCTTACAGCTACGGGTATAGTCCCGGATTTTCACCGGATTCCCTATTAATCACAAACGTGAACCGAATGCATGACGAAAGTAAATAAAAATAAGATAGGATATATCGTAATTTTTGTTTTTAACAATAATTCTAAGTGAGATATATTGTTAATAAACTTATATTAAGTTGTTTGTGTGTATGAATAGGAAAATTTTGTATGATATTTATTTAATAAAGTTTTCATTTTTGGGAAACATTTTAGTCTGAATATTCTTTTTGGCAATCCTTGCAATGAGATCCCGGTGCTTCAAATTCCAACGTGGCATGAATAATGCCGATATGCTCCAATTCATGTTTCAAATCGCATTTTACGGTTTCCATTTGGGACATGTCATCGATGACGACGTGTACGGTAAGAGCGGTTTCGGTCGTGCTTAAAGCCCAGATATGCAAATGATGAAATCCTTTTACCCCGCGGGCAGAGGCAATGGTTTTTTCGACCTGTCTGTAATCGGTTCCGGCGGGAACCCCGTCTAAGGACAAGCGAATACTGTCTCGCAGCAATCCCCAAGTGGAATAAACGATGATGACGGCAATTCCGATCCCGATAAGCGGATCGATGATATTCCATCCCGTGTTGGCGATAATCAATCCGGAGACCAAAACACCGATGGAGACCAAGGCATCTGCTGCCATATGTAGATAAGCTCCTTTTACGTTCAGGTCCTTTTCTTTATCTTTCATAAACAGCCAGGCCGTGATCCCGTTGATGACTACTCCGACTCCGGCAACCCAGGCGACGGCGTCTCCGTCGACCGGCTGAGGATGGAATAGTTTGTTGATGCTTTCTCCCAAGATGAAGCCTACGGCAATCAACAGGATGACGGCATTTAAAAGGGAGGCTAAGACCGTGCTTTTTTTGTAGCCGTACGTGTATTTGGTATTGGCTTGTACGCGGGAAAGCCGGAAAGCCAGCATGGCCAATACAAGACTGAAGACATCGCTTAAGTTGTGTCCCGCATCCGAGAGTAATCCCAAAGAATTAAACCAGAATCCCGCAACGAATTCAACGACCACGAAAGCCGTGTTTAACGTGATCCCTATGATAAAAGCTTTATTTAGACTGGTGATTCTATGGTGGTGATGTTCGTGCGTATGTTCCATATCTTTTTGGTTATGCCAATAAAATTAAACTTAAAGCCATGATTCCCATTCCGGAGATAAGTCCGTAGATGGAGATGTGGTGTTCTCCGTATTCCCGGGCGGCAGGAAGTAATTCATCTATGGAAATAAAGACCATGATACCTGCGACGGCTGCGAAGATACATCCCATCAGGACGGGCGACATAAAGGGCATGAGTACTAAATAAGCCAGAAGAGCACCGGTCGGTTCCGCCAGGCCGGACAGAAGGGAATAACGAAATGCCTTTTTACGATCTCCGGTTGCATGGTAAATAGGAACAGAAACGGCAATACCTTCCGGGATATTGTGGATGGCGATAGCGACGGCTATTGCAATTCCTAAAGTCGGGCTTTCCACTGCAGCCGTGAAAGTAGCGATACCTTCCGGGAAGTTATGGATGCCGATGGCCAGGGCCGTCATCAGTCCCATGCGCATCAATTTTGTATCCTTGGGGGGAGGGGTATCCATACTTTCTACGGAACGAACTTCGTGAGGATTTTCAAAGGAAGGTACCAGACGATCGATGATACCGATCAATGACATTCCCGCGAAGAAGCAGAGGACCGTCATGGTCATACCGTATTTTGAACCTAACTCGGCCGTAAGGGAAGTTTCCGCCTGTTGGAAGATTTCCACGAAAGAGACGTATATCATTACTCCCGCGGAGAGTCCCAGCGAAAAGGAGAGAAAACGTTTGTTCGTGTGATGGGTGAAAAAAGCGATCAGGCTACCGATACCGGTTGCCAATCCTGCAAGTAAAGTCAATAATAACGGAATAAATAAACTTTCTTTCATGAATTCGATATTATCCGGGTTATACCCGATGTTTTCCGGAGATTTCGTTTGGTTTATTTTACAAAGATAGATTTTTTACGGGTATGAAAAAGCCTCGGTAAAGAAAATGAAAATTCATTTTTTGGGACATGGGATGGACGTTTTCGGAGTGCTGCAGAGGACCATCGTTTCTCGGGAAGGTTTAAGTTAGGGTAGGGATTTTAAAAGATCGGTCAATTCTTCGAACGAGTGTACGGGGATTTTTTCTCCCCCGGAGGGAAGAAAACTCATCTCCCGGGCCGTTTTTAGTTTTAATATCGGGTAAAGAGTGGAAGGGTAGGGATAGAAAAGGCATATGTAATGGTTTCTGTTTAAAACGTTGATCGCCCAATGTTTTAAGGTTTCGTCTTCCGCCTCGACGATGATATGGCGATCTCCCCGTATGGGCGGATAATAGTTTCCCTGGGTAAGGTCGAATTTTATTTTTTCCCGGTCGAATAGCGTATCCATGCTGTTATCGAAAATCAGGTCTTCCGTTACCCCGCAACGTAATCCTTCCGTTTTCGATAGCAACCATAGCCGATCCGCCAGAATAAGGGCTTGTTCTATATCATGGGTGGATAACAGAATCGTTTTTTGTTGTCGGTAAGCAAGGGTATGCAGGAGTTGCATGATCTCTATTCGGCTCGTTACGTCTAAAAAAGCGGTGGGTTCATCTAAAAGAATTACCGGACATTCCTGGACCAATGCTTTGGCTATCATCGTTTTTTGTCGTTCTCCGTCGGATAGTTCGGCAACGTAATTATTGAATTTGTTTTCTATCCCCACGGAACTCATAGCCTCTTCGATGATTTTGTGGTCACGTGCATGGAGTCGTCCGAAAAATCCGGTATGCGGTTGACGTCCTAAAGAGATTAATTCATAGACGGTCAATCCTCCGGCCTGTGTCCGGTCCGTGAGTACTACCCCTATTTTTCGGGAACGCTCTTTTTCCGAATAGTCGGATAAAGGTTTCCCTTCGAGTTGCACTTCTCCCGTTAATGGGGGTTGGAATGATGCGAGTGTACGTAAAAGCGTGGATTTACCGGCCCCGTTGGGTCCCAACAGACAAACTAATTCTCCTCTATGGAGTTCGAAAGAGAGGTGTTGCTGGATTGGATTCGTCTCTTTCCGGCCTTTCCTGTATCCGATGGTCAGGTCCCGCGACCGTACGATGGGATTATTTTGCATATTAGTTGAAGTATTGGATCTTGCGTTGTTTAATGATGACGTAAATGATCACGGGGGCTCCCAATACCGGCGTTACGGCATTTAACGGGATGATGCCCGATTCCCCCGGTAATACGCATATCAGATTACATAATAGGGCAATGGCCCCTCCCAGCAGCATGGTGTTCGGAAGGAGAGAATTATGGTTCGAGGTGCCCAACAGGAGTCGTGCGACATGAGGAACAGCTAAGCCGATAAAAGCGATAGGACCGCAAAAGGCCGTTGTGACTGCTGTTAATAGCCCGGTAGCGATCAGTAGCATATGACGGATACGGCGGATGTTTATACCTAAGTTCTCGGCATATCGAGTGCCTAACAGAAGGGCATTCAGGGGTTTTGTCAATGATAAGGAGAGGAGCAATCCGATGAGACAGGTAGCGGAGAAAAAGGGCAATTGTTCCATAGATACTCCGCCGAAATTTCCCATCCCCCATATAATATAAGAGTGTACCCCTTCCGCCGTGGCAAAAAAGTTCAACAGAGCAATGACGGAAGAAGCTATATAGCCGATCATAATACCGATAATTAACAACATGATATTGCTTTTCGTCAGTGTAGAGAAAAACAGAATCATTCCCATAACTACCATGGAACCGATAAAAGCTCCCAGAATGACGGAAAAAAAACCGGATAAGTTGAATGCGCCCGCTGAAATAATGCCTCCTCCCAATAACATGACAAGGGCGACTCCCAAGCTGGATCCGGTCGTAATTCCTAAGATGGAAGGGCCGGCTAAAGGATTGTTGAAGGCTGTTTGTAACATCAAACCGGAAGCCGCTAATGCCGCTCCGCATAATAGGGCCGTAATACATTGGGGAACGCGTGATTCCCAAATAATAAATCTCCAACTCGCTTTTTCGACTTCCTGTCCGCACAAGATGTCCCAAACGGCATCAACGGGTATATGGACGGAACCTATGATCAAATTACCATACAACAACACCAGGATGGTGCCTGTTAGTAATATTCCGAATTTTCGGCCGGGAGATGTCATGTGTGAGGTATTCATTCCGTCAGTTTTTGGAAATAATATGCTTGATAATCTTTCACTAATTCAGGATGAAAAATACTTATCAGGTCTTTTAATAATAATTCGGGGTGGAAGGGGGACTCCTCGTAAAAAGCGACCTTACCCGTGTTGCATCCGTACACGTTCTTCTCTTTGAAGGCTTTGAATTTGGCGTAGGGAGCGTAGTCCGATTTTAATTCGCGAAGAGTCTTGTCTGTTTGCTGATTGTATTTTATCAGCCAAAAATCGGCCTCGTGTCCCTGGTCGAAAACAACTTCGAAGGCCAGGGGAACAGATCCGCTCCGGGGGTCGTCGCTCCATAGATAGCGGGCGCCGGCATCCGAATACAGTTGTCCCATCGTGCTTTTTCCACCCGGCACGTACCAGGCCGATCCGCTTCTTAGTTCGCTGATAACGGAGGGTTTTGACGGTGCCGTCAAGGCCAATTGACATAATCGCTTATACTCTTTTGTTACCGCTGAAAAGAGAGAGTCTGCTGTTGCTGCCTGTCCGAATAGTAATCCGTAAAAGCGCATCCATTCCGCCCGTCCCAAGGGAGAGGTTTCCATGTAATCGGCACATTCGATGACCGGTACGTCCAATTTTTCAATTCGTCCGTAGCCGCCGCTATTTTCGAAAGGAGAGAGTAAAATGGCATCCGGGTGAATATCGATGATTTTTTCGATATCGGGATTCATGCTGCTTCCCAAATCGGCGATTTTCCCTGAGGAACATCCTTCTTGTATTTCCGGTATTTTGATATACTGGAGATCGCAAACGCCGACGATACTTGTTATTGAACCCAATTGCCGAAGCAGGCTGCAATGGACGGAAGAGTAGACGATCGCCTTAGACAACGGGATTTTCACTACGGTTCCTTCCGGGAGATGAGTCGGAACTTTTTTCTCTTTCGGAACCAAAATGTAAGTATGTAATATTTTAGTAGTATCCCAGGGATTACGCAGTTGGGCTATCGTGTAGTCTTCAATCGGGAACAGCACGAGATTCTCGGCGTGTTTCAGGGGGATCGGAGCCCCGGCTGCGTTTGAACCGGATGGTTGGTTTTTGCAGGAAAAACAAAGAAGAATAAGACCGACGAATAGGGTATGAATTTTCATAGATATAAAAATAGATAAATATAATGTGATTGTCCTGCCCGTTTTTTCAGGCAGGACTTTTCTATCAGGGTTTATCCCATAAGCCATTTTCCATATCTTGGTAAGTCGGATCGTATCCGTTGCCGGAAACCTTCCATTGGGCTGCTTCCAAAGAGGAGATGACGCCTTCTATTCCTTTAAATGAGGTCAACATCATGTTGTGTTGAATTTTAATACTGCCTACACTCTTCAAGGAACTGAAACCGTTTAGGTCGGTTATGTATTTGTTGCTGTAATAAGAGCTGAAACCGCATAAGGCAAACATGCCGCCCACGCTTTGCAGTTTGGGAGCCTGAACATCTGACATATTGCTTTGATAGTTTGCCGTGGTTATATTGAAATCACCTTTTACCGTTTCCAATACCGGGAGTGCTAAGATGTCGACGTTGACTCCTTCTGCTTTTAAACTTCCTAATTTTTTCAAAGCGGATAAATCGAGCGTGATCTTATTCTGAATTTGGATATCCAGCTTTCCGCCGATTTCCGTTAACCGGGGTAAATTAAAGCTTCCTGTAAGGCCGTAGACCAATAACGTGAAATCGCCGTTTACTTTTTCAATATCCAATGTCCTGTCCTGATCCGGTATATTGATGTAATACCTCAATCGGTCGACCTCTTTAATCCCTTTTATAAGGATATTGGATGTGGTGACATTGATATAGCCCGGGAAAATTTCTTTACCGGTTAAGGTCGCTTCATTTTTTATCCCTTCGAATTCCATTGAAGTAAGATTTTCCAAATTCGAAATATTTACATCTTTCAGGGCATCATTATTTTTGATAGCCAATCTGGGAACTCTTTTTAATGAGGAGAAATCGGAGAATGACTCAAAAGGCACGGAGTAAATAGTTAAGGTACCTCTTACCTCTTTAAGAGAGGAGAACCCGTTTAAGCGGGTAATCAACGGGAGTCTGTACATCCAAAAATCTCCTCCCACGTAAGAGAGCGCTTTCAATCCGTCTAAATTTTCCACTGCCGATAGGTTATCCAGAGTGAATTTTCCACCGATGAATTCCAGCGCTTTCAGTCCGTCCACGTTTGTGATCTTACTGATGTCGGAAAGATTCAACTCTCCGTCGACTCTTTTTAACGAGGATAGATCCAATTCGACCAAAGAACGATCGGAAGATAGATTCAATGCACCCCAAATCTTTTCCACCTTAGGTGCTGAAAGGGTTTCCAAGGTCGAGAGCGATCCCAAAGTAACACTTCCCCCAATATTGGTTAACTTGGGAAAGTTTATGGTTGCGATCTTACTCTGACTGCTTTCTACATATAACGTTTGGGCGATATCTTTTAATTGGGGGAGGTTTACCTCTTCCAGTCCGGTCCCTTTGTTGATGCGTATGGCCCCGACCGATTCTAAATTTTCCAATCCTTCTAAATTCGTCCCGCCGTATGTAGAGTTGATGATGAGGTCGTATTTTACTTTCCGAAGTTTGGCCAAGGGAGCCAGAGAGGTGACGGTTGCCTCGCCTTCTGCTTCTCCGATGGTCAGACTTCCGTTTACTTCATTTATGTCCTGTGCGGCGAAGGCTTCCAGGTCGGCTTGGGTTGCCAATACGACATTGCCTTCATGAGCGACGGATCTCTTCTCTACGACATAAGTATAGGTACGTTTACTCCCGTTATACGAAGTAACCGTAAACGTCTGTTTGATATTCCATGCCTGTACTTCCGAAAGGGACGGAGAGAGGGTAGCGTTTTCACTGGTCGTAATGGCGGCGGAAATGCCGTCGAAAGTAAAGTTTTCGGGAACGACCAGTTTGATGCTGTCCCCGTGAATTGTCGTGTGCAGTAAAGCTTCTCCTTGTTTCAGACGAAAGGAGGTTATATAGTTGTCTCCTCCCGTAAAATCACTTTCGTCGTCGCTACAACTCGTCACGAGAAGCGGGATAAACAAAAAGAAAAAAACTCTTTTTATAGATAACAGTTGCATATTCTTTTTCATTTACGAATTAAACTTCAATTTTGGTTGGGTTCTGTCCATTGGCCGTTTTGTAACATTTCGAGTGTCGGATTGTACTTGTTTTTCTCCGTTTTTAAACTGGAAATGCCCGGAATCGCCTGTTTTAAGCCTAAAAATGATACCAATGCTGCCTGACTGGTGATCTCGACCTCTTTTACGCTCGCAAGAGCAGAGAATCCGTCCAGATGGGTCAATGCCTTATTGGTATAATAACTGCTGCTCGTGTTCAGTGTCAGTTTATTACCAATGCTTATTAAAGCCGGCATTTCGATAGAGGCAAAAGAGTTGCTATAGTCGGCCGTTGAGATGGTCATGTCTCCGCCTACTGCTGTTAAGGCCGGTATTTTCAGGGCGAAGTTTTTGGAGAAATTGTTGATCTTCAAATTCGCTCCGACCTTTGTAAGCAAGGGTACTCCGAATTCGGTTAAGCTACTCAGGCTTGACTTTAAGGTAAAATTTCCGGATACCTCTGTCAGATGCGGGAATTTTAGTGTCTTAAGCGAACTTGTATTTGCAGTAAGATCCCCGTTGATTTTGGTTATGCCTTGGGCGTCGATGTTGTATAAGGCATATCCGTTTAAATCCAAGCCTCCGATCTCTTCTATACCTTCCAATAAGGGAAAGAGATTATCTGTTTGGGAGATAGAGGAGGTGCATTCCAGACGAAGGATACCGTTGAATACCTTGTCTCCGATTACTTTAGCGGTGGCTAATGTTTTGTTCAACAGGTTGAGCGTCGCGATGTCCAAGCCTTTGATATGGATCTCGGTTATATGATTCAGATTGGATAACTTTAGTTCGTTGATTTTCTTTAAAGTTGCCGGGGCTTCGAATTTTTCAAAATGGGTTATGGACTGAATCGTGAATATGCCTCCGATCGATGCCAGAGCCGGGAACCCGTCTAAATTTTCCAGGTGGGACAAGCTTTCGAGGGTTAGGTTACCGGTTATTTCGCGGAGGAGAGGAAATTTGCATGTAAGAATGGAGTTATTTCTTAATTTGATCTCTGCAACCTGTTCCAGTACGGGCATCTCCAGTTCGAGGATTTGACAATACCTGATATCCAGTGTCCCGGAAATCTCTTTTAAAGCGGGAGTGTTTAATATCTTAAGCATGGACTTGGAAGTATTGGCAAAAATAGACATTCCTCCGCACTTTTCTAAAGCGGGTAGATCGATCCGCTCCACCTTTTCCAGTTTTTCGATGGAGAAGTTGTCTCCGATTCGGACTAAATTAGGGAAATAGATAGTCGGAATCAAAGAGAGAGAACCTGAAGAGGTATAGGTCAGGCCTCCTTCTATTTCCTCCAACGCGGGGAACTCTGTTTGAGCTAAATTTCCTGAAACATTCAAATGACGTCCGATACGGTTTAACTTGGGACACACGATTTGTTCTACCTTCGCGTGATTTACCGTAAAGTCTTTTCCCACGGAAATCAGGTGCGGAAACTCTATCAGTTCGAGGTTCTTGCCTGCCTGGATCGAGACTCCTCCCACTTTCTCCAAATTCTCTAATCCTAACAGATCTTTTCCGGTATACCGGTCATTGACGATCAAATCGTATCGTATCTCCCGAAGGTTATGTAACGGAACTAAAGAGGTGATCGAGTCTTCGCCGGAAGTCGATGCAATGATCAGATTTCCGTTGATTGCCGTGATTCCGTTTGTTTCGAATGCATTTACCTCCTCTTGTGTCGTGAGTTGTATGCTTCCTTCCAGTACGGATTGTTCTTTTTTTACCAGATAGTAATAGACTCTTTGTTCTCCGTTCGAAGCATTGACTTTAAAAAGCATTTGTTCGTCCCATTTGTCGATCTCTTCCGGGGAGGGTGTAATACGTGCCCGTTCGCTCAAAGTCAGTTCTGCTTTGGCTCCTTCCAGTGAAAGAGCCGCGGGGGCTGTGATGATGATACTGTCGTTGATCAATTCTGCCTTTAAAGAGGTACTGCCCTGTGTCAAAATAAAAGAGGTGATGTAATTATCCATTCCGTTAAAGGGATCGTCCTTGTCGTTACATCCCGTGATTCCGAGTACGGCAAAGAGCATGAAAATCGACCCTGTTATATTCCATTTTTTCATATTCATGATCATTTATTCTTTAAGTGATAATCGTAGGCTGCACAACACTCGGTGGAAAGTTCTCCGATGTTTTCCGCTTTGGAACTTATTCCGGTTTGTACCATGACAAAATCGATGTATTTTAGTTTTATAGGGGTTCCGTCGCGTTGAACGGCATTACCGATGTCGAAACAATCCTTATTTGTTCCGTAGTTATCCACGTATCCCCATTCGTAATCCCGATTATACCAGATTCCTCCGACATTCTCGGTAAGGGGAGCCAGTTTGGTACCATATAGGGTATAGCTGTTCCCTTGGATAAACATCGGAAAATAATAGTCCTGGGAGTGGTAGCTATTGATATCCACACTTCCGGTTTTTCCCTCATTGTCGACCCAAATCACGTTGGTGCGAGTTTCCTTGGGCTTGTAGTAGGTAATGGCGTATTGACGGGTAGTCTGTTCCGGGATAGCACTTCCTTTCAATTCGTACCATGTATCGTTCGGCAATCCGTCTCCGTTTTCATCCTGCATGACCCATACGATAGCCGGTTCGGAATTACCGGAAAAAGCATTTCCATTAATTTCTAAATCATATTCGCCTTCTTTGTTCTCCACGCTATGGTCGAAGCCCATGACGATGTATCCCCCGTAAGCCCCGAGGAAGGTGTAACTCTCGTTGGTAAGTATGGAACGGGCATCGTTTAAAGCTTGGGTGAAAGTAGAACCGATCTGGTATGAATTGAATTGATTCGGTGCGGGGATATATTCGAAAATGTCGGTTATCTTTGCGGAACTTGAGGCGGTGATCGTCCGACGATGGGTCTCTTCCGGTTCCGTACAGGTAATATCGGCTTCTGCAAATACTGTTTTTCCCCCCTCTTTTACAGATACTTTAAGGCGATAGGTTTTCTGTTGCGTAGGTTCAAAAGTGAAAAATACCGATTTTTCGTTTTGTACGGTTCCGTCCACGCTCCATTCATAAACGGCGTTGGGGGAAATACCGAATGTGGTCGGAGATAAAACTAATTTTCTCCCTTGAGGAACTGTAAATTTGGGAATCCGGTTATCCGTGGGAATCCGGTAACGGCCGTCGCTAAAGATCAATTGTGCTTCTATGACGGATAAGACCATCACTTTATTGATGTAAACGGCCTCTCCGTCTTCATTTTTTACGGTCAAAGCCAATTGGTATTCTCCTGCTTCGGGTTGATTGAAGATGAGTACGCTGTCCGTACCGGATACTTTTCCGTCTACTCGCCAGAGATAACTGGCACCTTCACTGTTCTCTACCGCGGGAGCTATCGGATAATCGATCCCGGCAAACGGGGCAAGGGAACCGTTGATGGAGACCACGGGAAGGGCTTTCTCAACGACGGAGATTTTTACCTGTTTTTCTATACTTCCGTTATCCGCATCCAATCGAAAGTTAACAAAGCTCTCGCCGATTTGCTTGCCGAAGAACAGGAATGTCGTATCGGTGGAGACGATCTCACCGTTTATCTTCCAGGAATAGACAGGATTTACGGCATCTTTTATTTTTGCTTTTAACGTGATCTCTTTACCGATTTTGACTTTATATTCTCCACTTCCGTTATTGAAAGTCACGTCAGGAGAACCGATATGTACCTTATCGTCGTCGGAACAGGATTGAAGGGTTCCGAGGAAAAGGCCCCATAACAAGATGATAAGTAAGAATTTGTTTTTTTTCATAATGAGCGATTTTTTATTTTAAATCTTTCAATGGTTTTGTGGTAAAAACAAGGTGTGCCGGAATATCTCCTGTGGTCACTTCCCATTTTTTCTTTCCGTCCGGGGTGAAACAATAAAGAGTGCCCGGGGTGACATAGCCTTTGGCATCAGAAATGTATATCTCTCTGGTTCTCGGATCTACGGCCAAAGAGTAGGGGACCTCTATCGATAGTTCCGTTCCGTCCTTGATAAAGTTTCTGGTTACGATACGTTTTGTTTTGGTATTGTATATGGCGTAGGTGACCGTGTTCTTTTCGGTGATTTTGCTGTATTCCGTGCTGTAGGCGTAAAGCGAATCCCCGCAAAGGTATAGCTCGCTTGCCGGGAAATTCAGAACGTCGGTGACGATGTCTTTTCTCGGATCGATGACATAGGTGTTGGAGTGTATGTTTTTATAGTCTCCCCGGGAGGTAACATAGATATTGGCATTCCGGTCGATTTTCATCCGGTGGAGGTTGATGGCTACCGGAATTTTTTTAATCTCTTTAAAACTGTTCAGGTCGATGACCGATACCGTATTGTCGTAGTTGGGAACGCGATACCCTCCGGAGTTGGCTGCGTATAGTTTATTTCCGGCAATAACCATCTCTTCCGGTTGATACCCCACGGAACAGGAGTCGAGTATTTGCAGGGTAGCCGTATCCACTTTGGCTACATACCCTAACCGGGCGTTGGGATCTATTTCTATTTTTCCGGCATAAGAGCTGACATAAGCGTATCCTTTGTCGAATACGATGTATCGGCAATTCGGAATAGAAATTGTTCCGATATGCTTGGCCGTATTGACATCCATGACTTCCACCAGATTGGAGGCATTGATAACTGCGTATAATTTGTTTCCGTAAATTTGAATGTCGTTTCCTACGTCTCCGAGTTCTTTGACAACCGAAGGATTTCTTTCCGGAAAGATATTTTTATGGTATTTTCCGGTCGTGTAGTCGAAGTAGTCCAAAGTGGCTTTATTGCTGCCCATATTTCCTTCGTTCAACAGAAAGAATCCCTTAATGGGACCGGAGACCGAATCGCTCGGCGCTACTTGGGTGATAACCGAAGAGATGATCTCTTCATCATCGTTCCGGCAGGAAGAGAATATAAAGCTTCCTACCAGAAAGAGTATACCTACATGAATTTTTAGTTTGATCATACTTTAAAAGATTAAAGGTTTATTTGTATCAGATTTCTATATTGATCGTAAACTTTACGTTGGTACCCGGCATGGGATAACACTCCACGACCTCGTATTGTTGATTCAGCAGGTTATTGATTTCTGCCGTCAATCGGATTTTTGCCTTCTTCCACAGAAATGTCTTGGAAGCCGAAAGGTCGTTTGTATACCACTCTTTGGCTTTGTTTTCAGGAATATTGGCGCTCGATTCGTAACGTTTTCCGGTATAGATGAAGCTGTAGTTCAAATCCCAGCTTTTATAACTGCCGTTCAGGATTGCGGATCCGCCATGCCAGGGAATATAGGGGATCTGATCTCCGTAAAAAGGACTTCCCGGTTTACTGAAATCCTGAGCCTTCTGGTAGGTATAGTTTATTCGGGTATCGAGCAACCAATGACGTTTGAAATTCCAATGCGATTGTAAGGCAACATCCACTCCTCGAATTTCGACCTCTCCCAAATTGATCATTGTCCAGCGAAATTGGTTGGAGGTCGGAATGGCGATGATTTTATCGGTTACTTCGTTATAGTAGCCGTCGACTTGAATTTCTAAACTTTTTAGTGCCGAAGAGGTAAACTGGCGGGCATAGGTGATACCGAAATCGTATTGGATCGTGTATTCCGGAGCCAGATTTTTGTTCCCGATAAAGGTATAATACAGATCATTCAGGGTGGGCATCCTGAATATTCGTTTGTAAAATGCCCTGAAATTCAAATCTTTTTCCTCCCAGGGTTGCCAGGAAAGGACAATGGTGGGGGTATACTTTTGTTTACTGTCTGCAGCTGCATTTGTAACGCGAGTTTTATCATTGACGAAGGTACCCAGTAGACTTGCCTGTATGTTCAAACGCTGGAAATTAATAGCCGTAGCCAGTGCGATTAAGCCCGTGTAACGGGTAGGATAGACAAAATCGACGAGGTCTGCATTCAATTTATTCCATTGGAAATCGGCAGATAAATTTAGATTCCATCCGGGAAGAACGTTGAACAGGTTGGCGGAAGAAAGATATACCTCTTGTTGGCGATAGTGGTTGTTTACATACATCGTAGAAGCGTCCAAGCGGGGATCGGAAAGATAATGCAGGTAATCGTAAGCGTATTTGCCGTTGATAAGCATGCTGTAACGGTTGAAGTACTTTTTAAAGGAGCCTTGTAGAAAAAAATTGGAATCCCATTGTCGATCCTGATTTTTAAATTTCCCGGGCTCTTCACGTACCGAGGCTCCGGGATATCCTCTTTCCGAATGATAGAAATAAGTTTTTGCTTTCCATTCTCCCTCTTTGAGCTTGCCGAAAAGACCGTATTCTGCTCGAATGGCGTATACATCCCCGTTCTTACGTATTTCAGTGGTATCGTAACCGTTTTTCTTCCGGTAACTGAATTTGTATTTTCCGTTGGTATACATGTATTCTGCGCTTAATGAACCGTCGATATTTTTACCGAGTCGGTTTTCCAGCAGAAAGGAGGGATTGGCCAACCCGAAGGAACCGGTCTTAAAGGTAAATTTGGCATTGTATTTTTTCTCCGGATTGAATCGGGGGATCCTGGAGACCATATAAATGGATCCGGCTGAACCGAAGTCTTTGGCCGATTGGAAAATGGCGCTTCGTTGTCCGTTGTATAATGAAATGGACTCCATATTGTCCAACGAAAAACGTCCTAAATCGATAATTCCGTTTTGGGCATTTCCCAACTCGATCCCGTCATAGAAAACTCCGACGTGTTGAGTACCCATACTCCGGATATTAACGGTTTTCAACCCTCCGATTCCCCCGTAATCTTTAATTTGTACTCCGGAAAAATAGCGTAAAGCATCAGCGACAGAGTGGACGCTTAATTTTTGTAAAGTAGCTCCGGATAAAATTTGGACGGGAATGATCTCTTTTTGTATCTGCTTGGCGGAAACAACGGCTTCCTTTATATGATACATTTTAGTTGTGTCCTGCTGTTGGGCATAAATTCCCGGTGTCATCAACAACCATAAATTCAGAGCTATAAGATGCGAATAATTCATTTTTAGCTGTCATTAAAGTAATAAACAGCCTTCTGGAGAATATCCTGCGGTACAAATAACGAAGTTACTCTTTTGTCGTAAAGAATAAATCGGATAATGTTCACGTTTATATCCAAGCTCTACTCCCAGAAAGCTTCAGATTATAACGATATTGGCAGGTCTTCTGACTTACTCCGTTTTCAAACGCCCTTCCCATTTCGTGTCGAAACAGTGGATGTGAGTATTGTTCGAAAATTTCGGTGGAGCTTACAGCAGCGGGTCTGTTCAGGATTCTCACCTGATTCCCTTTTCACCACCTTCCGTAAAACGAAAGGTGACACCAAAATCGATTGTTTAATCGGGTGCAAAATTAGATAGTATTTAGTAATAAACAAATAAAATGTGCAATTAAAAATTCGATTTCGAAAATACAGGAATATTGCCTGTCTGAATAAAGGCTGTTACAATGATGGATAGGTATGGTAGAATAATGTACTTACAGTCGATTCACTGAAAGATGGGAGCATTATCGGACAATCGTCCGGGGAAGATAACAATGGTTAATCAGGAAAAGGAGTTAAGTAGGCTTGTCAAGTTGGTCGTGAATAATTTGACGGCCATAGCCAATAATATGATACCGAAAAATTTACGTAATACGTACACTCCTCCTTTTCCGATCAAACGTTCCACCAAAGAGACGTTTTTTAATACGATATAAACTACTGCCATGTTTAAAATAATGGCTATGATGATGTTAACGACATGACATTCCGCACGGAGAGATAAGGTCGTCGTGAGAGCTCCAGCTCCCGCAACCAAAGGAAAGACCACGGGAACGATGGTTGCGGAACCTCCCGGACCATTATTGCGGAAAACCTCGATATTAAAAGTCATTTCGATCGCTAATACAAAAAGTACCAAAGCTCCGGCTATGGCGAAGGAAGAGATATCGATATTGAATAGTTTTAATAGGGCGTCGCCGGCAAAGAGAAACGTGATAAAAATAGCTAAAGAAATTCCGGTTGCTTTTTCCGCATTGACCTTATTCCCGCTACTATTTAGATTCATGATTATAGGAGCGGAACCGGTGATATCGATCACGGCAAACAATACCATAAAGGCCGTAAAAATCTCTTTAATACTAAAATTTAATTCCATGTCGCAAAAATATAAAAAAGCAACATATTAAAAAAGAACAAAAGGTATTGTCTGTAGAATAAATAAGACAATACCTTTTTGTATATGTGCTTCCTGTATTATTCTTCCCGGATAGCCGTGATTCCGGGGAGCTTTTTGCCCTCGATATATTCGAGCAATGCACCACCTCCCGTAGAGACGTAGCTGACTTTGTCGGCTAAACCGAATTGGTTGATGGCTGCGACCGAGTCTCCTCCGCCGATAAGCGAGAAGGCCCCTTTTTCGGTTGCTTTCACGATGGCTTCGGCGATGGCTTTTGTTCCTTCGGCAAATTTGGGGATCTCAAACACGCCTACGGGACCGTTCCAAAGAATGGTTTTTGAATTTTCGATGATTTTTGCAAATTCCTTTCGGGTTTCCGGGCCGATGTCCAAACCTTCCCAGCCGTCCGGGATATTCATGGGGTCTACAATTTGAGTGTGGGCGTCCTGACTGAAAGCGTCGGCGGCTAATGTTTGGTTGGAAAGCACTAAATTAACCCCCTTTTCTTTGGCGATTTTTAGGATATCGAGGGCTAAATCCAGTTTATCTTCTTCGCAAATCGAATTTCCGATATGACCACCCAATGCTTTTTTAAAAGTATAAGTCATACCACCGCCCAAAATCAGGTTATCCACCTTGTCCATCAGATTCATGATGATATCGATTTTAGAGGATACTTTCGAACCTCCCATGATGGCTGTAAAAGGACGGGTCGGATTGTGCATTACTTTATCCACGCTTTCTAATTCTCCTTTCATGACATAACCGAAAAGTTTGTCGTTCGGGAAAAATTCGGCGATCACGGCAGTAGAGGCATGGGCCCGGTGGGCGGTTCCGAAGGCGTCGTTGATCCATACGTCTCCTAAAGAGGCCAGTTCTTTGGCAAATTGTTTGTCCCCTTTTTCTTCCTCTTTGTGGAAACGAAGGTTTTCCAATAGAAGTACTTCTCCCGGTTTTAAATCGGCTGCCATCTTTTGGGCTTGTTCTCCGACACAATCTTCCGCGAATTTAACAGGGGTATGCAATAACTCCTCTAAGTGCTTTTGAATGTGTTTCAAAGAAAACTTATCCTCCGGTCCGTTTTTCGGACGTCCCAAATGAGACATGAGAATAACAGAACCTCCTTTTTCCAATACTTTTTTTATCGTTGGAATGGCAGCCCGCATGCGGGTATCATCTGTAATTTCGAATTTGTCATTCATAGGTACGTTAAAGTCGACTCGAATTAACGCCCTTTTGTTTTTAAAATTGTAATTGTCAATCGTCTGCATATTATTTATGTTTAGATATATTCTTACGTAATTGTCATGATAAAGGTATGTATAAAATGAATTTAAACAAAGAAAAAAAGTGAAAAGGCTATCGGGGAGTCGGTTTGTCGGGAAATGAGAGAGAAAATTTGTAGGTCTCGAAAAAAATGCAGACTTTAGCTATTCATACGATACATCAGATGGATAAACATGAATTTTTTATGAAAAAGGCTTTGGAAGAAGCCTATATTGCTCAGTCGGAAGGGGAGATCCCCGTGGGAGCGATTGTTGTTTGCAAGGATAAAATTATTGCCAGGGCCCATAATCAAACCGAGAGATTGAATGATGTGACGGCTCATGCGGAAATGTTGGCGATTACATCGGCAACCGCTTCGTTAGGAGGAAAATATTTAAATGACTGTACGCTTTACGTGACGATGGAACCATGTACTATGTGCGGGGGGGCTTTAGCGTGGGCTCAGTTGGGAGAGTTAGTGTATGGAGCATCGGACCCGCACCGGGGATACGCAAGGCTGACTCCCCCTATACTTCACCCGAAGACCAAAGTGGTAGCCGGAGTGTTGGGCGAAGCATGCGCCGATTTACTGAAGGCATTTTTTGTTCGTAAACGTGATTAATTCTTTCCCGCATTGTATATGCGATGGAGTTTTTATACATTTGAGACTCGAAAAAGAAAACGACGAATCCTTTTAGGCTGGGATTCGGTTTTGAAACAGGTAAAAAAAAATAGATGGCTGGATTTGATATAAGAAGCGGGAATGTTCCTGAAAGTGAGAAAGAGTTGGAGAAGGCGTTACGCCCCTTGACCTTTCGTGATTTCCAGGGACAAAAAAAGATTGTGGATAATTTAGAGATTTTTGTACAGGCGGCCAAAATGAGAGACGAGTCGTTGGATCATGTCTTATTACATGGGCCTCCCGGGTTGGGAAAGACAACTTTATCTGCCATTATTGCCAATGAGTTGGGAGTAGGAATAAAGATTACCTCCGGACCGGTGCTGGATAAGCCGGGCGATTTAGCCGGCTTACTGACTAATTTGGAAACGAACGATGTCCTTTTTATTGACGAGATTCATCGGTTGAGCCCTATCGTGGAAGAGTATCTCTATTCGGCCATGGAGGATTTTAAAATCGATATTATGATCGATAAAGGACCGGCTGCCCGTTCCGTACAAATACAATTGAATCCTTTTACCTTGATAGGAGCCACTACCCGTAGCGGTTTACTGACGGCCCCTTTGCGTGCTCGCTTTGGTATTAACAGTCATTTGGAATATTACGACCTGGATATTTTGACGGGAATTATCGAACGTTCCGCTTCTATCCTGAACGTGAAGATAACAAGCCAGGCTTCGAAAGAGATTGCTTCGAGAAGCCGAGGGACACCCCGTATCGCGAATGCCCTGTTGAGGAGAGTACGCGATTTTGCGATGGTAAAAGGAAATGGTGTTATCGATCATGAGATCACTCAATATGCTCTTGAAGCTTTGAATATCGATAAATTCGGTTTGGATGAGATGGATAATAAAATTCTGCTGACCATTATCGATAAGTTTAAGGGAGGTCCTGTCGGATTGACAACCATAGCTACTGCCGTAAGTGAAGACCCCGGCACGTTAGAAGAGGTCTATGAACCTTTTCTGATTAAAGAGGGGTTTCTGAAAAGAACTCCCCGGGGACGCGAAGTGACGGATCTGGCCTATAAACACCTAAAAAAGGACCAGGTAAAGAATGATCAACCTACGCTTTTTTAGACAATTAGCCATGCAAACGTTATATGGTTAAATTGTGTTAATAGTAGGAAATGTTAAAATTGAATTGTTAAATTTGTGGTATGAGAAAACAACAGATTATCATATTGGGTGTTGTGTTTGGTCTCTCGTTATTTGGATTAATTCTGCTTCAGACAAGCTATTTTCAGACCGCCTTTGAAGTAAAAAAAGAGCAGTTTGATTATACCGTCAATAAAGTGATGGATGAGGTTGTTGATTATATCCGGGGAAAAGTGAAGATGAATCGCATTGCAGAGGGGAACAATCTGTTGAAAAGTTCAGAGGATGGTGTAGAAGATACTCGAATGTACGTGGATCCGAAGCGGAAAATCGCTTCTAAGAACGATCCTAATTTGATGTTTAGTTCTGTACTGAGTTTGATTGATGATGACTCGGATGTGCAGGATGTCAGTGATTTTGTAGGTCGTAAGGTAACCAAAGATAATTTATCGACCTCTCTTGCAAAATTGCAACAGCAGATTAAGGAACGTTTGGGAAAGGATTACGTGCTGGTCGTAGAGGAGGGGAATAAACCGGAACGAATGATAGAGGGCAGGATGGATGTGAATGATTTGTACGGTTTTATCGGAAATGCTCTGATCGATAACGGTATTCGTAGCTCGTTTGAGTTCGGGATAAAAGAGAATGGAAAGTTCGTGTTGGCCTCTAAAAACTTTTTAAGCCAACAGGATCGATATTGGGATAAGAGAATTTTCCCGGGTGAAAAAGGAGGAACGGTACTGTATTTGAGGTTTCCTGATTTGGCAGGAGATGCGGCGAGTTCTTTGTGGATGTTGTTACCCAGTATATTGATCACATTCGCTTTGTTGTTTTGTTCTGTATTCTGTTTAGTGGTTATTATTCGTCAGAAAAAACTATCGGTAATAAAGAATGACTTTATTAACAATATGACTCATGAATTTAAAACCCCGATAGCGACGATCTCTTTGGCTTCACAGATGTTGAAGGACGGAGCTGTAACGAATACGCCGGAAACCATTGACCGGGTCGCTACCATTATTCGGGACGAGAGTAAACGTTTGACTTATCAGGTGGAACGGGTATTGCAAACCGCTCTTTTTACGGAAACGAGGATGAAGTTAAAATTGAAAAAGATCAATATAAATGACATTATAGAAGATTTGTTACCTAAATTTATCTTGCGGGTGGAGGATAAAGGAGGTAAAATGTTCGGTCACCTGGAGGCTGAAAATGACGAAGTATTGGCCGATGAGGTTCATATAACGAACGTCATTTCTAATCTGGTTGACAATGCTATTAAGTATTGTATCCGGGCTCCGGAGATCTCAATCTATACGCGAAATAGGAATCATGAGATTGTTATTAGTGTGATTGATAATGGCATAGGAATTGCTAAGAAAGATCAAAAATTGATCTTTGAACGTTTTTATCGCGTGTCGACAGGAAATTTGCATGACGTGAAAGGTTTTGGGCTGGGCCTTTCGTACGTGAAAAAGATCGTGGAAGCACACGGAGGAAACATTGACGTGGAAAGTTCCCCGGATAAAGGGAGCTGTTTTGACATTATTTTACCATTAACATCAAAAAAACAAAAGGTAAAGAGAACCTTATTTTTCTAATTTCGTATATTTTTTCAGAGAATTTAAAACGATATAGAGAATTATTTAAAACAACATAGCTATGGATGAGAAAATTAAAATTTTATTAGCAGAGGATGACACAAACCTCGGCATGCTGCTTAAAGAGTATTTAAGAGCTAAAGGTTTTGACACCGTTTTATGCGAGGATGGAGAAGTCGCTTACGAGACTTTTTTAAATCAACCTTTCGATATTTGTATATTTGACGTGATGATGCCGAAGAAAGACGGTTTCACTTTGGCAAAAGACGTACGACAAATTAATAGCGAGATTCCAATCATTTTCTTGACGGCAAAAACGATGAAAGAAGATGTGTTGGAAGGATTCAAATTAGGAGCTGACGATTACATGAGTAAACCTTTCAGCATGGAAGAGTTGCTTTTGAGAATCGAGGCCGTATTGAGAAGATCGACCGGTCTGAAACCGGAAGATGAGCAAGAGATCTTTAAGATCGGTAAGTTGACGTTCAACTCTAAGAAGCAAACTTTGTTTGATGGAGAAGAGGAGCAAAAACTGACCACGAAAGAATCGGAATTACTTCGTTTGTTATGCTTGAATGTAAATAAAGTATTGGAGAGAAACTTTGCTTTGAAGAACATTTGGGCGGATGACAACTATTTCAATGCAAGAAGTATGGATGTTTATATCACCAAATTACGTAAACACTTGAAGAAAGATCCTTCTGTGGAAATTATCAATGTTCACGGAAAAGGATATAAATTGATCCTTTGATGTCTGATAAATGAATAAAACGGGTCTCGTTTTCGGGACCCGTTTTTTATGGTGTTTATTTTACCGGAATCTTATCTATTCTCCGTTGATGTCTTCCGCCTTCGAAGGCTGTCGATAAGAAGGTGTCGATCACGTTTTGAGCCTCTTCGTAGGCTATGAAACGAGCCGGAATACTGCAAACATTGGCATTGTTGTGTTGACGCGCCAAAGCTGCCAATTCCATATTCCAGCATAGGGCACAACGGATTCCCTGGTGCTTGTTTACTGTCATGGAGATACCGTTTCCGCTTCCGCACAGGACAATTCCTTTTTCGTATTCTCCGGATTCCACGCTGACGGCCAACGGGTGTGCCGTGTCCGGGTAATCCATACTTTCGGAAGAGTGAGTCCCGAAATCTTTCACTTCATGTCCCTCCTCCCGAAGGTATTTAACTAATCTCTCCTTGTACTCGTAACCTGCATGGTCACATGCTATTGCTATTTTCATACGATAAATTAAAATTTCCGTTTAACGGATGATTATACGTTATATTTTTTGCAAAGGTAAGAAACATTTAGACTTCTGTGATCAAGAGATGATGTGAATTAATCACTTAATCGGGTAATCGTTTCGAACTACCGTACGATTAGAGTCTGCACATATCTACCGGTTTTTCTTTTTGAGCGTCTGTTACGGCAAGGGTGGTCATGTATACGATATCCCGTACGCTGCACCCCATTTGCAGAATATGTACCGGCTTTTTCAATCCTAAGAGTACCGGGCCGATGATTTCGTTGCTTCCTAATTCCTGTAATATGCCCAAAGCGATACTTCCGGAACTCAGGTTGGGGAAAATGATCGTGTTTACATCTTTATCCGCTAATGGCGAGAACGGATATCGCTTTTTTCTTAACTCTTTATTGAAAGCAACGGAAGCTGACATTTCTCCGTCCACGATGATTTCCGGGTATTTTCGATGTAAAACTTCGATGGCTTCTTGTATTTGTGCCGGACTTCCCAAGTGGTATTCTCCGAAATTGGAGTAAGAGGCTACGGCAATAATAGGTTCTACGTTAAATTGTTTCACGGCCTCGTAGGTGAGGACGGTGACGGATTCTAACGTATCGGCAGAAGGATGGCTGTTAACGGTGGTATCCGCCAAAAAGTAAGTTCCTTTTTTATGGGTAACGATATGCATCCCCACGGCGTATTTGCAACATTCCCGTAAACCGATGATGTCTTTGGCAGCCCGTAGTACATGGCGATAATCGGAGTGAATGCCGGATATCAGTCCGTCCCCGTCTCCGGATTCGACCATCATCAATCCGATAAAATTCGAATTATGCATTAATTCTTCGGCCTGTTCGGCGGTGATCCCTTTTCTTTGCCTCAGCTTATAATAAGCTTGCGTGTATTCTCTTATCTTCTCTTTTTCTACGGCCGGATCGAAAATCGTTAATTCGTCGATCTTCAGATGAAGCTGTTTTTTTAAATTCTCAATTTCGGTTGTATTTCCGATAAGAATAGGATGTGCTATTTTTTCCGTAACGATTTCCTGTATGGCCAATAGTACTTTTATATCAGCACCTTCTGCAAAGACAATACGTTTGGGATCTGTTTTGGCTTTTCCCGTCATGCGTCGCATAAGGCGGTCATCCTCTCCGATTCTTTTCTCGAGTTGTTCCTGATAGGCTTCCCAATCGGTAATTGTCTTGCGGGCGATTCCGGATGTTATGGCAGCCCGGGCTACGGCCGGAGCAATACGACTGATCAAACGGACGTCTAAGGCTTTTGGAATGATATAATTCCGGCCGAATGCGATGGAAGGATCGTTATAGGCCATCTTAACCTTTTCCGGTACGGGTTCTTTGGTTAATCGGGCTAAAGCATAAACGGCCGCCAATTTCATCTCCTCGTTTATTCCTTTGGCTTGAACGTCTAATGCCCCTCGGAAAATGTAAGGGAAACCCAATACGTTATTAATTTGATTGGGATAATCCGAACGACCTGTCGCGAAAATAATGTCCGGACGACTATGTATGGCTTTCTCGTAAGAGATTTCAGGATTGGGGTTGGCCAAAGCAAAAACGATAGGGTCATTACCCATGCTTTGAATCATTTCTTCTGTCAAAATGTCGGCCACGGATAAACCTAAAAATAAATCCGCTCCGACTAAGGCTTCCTGTAAAGTTTGTAGAGGCGTGTCTGTAGCGAACTCTTGTTTTTCACTGTTTAAATCTTTTCTATCGTTTCGGATAACGCCTTTACTGTCACACATGATCAAATGCTCTTTCTTCACTCCCAATGTCAAATAAAGACGGGCACAAGAAATAGCAGCCGCTCCGGCACCGTTAACAACGACTTTTATCTCCTCGATCTTTTTGCCGTTAAGTTCCAAGGCGTTTAATAGTCCGGCTGCCGATATGATAGCGGTTCCATGCTGATCGTCATGCATAACGGGAATGTCTAATTCTTCCTTTAAACGTCGCTCTATTTCAAAGCATTCGGGAGCTTTGATGTCTTCTAAATTTATTCCGCCGAAAGTCGGAGCTATGGTTTTAACCGTTTCGACGAACTTATCCACTTCTTTCGTGTCGACCTCGATATCGAAAACATCTATGTCTGCAAAAATTTTAAATAAAAGTCCTTTTCCTTCCATTACGGGTTTACCGGATAGAGCTCCGATGTCTCCTAAACCTAAAACGGCTGTTCCGTTGGAGATGACGGCGACTAAATTGCTTTTGGCCGTGTATTTGTACGCTTCCGTCTGATTTTTTTGAATTTCGAGACAAGGCTCCGCTACTCCCGGGGAGTAAGCCAATGATAAATCGTGTTGGGTACTATGTGGTTTTGTCGGGATGACCTCGATCTTTCCGGGACGTCCTGTCGCGTGATATTGTAAAGCTTGTGTTTTTTCAATAGAATCCATAATCTAACTTATTTGTATAAATGTAAAATTATCCGGATTTGTTTTAAACGACAAATAGAATGTGTTAATGAAATGTTAAAGTCAAAATATTAACGCAGGTTAAAAGAGGTTATTATTAATTTAGCCTAACTAAAATAGGTAGAATAGATAATGATGAAATTTGGGTTAATAGTTGTATTGTTGGTGTCATTCATATCTTGTACCAGAAATCAAAGGGTTGTTGTTGATTTTAATCTTGTTGGAACTAACGAACATCGATTCGTATTATCCGTCGATACTACAGAATACAGGGTTGACGTGGATGATAAGGGACACGGTCGTATCGTGTTAAACGAGTTGGGGTATGGTGTGTTGAAGTACGGGAAGGATCGGATTCCTTTATTTTTCGAAAGTGGAAAATCGTTGTCGATTTTTATTTACGGGAATAAGGTTCGTCAAAACGTTCGTTTTGAGGGGGATGGGGCTGCCAAGAATATTTATCTGAATAGCAGAAGATTTCAGGAAGGATCTCTTGACTATGCTTTGGGGGAGAGAGATTTTTTAAATCAGTTGAAAGATCATATCACCAGCCAATGTGAACATTTGGATTCCATGTCTTTTGATCCGGAATTTACGAAAATGGAGCGAGAGAGGATAAAATTTACGACCTATACCGTTTTGGAAAATTATCCTTTATACCATGCCTGGAGTACCGGAAACAAAGATTTCCTACCCGATACGGCTTATATGGATTGTATTAGGGCTTTGATTCGGGAAGATGAAAAATTAATGACATTGAAGGAGTATAAAGAAGGGATGGCTTCTTTGGTCTCTTTGATCAGTACCTATCGTATTCAGGAGTTTGATGCTTATAAACGGGTTATGGCTCAATTTGATTACGTGAAAAAAAATTTGAAGAATAAGGTATTGATAGAGTATTTGATTGATCGTTTTGCTTACAATTATTTAGTCGGTTCCGGTATTGACGAACATACGGAAGAGATAGTCGCTGTTTATGATTATTATGTTAAAGATTCTGCTCTTAGGAAACATTTTTATGATTTTTATAACCGATGCGCCCGGATTGTAAAAGGGTGTCCCGCTTTGGATTTTACCTATACGGATCAAAATGGAAATATCGTTCGTTCCCTTGATTTTAGAGGGAAATACCTTTTATTGAACGTATGGGCGACCTGGGGAGCGCCTTGTCGGATTGAAAGTGTGGCATGGGATAAGTTGGTAGAAAAATTCAAAGGTAAAAAAATAGCTTTTGTTTCTATATCCTGTGATAAAGATAGAGGAACTTGGGAACGCTTTTTAAAGGAGAAACACACGTGTGATATTGAGCTCCATATGGGAGAAAATCGGGAATTGATGGATTTTTATTTGATTCGCGGAATCCCTCGTTTTATTTTAATCGATCCGGAAGGAAATATCGTGGATTCTGATTTTTTGCGTCCGACCAATCCCGAAACGGAAACGTATCTGAAACAACTTTTTTAATTTACAATCTACCGTCGTCCATCTTTTTTTCATTCAATAAACCACCTAATCTCGGAATCTTTTTAATCTGCAATCGTCCATCTCTAAATCCCTCAATCGTCATATCTCTCAATCATCATGATTTACTGAACCAAGGGATGACCTCTTCATTTTTTAAAATGTGAATGATGGTTTTCCCGTCGGCCGTATAGTTCGGATGTGTACAGGCAAAAAGACTATCGAAAAGGTCGTTCATCTCTTGTTTGTTCAATATTGTATCGTAGTTTAAGGCTGCGGCTTTTGCCAATGAAAGTGCGATCCGGTCCTGCATTTTTTCGCGTATGGAACCTTCCGTATTTTTGTAGTGTTCGATTAAGTTAATCAGGACCTCTTTGCCCCGTGCATGTGAAAGATCGGGAGGTGTCGTGTAAACGGCATAACAATTTTTGCCGAATTCGCCTAATTCGAATCCTAATACGTTCAAGTCGTTGAGAATCTCTTTTACCAGCAAGAAGTCATCTGCTGATAGTTCCAACGTTTCCGGAAAAAGACTCTTCTGGCCGCATACTTTCTGTTGTATCAACGATTCGCGATAGCGTTCGAAGAGTACCCGCTCATGGGCTCTTTTCTGATCTATGAACATCAGTCCCGAATGAACCGGGGTAACGATATAACGGCCTTTCATTTGGATAAAAGAGATCACTCCCTCGTGCTCTTCCTGCTTGACGGCCATTTCCGGAATTTCTGTTTGTATGACCTCTTCTTTTTCTTCTAATCCTTGAAAAAGGGCATCCCAATTAGCCGGTACCCGTTCTTTTTTTGCTTGCTCACGCGTATATTCTTTGGGAGAAGAAGCGGGGCGCTCGAAATCGGAATCCTCTTTTGAAATGGAGGTTGCATAATTGAACGGATTGTAATGGGGGTTGTAACTTACTTTCGGTACTTTGGGGATGATAGGTGTCGTTTCCGGTGAAAAATCGACTTTTCCCTCCGTGTCGAAATCGATTGTAGGGGTAATGTTGAATTTTCCCAAAGCCTCTTTTACACAAGCTAAGATGATTTGAAAAATAGCGTTTTCATCCTGGAATTTTATTTCTGTTTTTGTCGGATGGATGTTGATATCGATCATGGAGGGATCTATCGTGAAATAGAGAAAATAGGAGGGAATCGTATCCGGGCTGATTAAACCGGAGTAAGCTTCTAACACTGCTTTGTGGAAATAGTTGTGTTTCATGAAGCGGTTGTTCACGAAAAAATACTGTTCCCCGTAACTCTTTCTGGAGTGTTGTGGAGCACACACGAAACCGTTGATCGTGATAAAACCGGTTTCACAACCCACCGTGATTAACTTGGGATTTATAGTTTTACCGAATGCGTTGACCAAGCGTTGCCGTAATCCGGAGATGGGGAAATTGTAAATCTCATTCCCGTTATTGACTAAAGAGAATGCGATATGCGGAGCGGTAAGGGCTATCCGTAAAAATTCGGTTGTAATGTTTCGTAGCTCCGTGGTGTCCGATTTTAAAAATTTGCGGCGGGCGGGAATGTTGTAAAATAAGTTTTTCACGGAAAGATTGGTTCCCCTGTTGCAATTGATGCTCTCCTGGTTCTTTAGTTCGGAATCGGCAATAAAAAGATAAGTACCCAATTCCTCCTCTTCTTTTTTCGTTTTTAGTTCCACTTCGGATACGGAGGCAATGGAAGCCAAGGCTTCTCCCCGGAATCCCATGGTCCGGATATTGAACAGATCCGTTGCGGTTTTGATTTTGGACGTAGCGTGACGTTCGAATGCCATGCGGGCATCTCTTGGTGACATTCCGCTACCGTCGTCAATGACTTGAATAAGCGCTTTTCCTACATTTTTCAAAATAACCTGAATTTGTGTAGCTCCGGCATCGATGGCGTTTTCCATTAGTTCTTTAACCACGGAAGCCGGACGTTGTACAACCTCTCCGGCAGCAATTTGATTGGCCACGGAATCAGGTAAGAGTTGAATAATATCGGACATAAATTTCGTTTGTTTTTAGTACTAAAATAGTTTGAGAATCAAGTCGAGTTTGTATGTAGCCAAATAAAATATGACCAGTAGAATAACGATCAGGATCAAAAACAGCCGTAAAGAATAGCTCATTGACTTGGCAGGCCTGTTGGCTTTCCTGCGGGCGTATTCCCGTTGAAAACCGGCCCTTACGTCAGGGATATACTCTTCACCGTCTTCTTTTAGACCGAGTTCGGCCCTCATCCTTTTCTCTCGCTCTTTTCTTGCTTCTGCTTCCGGATCCCAATAGCGGGGTTTGAGCTCGAAGCGTTTAGGTTTCGGTTGATTAAAAAATCCCATAATCCATTTAATTTACGGTTTCTTTTTTCGATGATTTACCAAAGTTTTTTGCTATCCAACGGGGAACAATAAAAACGCCTACAAACAGATAAGGATAATAACTAATCAGACGCCATAAGATCGCCATCGCGATAGCGACTCCCGCGTTCGGAAGAAATTCCCCCAAATACTTCGAAAAGACGAATTCGGCGAAACCGCTTCCCCCGGGAGTGGGACTCACCAACATCATGATCCACATCACGAGTTGTCTCGCGAAGATAAGAAAATGTTGAGCCCAGTCATAACGCCCGAACCAAAAAGCGACTAAGATGGCATTTACCACCCAATACCTGGCTGTCCATGAGCAAAAGGTAGCTCCGAAAGTCTTTAACCAGAAACCGAAAGGCATTCTTCGCAATTCAATGGAGTTGCGGATGATATCGCTTCCGGCTTCGTTGGCATCGTGTCTCCATTTTCGTAATATTCTCCATTTGAAAAGCTTCATGATCAGAAACTTCAGACCTCTTGGGTTTTTAAATAGCCCGTAGCTTAAAATGATCAAATAAGCTAATTTGATACCATAACCGATAACGGCAAAGAGAATCAAACTGTCTGCAACGGTTTTGGTCGTATCCGGCATGTACCATAGAGCCTGGTGGTTGACGAATAGCAGAATCAACGGAAACATGATGATGAAATACAATTCGTCTAAAAAGGAGGTAGCCATGACCATGGCCGAACTTTTCCCTACGCCTATTCCCTCTTTATGCACGAATAGAATAGCCAAACTTGTTCCTCCGATAGCTGAAGGGGTAACAGCCGAGGTAAACTCCCATAAGAAAATAATCCGTATGGCTTGGATCCATTTCAATCGGCCGCCCGAAAGTACGCGAATTCGGATTACGTAACCCAGATCCCGAATGATCATACACAAAAAAGCCACGAAAAGCCAGAAAATCGTACTCCAGGTGAAAGTGATCACATCGAAAGCTTTCGGGTCAAATTCCTTGTATAACATATAAGAGACAACAGCTAACCCGATAATGATCGGATATATAATTTTATACGGGCTTATTTTTTTCGTTAACTGTTTATTCTCTTCCGGATTTTCTTTTGCCATAATCAACGTTTTGTCGAGGCTAAATTACTAAAAAAAGTCCAACGGCGTATTATGATTTTTATATTTCCCCTCGAGATTCTAAATTTTTATATAGCACTTAGGTAGCACTTAGGGACGGGGTAAAAGTGCTATTTGGGAAATTTCGTTTTTTTTCTTAAATTTAATATATAGTTAAATTTCATTGCTTATGCCCAGACAGGCTCGTCAACGTTCGGTTTCAGGTATTTACCATGTTATTCAACGCGGTATAGACCAAATTATGATTTTTCGAGACGATGACGATCGCCAGAAATTTTTAGACCTTTTAAAAATAGAGGCCGGTATATCTTTTAAGATATATTGCTATTGTTTGATGGATAATCACATACATTTTATTGTAGAGAGCAACAAGCTTAGTTTTCATGTTCATCGTATTGCTTCGCTCTATGCCACGTGGTTCAATGGTAAATATGGACGTCGAGGTTATCTTTTTCAAGATCGTTTTAAAAGTGAAGTAATAGAAGAAGAGGGGTATTTATTGCGGTGTTTCAAATATATTCTGAATAATCCGGTAAAAGCGGGAATGAGCAGGAGTGTTGCAGATTATAAATGGAGTAGCTATCGTTTGTGTTTTAATAAAGATAATTCTTTTGTTGAGACAAATTTCTTAAGTCTTTTTTTTGATAGTGAAGTGGATATACAAACTTATCTGCGAGAAGGGGAGCAAGAAGAGTGTATGGATATTGATCAAAATTATTTATTGAATGACGGTGAGGTGCAAGTGTTGATAGAAGAAAAACTAAATGGCAAGAAGTTGACGGAATTTTCTGTTGTAGAACAAAAACGAATCTTGCGAGAGGTAAAACAAAATCCGGGTGTAAGGAATCGTCAGCTTGCTCGAATTACAGGGATAGGTTTTAATATTATTCGACGTTTGTAAATAACACATGAGTCCCATCTCTAAGGGCATATAAAAAAATAACAGCCTGCATATCAGACTGTTATTGGTTAACGGGTGGAGAATAACGGATTCTATACTTCTTTGTAATATATTACCCGTTAATGTGTTATTATTTTTCGGGATTTTCGAATCTTTTCATTTTGGTGGGGAAATTGTTTTGCTTGTTATATTATTAATAAGGTTAAAAGTATTTTATCTATATGTTTATTTTTTTGTCCTTTTCCATTTTTCTGTTGTTTATATTTTTGGTTTATGTTGAACTCTATATATTTAATCTACTATGAAACGATTATTGGCATTGTCTATTTGTGTATCCTATTTTATCATTCTTGAAGCATTTGCGCTTGTTGCGATGATTGTTTGTGTTCCTTTCTGTTTTTCCAGTAAATCGCCAGATGCGTTTTGCTTTATTAGAAATTTGTTTTTCAAACATTCTATCATTGTTATGAAATACTTCTATCCCAAGACATATCAAGCTGAAAAAGAGCAAGCCAAAGCCTTTTATGAAAACAAACTATATTTATAATATTAGGTTAATAATTAGTTTTCATTGTTCCGAAAATCCGCTTTCTTGAATAAGTTTGAGTATTTCATCCTCTCTTAATATTTTGGCGTCTTTCCCTGCATCAATTAGTTCCTGCATTTTTTTTAGTTTAACAGGACCACAGTCCGACCCTGCGCATAGTATGTTTGTATATTTTCCTATACTTCGATCAATATCAGCTCCTAGTTCTTTTAATACTATACCTAGTTCATCCCTATTGGGCCAACGTTCATAGTTCCCCGAAATGACCACCTTTTTCTTGTAAAATGGATTATTTTTATTTTGGACATTTTCAAATTCAGGGAATAATAATTCTCGTTGTATGGGGCTATGATTTTCTTTAAATTCTGCGATAGTTTGTTGTGATGATTTTATTGACTGGATGACATCAAAAGGGAAAGTTCCTTCTATTATACGCAAATATATTTCAGCACATCCTTTGGCATCTGATAGTGCATTATGATGAGCTAATGAAATGTTACAGGCCTTGCATAATATATCTAGGCTTGCATTACAATAAGTTTGTGTGTCTATCCATGAAATATTTATATTTTCTGTGATATTATAGTAAGACATTGCTTGTTCTAAACAATGTTTATCAGTATGTGTAGCTCCGTGTGCAATAATAGTATTGTTGATAATTCGTTTTCTAATCTCGGGCCAAATATTTATAAATGATGGTGAATCTTTTGTGTCTGTAGGAAAAATGCCATGAATTATTGAATTCCATTTGAAATATTCATTATTTGGAGGTTGGATAAGTGTGTAATATGTATCAACAATCTTTTTGTTTTTTACGCATGCAATACCTACTGCACAGACGGTTCCTTTATTTGGTGTTGCGTGTTCAAAATCGATGGCTACAAAATCAAATTTATTTTCTTTGTCAGACTCGGGTAGGCTATTTTTTGAAATAGAGTCTAACTGTTTTTCGATTCTTCTTTGTATTTCTGTCAGTAATACAGCTAGACATCCAACCTCTTCGTCAGAACAATATTCAATATTTCTTCTTCGTTGAAAATATTTATTTAGGTCTGTAAAATCTTTACAAGAAGTAACTTGTTTTTCATCAACATTCGGTTTTAGTTGTAAATATCTATTTGTACATTCTTGTCCTAAATTGTCGATTAAATTTTTAATTGTGATCTTCCAAGACTCAACAGATTCTAAGTATAATTTTTCCCATTTAGAGACTCTCTTTAATTCTTTCTCCAGCAATTTTTTTAGATTTGTTAATTCTGGATTGGAAGTTATAAAAAACTCATATTCAATTATCTTTTTTGTTTCTCCGCTCCATGGTCTTTCTTTTTCCGGGGTGAAGAAATAAGCTAATTTATAGGTAGAATACTCGATGAAATCAGAAGTCATGATTTTATTTATTAATATTTAGGTCTCATTTTTCCGAAAATCCGCTTGCAGCGGCATGCATTGCACCGTCGTCCCGGGGGACATCCTCGCTCTTTACTTTTTTCGATAAACTTTCAATAGTTCGCTGTTGGGAAGTTACTGTATCGATTAGTTGACTCATTTTTTCCCATACATCTGTTGGTAGAGTTATATATGTATAATTCTCTTGATGTAACTCTATTTTATTTGTACTATTATTACTAATATTTGTAATATAGGTATTAACAATATCTCCATAAATTTCTTTTAATTTTTTGAGCATATTAGGTGATATATCCTCTTTATTATTTGCTATTCTTGAGATATATCCTTGCTTACATCCTAATATAGAAGCTAATTCAACCTGTGTTATTTTTAAATCCTTTATAAGTCTCTTTATGTCAATCATTTGGAAAAACAATCAAAAATATTTGTAATAATATTTGTTTTATTAGTTATATATTCCTTATATTTGTCTTGCTAAACTTTTAGCAAGTTAGTATAAAGTAATAATATAAACAACAGTAAAAAGTATGAAAAATGAAGAATTGAAAAAGATTAAACAATGGCTTCCCCGGGGGTATGCCCGTAGGATCTTCACGGAAACAGGCATTAGTTTCATGACAATATACGCCACGATGAACGGTAAATCAAATAACAAGAGAGTTCTCGATGCCGCTATTGCTATTGCTAAAGAAGAGAAAGTTAAGGCCGAAAAAGCTAAAAAAGAAGTATCAACCCTTTAATTAACCAAAAATCCCGCTTATGGTCTGGACAACTTTCAGCGGGATTAAAATCTTACATTATGGAAACAAATTTACGACAATTTGGCCAAAGTGCCAATCTTCCGGCTGGAATATTCTCCGGAACGGAATTATTTGCCCGGAACGGGCAAATATATGCGATGTACAACGGTACTCGAATTAAGTTTGAAGATTTACCCGGTATGGAAAAACGAAATTTTATACAAATGTATCTCGAGGATAAAGAAGGTCAAGACTTTATCCGGACACAATTTGGAATAATCGGTTTTGAGTCGGGATTTAAACAATGGTTGTTTTGTAAATTCGGAAGCTTGGATGGAGATCCGGATCTTGTTAATGGGAAAATTACTCCGGACACGTTTAATTCTGCTTGCTTGAAAACTTATTGCCCGGGGCGAGGAAAGATTTGCAGCAAGGCTATCGGGTTGAAAAGTTACGAGGTTGAAACTATTCGTGAACTTAAAACCGGCAAGACAGCAAAGGAGGTTGCGTCTAAACTTAATGTTTCTGAGGCCGCTGTGAAGAGTAGAATCGAGAAGTTGAAAGATCGCTATAATGTTACAAATATTGTCGCCCTAATCGCGATGCTTGCGGAATTAGGTGTGTGATTGTTCTGTGTTTTGTTGATCCGGGGAAAAATTATTCTTCCCCGGTAAATGGGAAGAATCCTGGACGGTAAAGTGTAAAGGATGGGCTATTCCGGAAAAGCTAACAGAAGCATCCTGAGGGTTCGAATCCCTCTCTTCCCTCAGTTCCCTAACTTAAAAAAGAAAATTATGACAATAAAGAAATTAAAAGATCTGATTGATGAAAAATGTCGATATCGAGTTGCTGATTTCGAGATCGCTCAAGTAAAAGCGGCCCAGACTGGCTTGCGTGTTATTTTTTCTTCTTTTATATACCATGAACCTACACCATTTATTTGGAAGGTGATTGGTGTTGTACAACGGCCCAATCGAGATCGATTGAGAGTAGAATGGGATTTTGAAGGTCGCGCTACAATTGCCGGAGAACGAACACCAGAATTTGATTTAAAACTTTGTGTGTTATGACAATGTTGACCGGAAGACGTTATGGTGAAACACTCGTTGCATTTTTCACCATGTTACAACTCATGGATAGATATATATTATCGAAAGATAATGAAGGCTATTATCTTAATGTTAAATTACATGGTCATTCGTCGGTCATTCGGGCGAGTAATTTACATGTGTTATATGTCGAGCTTGGAAAATGGCTCGTAAACTTACCTAAAAATTACTGGAATCAAAAAAAATGATCTTATGACTCTATTAGACACTATTATAGTAATGATTGCTTTTTTGGATGTGCTAATGTGTTTAATGCTCCTCGTTTCCTGCATGGTAAAAAAACACTAATTGAAAACGATTTGAAACGATGATTGAAGTATGAAAAATGATAAAATACAATATCTAAAAACACAATTTATGAAAGAGTGGAACTCAACGAGAATAAAGGTATTCGATGAATTATCTGATAATCAATCAATATTCTGTTGTTGTGGAAAATTAGCGTCCGGGCTCCATGAATCTAATTGTAGAAAATTTAACGCCAAAGTTGATGCCGAGACTGCATATAGACTTAGAGAAAAATTAACTAAGAAAACGATTTGAGTATGGTAACAATAACAGTAAAAGATAGCGAATCCAATCAGGAAATGATTTTAAGAATCAGCAATGATAATGACGAAACTGCAACTGTAAATGTGAAATTTAATCCTCCATTGGAAACAGAAAAAGAAGAATATTCTGAATTATGGAATACAATGGCATGTAGAGTAATTAATGTTATTAAAGAAGATTAAAAACGATTTGAAATAATGGAGAAGAAAATAATACGTGTGTTTCCCCGCCGTACGAATGCTACCCCTGATGATGAAAGTGTACGGATCGCCACGACTCCGGGCTTATGGGAAGAAGCGGACGAAGTACATATTTCGGTCGCTTTTACATGGGATTTACGCTGGGCAGAATGGGCGGAGAAACAATGGAGATCGGTAGCCCCGGTTAAAATTGGCGGACCCGCTTTCAACTCGCCGGGTGGTTATTTTGTTCCGGGGATGTACATGAAAAAAGGTTACGTGATAACTTCTCGTGGTTGCCCGAATCGTTGTTGGTTCTGTGCAGTACCCAAACGAGAGGGATACGCATTGAGAGAACTTCCGGTGACAGATGGCTGGATCGTGACAGATGATAACTTATTAGCGTGTTCCGATCGGCACATTAAAGAAGTGTTTGATATGCTAAAACGGCAACCGGATCGTCCGCAATTCGTGGGAGGATTGGAAGCTAAAATACTAACCTCGGAACGAGCGAAACAATTAAAAGAACTGCGTCCAGAAAGCCTGTTTTTTGCGTACGATACTCCCGACGATCTTGAACCGCTTAGGCAAGCGGGTAAATACCTATTCGATGCGGGTTTTACAAAAGCCAGTCATGAATTAAGATGTTATGTCCTGATTGGATATAAAGGCGATTCCTTCGAGAAAGCAGAGAAAAGATTGCGAGAGACTTGGGATGCCGGGTTTATGCCTTTCGCAATGCTATACCGAGATTTTAAAGGCGAAGTATCAACGAAATGGAAGCAATTTCAACGGGAGTGGGCTAATCCAATTATAGTAGCAAGCAATTTGAAAATCAATTAGAAAACGATATGAACAAAAGAAAATATACAACAAATCTATATATAGAAATAGAGGATTACATTGCTTTCATTCGAGCATTACGTTGTTATCCATCGTACAAACTTGCTTGTATTAAAATGTGTTACAGTGAATGTCGTGATCGGATATATCGTCATTTTGGGTTCATTCGAGTCACTATCGAATTTGAAATAGAAACGTGTAACTATGGTATTTGTATGTTTCATTTTGGGATGACATTTCAACGAGAACGAAATAAACTAAAATTAATTGGTTGCTAACTAATTAAAAACAATTTGGAGCGTGGATGCAAAGAAATACAAGCGAAGAAGTAATATCCTATACCGATTACGGAGAAAGAATATTCGGTGTGATACAAGAGAAATGACTATTTATTTCCCGTACGGAAAGAACCCGTTTGAGATATTACAAATCCGGCAACTTCTATCTGAATTTAATTTCGTTGTACAACATTATATTCCTGATAATAATGAGAATTAAACATGCAATCCCGTGTCACGGTTGTTTTCTTATCGTGCAACCTGCCCGGGGAGATTATAGAAAACGATGTTTCTTGGTAAATAGCGAGAAGGGAGAGTTGTACGAGTTGGAGGATCCAGAGACGGGAGAAATAAGTAAAGCTATACTGTTAGACTATTACACGTATGCTGTCTCTAAAATTCCTGATTCTATATGTTATCTTGCCTACGGCATGGGAAGTAAAGTTATAGTGCCTGCTTTGCAAGAACGTTTCCCGGTGTTAAGAGACAACCACGAGGTTGAAGTTTTAATTCTAAAGAGAATAGATTAAAAATTTAAACGATGCAGATCAAAGAAATTATCGATCGGATAAATGATGATATTGTCGAGGTTTTAAGTCATTATGTCGAATTAAAGAAAAATGGACATAATTATTTGGGTTTATGTCCGTTTCATCCTGAAAAAACCCCCTCGTTTACCGTTACTCCGGCGAAGGGGAAGTTTAAATGTTTCGGGTGTGGTGAAGGCGGAGATGTTATTGACTTTATTAAGAAACATGAAGGAGTTGAATTTCTGGAAGCCGTTAAAATCGCGGCGGCAAAATTGGGAATCGATTTCTCCTGGAAAGAGGATAAGGATTTTAACGAGCGGGAGTATAAGCACCAGGAAGCTTTGCATATTGTTTGTAATTCCGCTTTAGAATATTTTAAAGAGTGTCTTTTAAAATCTACCGAGGCCCGAAAATACATTGAGGATAGAGGTTTTTCGATTGACAATGATTTTGATCTTGGTTACGCTCCTGCCGGTAATCGATTTTTAGCCTGGGCGAGAGAAAAAGGGTTGAATACCGAATTATTGCTTGAAGCAGATTTGATAAAAAAAGCAGATGATGGACATTTGTACGATACCTTCAGGGATCGTGTAATGTTTCCGATCTTTTCCGCCACGGGTAAACCGATAGCGTTTTCCGGAAGGGTATTAAAAAAGGACAGTAAAAGTCCCAAATATATAAATTCATCCGAATCTCCTATTTACAAAAAAGGAGATACTCTTTTAGGGTTAAATTTTGCTCGTCGCTATATTAAGAATGAAAATAGGGTCTATCTTGTCGAGGGTAATTTTGACGTGTTGAGAATGTACTCGATAGGTGTTCCTAATACCGTTGCTCCTTGCGGAACGGCTTTAACAGACGAACAAATAAATGTCTTATCTCGTTATACAAGAAGTGTAACACTACTTTACGACGGTGATGAAGCCGGGTTAAAAGCCACGGTGAAAAATGCCGAGGCTCTAATTAAAAAAAAGCTGAATGTTGATGTTATTCTTCTTCCAGAAAAAGAGGATCCAGATTCTTATTTCACCTTGTTAGAAAAATTTGAAAAATACAAGGATGAAAATGCCATTGATTACATCGTGTGGAAAGTAAAGCAAAACCAGGGGAAATGTAGGAATCCCCAGTTCAAGTCTGAATTTATGAAAGAAGTTGCCTTCCTGGTTGCGCAGTACGAGGAAACGAGTATTCACGAGGTGTATATAGATTCTTTTACCGAATACGTTAAACCTCGAAAGGCTTGGCAGGATGCTGTTGCTCGATGGTTAAAAGATAAGTCCCCGTCAGAAAAAAGTAGTCTGATTCCTAAAAATATATCGCTTGGAGATTATCAAGAGCATGGCTTTTATATCGATTCTAATTGTTATCATTTTGCTGACACGAAAGGGAAACCTCGCAAGCAGAGTAATTTTATATTAGTGCCTTTATTTCACATCGAAAGCACAATAAACGCTAAACGGACATATGAAGTCGTGAACGAGGACGGGATCCGGAAAGTTATAGAAATTGCACAGAAGGATTTAAACATGATTTCCTCTTTTCGATTAAAAATCGAAAGCTTGGGAAATTTTTGGTGGAATGGTTCTGATTCAGATTTAAATAAACTAAAAATTTGGTTATACAAAAACACTGAAAGTTGCATCGAGATAACGCAATTAGGTTGGCAAGAACAGGGATTTTTTGCCTGGGGAAACGGTATATTTGCCGGTAACGAGTTTAAACCGGTTAACGATATCGGTATTGTAAAACACGAGGGTAAATCCTACTATCTTCCGGCTTTCTCTCGCATCTACGAGAAAGAAAAGAAGTTATTCACGTTTGAGCGGAATTTTATACATTTAGAGGGGAACATAACGCTAAAAGAATACATGAAAAAATTTGTTGATGTTCACGGGGATAACGGGAAGGTCGCCTTTTGTTTTTACCTTGCTTGCCTGTTTCGTGATATTATTGTAAATAAATTTCGTGTGTTTCCTTTGCTGAACATGTTCGGGCCAAAAGGATCTGGTAAATCAGGATGCGCGGAGTCGCTCGCGCAAATGTTTGGAGTCTTGGGAGAAACTCCGAATTTATTCACGGCCACGAAAGCTGCTCTTGGCGATCATGTCGCCGCTGCCGCTAATGCCTTGTGTGTCGTTGATGAATATAGAAACGACATGGAAGTAGAAAAACGGGAATTTTTAAAAGGTATTTGGGGCGGATCCGGGCGAACCCGGATTAACATGGATAAAGATAAAAAGCGGGAAACGACAGCAGTGGATCAGGGTGTTGTCGTCTGCGGGCAACAAATGGCGGATGCAGATACGGCTCTTTTAACTCGGTTTATTTTCCTTGGCTTCATGAATGACACTCACACCCCGGAAGAGAAAAAGAGATATCAGGAATTAAAAGAGATAGAGAAGCGGGGGATAACGCATTTGACTAATCGTATATTAAAGTTACGCACTTGTTTCATGGATGGTTATTCGGCCGCTCTTAAAAAAACACAGGCGAAAATGGAAGCAATAATGAAAGGCCGTGATATCATGGACCGGATTTTTAACAACTGGATGATGGTTCTTGCCGCTTATACTGCCCTGGAAGATTACCTTGAATTACCCTGGTCATGGGATGAATTAATTGAAAAAGCTTGTGATTTAATGATAGTACAGGGAAAGGAAAGTGAACAAAATGATGATCTCGGAAAATTCTGGAGAGTAATTCAATTCCTCGCTTCTTCTAATTACATTTTCGAGGGAGGGGATTACAAGTTTGTTTACGAGAAAAAGATTAAGCGTATTTATAGCGAGGGTGACTCGTGGAAAAAGGAAGACATTTCATTCAGTGAACCCAAAGAGCTTATTTATTTAAACACGAGTCGAATATTCTCTTTTTATAGAGAAAGAGTGTTAAAAGAGGGGGAGAAGCCGTTACCAGAATCGACAATTCAGAGCTATTTAAAAAACACGAAAGCGTTCATTTGCGATACAAAGAAGGTATATTTTAATCGAGTTGATCCAAAGACAGGGATTCAAGAATTAGACGAGAATAAAAAGAAAAAATACACGAGCACTTCTGCTTTCGTGTTCGACTACTCTCTTTTACCTTTATCAATTCGGAATGAGACGAAAAACGAGGGCACGATAGAGACAGAAAATATAACAACTACTGACGAACCACAACAAAAACTACCTTTTTAAATTCAGCCCGTCTAAACATAGACGGGCTTTTAAATTCCCGGTATCGATAGATGCCGGACCTTTTTTGCTGCATGGCAGCACCAACGTTTATCCTTTTGCTATGCAAAAGGATTCCTTTTTAATTATAATCACAAATGTCGTCGGAATCCCCCCTTCCACCCCCCCTTAAAAAAATACCTTTTAGGCAAATGGAAGCATTACAAACCTTGCGAATAATTATAACACGTTATAATTTTCTTGTATTCGCTTACTTTATTTACTTTACTTACTTTATTTCGTTATATGTTATTGTAACTACGGAACTTACACCACGATAATGATGACATATTTACTTACTTTATCTTACTTTACTTACTTTATCTAATACTTATATAGTAAGTAAATAAAATAATCGAGTAAGACATTTGCTGTATAATATACTTAATATCAATTACATATGTAAATAAAGTAAGTAAAGTAAGTAAAGTAGGCAAAATATAGAGTATACATTTATATCGTGGATAATTTTCTCGAAAAAAATAGCTCATAAATTTTTATAATTGGATAAAATTCAGTAACTTATTTATAGTTTTGATTATCATTTGTTTAAATATTATTACGTACAAAAGTATAATCGTACGAAAAAAACGGAGTTTTTGGTAAGGATTAATTGTTGCAAATGGTACTCTTTAAACAGGTAAATTGTATTAAGTCCTTCGTTATTTCGGCAATATTTAGTATATTTATATCATAAAATCAGATAGTTATGAGTAATGTTATCCTAACTTTAAATTTAAAACCCTACCTCGAGGATTTTTGTCGTCACGAGCTAAAAACGGACAAAGAAGGTAATATTATCTTGTCGAGACATAGTGATATCGGGAAAATGATATTCTCGCATATACTGACTTCCGGATCCGCCCCGGCTAAACCGGTGTTGGATCACCCGGTTAAATTCTTGCTTCTCACGAACGCTTATAATACTGCTTTTATAAAATATCGTTTTTGTTTTGTCGACAAATGGGGCGAGCAAAAGATAAACGATTATCTCGAGGCTGAATTTCGGCAGAGGATACGTCTTATTTTCGAGGCTGGCTACTCCCGAAAATGTAGCCAGAAGGAAATCATAGAAGCGATAATGGAGGAGTATAATATCAAAAATTGTGCTTTGAATTACGAGACAATTAAAAAATCTGACTATCGAAACCAGAAAAAAGTTCGTAAAGCGTTATATGATGTTATTAAATCTATTGTATACTAAGTAATTATAAAATATTTCACGCTTTTTGCTTGTTTGTTTAGTAAAAAGCGTGAAAGAGCGATTAAAAAATACGGGATGAAAAATTTTTCAATAATAAAAAGCATCGAGGTTGCTCTTTTAAGGAATTGCAAATTACCAGACTATAAATTTTCCACTATTGCTCGAGAAAATATATTACGCCCTGGTTATCGTTTCATTAACATACCGGGGATAAAAAAAGAATCTTCATCTTTTGTTGAAACGGAAAAAGAGAGTGAAGGTGGTTTTTATTTCGAGAAAAGTGTTAAGCTTGATATATCAAAACTTCGTCCGGAAGTCTCCTCCTTGTTAGATCAGGTAAGTAATAACAAGTTAGTTGCTGTTATCACGGACGGGAACAATATTTCTCATCTTGTATTCCCAGTCAAGCGAATTATTAAAAGAACAATCCCGGGAACGGTTAAAAAAGCAAATGTTACGTCTATTGAATTTTCCGGTAAAAGCATGTATGAATCTCCTTTTGTTATTTAATATATCGTCCTTTCAATTCGATCTTTCTTGTCGTAGTATTGTTTATTGATAATCAATAAAAAACGTAACAATACTATGAATAAATCTTATTACAAGATACAATACAAATCCGAGATAGAGGCAGATGTTTTAATTTACGGGGTGATCGGTGATAGTTGGTTCGAGGAATCGATAACGGCAAAAAGATTTGTTTCGGAATTTAAAGAACTCGAGAAAACGTGTTCAAGGGTTAATATTCATATTAATTCCCCGGGTGGAAGTGTTTTTGACGGTCTCGCGATATTCAATGCAATTCAACAATCGAAAGTTCAAATACATACCTACAATGATGGTTTAGCTGCATCGATGGGGGCAATTATCCTATTGTCCGGGGGTACGGTTCATTCCGCCAAAAACGCTCTTGTTATGTTACACTCCCCGATGGGGGGCGTGTATGGAACCGAGAAGGATATACAAAACTATCTTTCCGTGCTGGAAAAGGTTAAAGGGTCGCTTGTTTCTTGTATTAGTTCTAAATCTGGGGCAAAGCCGGAAGATATCGAGAAAAAATATTTTGACTTTGCCGACCATTGGCTTACGGCGGAAGAGGCAAAGAACGAGGGTTTTATCGACGAGATAGAGAGTAACGAGGCTAAAGTTCCGGAAAATGTCTCGAGCATGTCTTACACGGACATCGTTAACGAGTTTGATTCCCTCATGCGTTCTCCACGTCGTGTAAACATCCTAAGCTGGTTTAATAATCTATTTGATAAGAAAGAAAACGAGATGAATTTAAGTGAGTTAATAAAGGTGTGTAACCTCGATAGCAATTCGACCGAAGCGGATGTGATTGCTTTTGTACAAACACTCGTGTCTAATTCAACAGAATTGGAGACGGTTAGAAATGATCTGGAAACGGAACGTGATTCCCATGCTGAAACAAAAAATCAGTTGGATGAAGCTAAAAAACAGATTGAGAATCTGAAAAATGCCCCGGGGGATGAAACTATTGACGTGACAAAGAAAACGGACGATGATAGTTCACGGGTGACATCTGACCGGTTAAGTAAAGACGATATCGAACTTTTTAAAAACATTTGATTTATGCCTAACACGATTACTGAAAAACTTGTTGGTTCCGCGGAGAAATACCGGAAACAGCTTTTACAGCTCCCCGCGATAGGGGTCAGCGACGCCCTAATCCACATGACTCCTCGCCCGGGAGTTAGTCACAAGGAAACTACCGGTTGGATGACGGGAGATTTTGAACTTCGCCCGTATACTGGCGAAAAAAACGCGGGGAAAAATATTGGTTTGGATGCTCGTACCATTGAAACGTTTCTTGGTTCTTGTGTCGAGGAATTTGACCCGAACATTCTTCGTGATACTATTTACGCGCAACTTTACGCTAAAGGTGGGAAAATCGAAGATGCCGAGATTCACAAGGGGATCCTGATGAAAATCATGAAAACTTTATTGAAAAAATTGAATAAAAATCTTTTTTCTGCGGTTCGAAAAGATTCAGGGACGACGACTTCCGACCTGTTTAATGGTTTTGATACTATTACAAAAAAAGAGATCACGGCAGGAAATATTGCGGCGGCAAAAGGAAATTACAAGGAAATAGAGATTGTTACCGCGCAAAATGCTGTTGACATTCTAAAATCTGTTTACCGTGCTGCATCTGATGAGCTTAGAAACGAGGAGAGTAAATTGTTTATCCCGCAGACCGTTTACGATGCTTATTGTGATGATTACCAAACAACTGTTGGGGCTGCTCCTTATAATAAAGCGTTTGAAAAAACATTTTTGGAAGGTTCGCAAAACATGTGCGAGTTAGTACCTCTTGTATCTAAAAAAGGATCTGACTATTTCCAATTGACAACGAAAGATAACATGTTATACGGGTACGGTAATGGTGTCGAGAAAGAAACTGTACGTGTTCGAGAGGGAGATAACCCGTTTTTGTTGCAGTTTGTTGCCGCTATGTTTTTCGGTGTAGAGTACGAATACATCGGGGAAGAGAAATTGTTGATTGCAGAACAAAAAGCTCCGGTAAATACCGGCGCGTAAGAAAGGAGGTATATATGTCTTTTTATGCGGATTTAGTTTGGGAACAAGGAAAAAAGAATCTTCCAGGGTTGAAAAGCGTGGCTTACTTTATTAATAAAAGTAAAATTACAGCGTGGCCTGTTCTGGAGGATAGTGAAAATGCTGCCGGGTGTAGCACGTACAAGGGTGATTTTACCCTGTTGGAGGCTGCAAAATGGAATAAAGTTGATGTAATCCAGCGAAAGAACTCGCTGACTTCCGAGCCCCAGGGGGAGAGGGAGTCCACGACGGTTTTAAATAAACTTAGCGTTAAACATGCCGGAACCGACGAGGAAGCTATCTCCTTGCAACGCTATGGAAACCGGGAAGATCTCGTTTGGCTAATTCAGGATATGAATAGTAAAGATAAATTCCGTGTAGTCGGTAGCGAGATCTTTGACACGATCACGAAAATTTCGCTAAATCTCGGGTCCGAGGCGACAAGCGAGAAAGCCACGACAATTGAGGTCGAGGCAACGGATGAATGTTTGCCATTTTATACCGGTAAGATTGTGACGGCTGACGGGGATATTAATGCCCCGGTTGCACCACCTTCCGGGGGAGCGTAAATGATTATATTTTAAATTAAAAGCCTGTCATGAGCGTGACAGGCTTTCGTCCTTTAATACGATTCTCCTCCTTTTTAATTTTAAAATAAAAATGGTCAGAAAAAAAGAAGAAGTACCGGAAAATATCTTACCGGAGATTTCCGGGAACCGGAAGAAAGATTTGCAGTCTTTTTTAAAGAAAAAGAATGTCGAGTTCGGTATACAACTTTTAAAGCATTACGTTCCCCGTAATCGCCGTTTGATAGCGTATTGCGAGACAAGTAAAGACAAGAAATACATTACAGAAAATTTAAAAGCGATATTGATATGAAAACAATACAAGAATGGTTTTATACCGGTAAGGATTACGAGGAAGGACTTCTACTACTCGCCCGATTCTCTAAAAATAGAGTTTTATTGCAAAATCTATCCCGTAAAAAAATGCAATTAAAGCTCGAGTACGAGCTTAATAAAATTGCCGGGATAAATAAACAATCGGAAGTTAAAGAACCCGTTAAAACGAATTATTCTACTATTCCCCGGTTATTAACTTCCCGAATTGATCCGAAGGATTTACCAGAACATTTACGCGTGTTATGGGAAGAAACCGCCGAGAAGTATCGCTTAAGCAGGGGAATTCATGAACAATTAAAATTAATGACAGCCGCCGGACTGCGTACACCGCTTATAGAACAGTTAGAAAATTACCGCAAAGAAATTCGAGCGAATTGGAATGTTATCGACGCGTGGGTATCTGAACAAAACGAGGGAGTACAACCAGTAAAAATAGACGAGAAGCGAATTAGTGCTAATCGAAAATATCTAAGTGAAGGAAAAAAGGCAGTAATGACTTTATTCGGTGCGATTCGAGCGAAGAAACTTGAAGCAATGCAACGTCGGATTAACGAGTTGCTTTCTGCCGGTGAAAATTTTGCCCCAGAAAATCAAAAAGAACTTGAAGCTTTAGGATTAGTTTTCAATGTCTAAACAAGATACGTTAGGGCTTTTACATGATAATATGTTCCGTAAAGATGAATCTTTAACGGAAAAGCAAAAAGAAATGATACGGCGGTATGAGACTGCCTTTACTTTTTGGTTAGATAAACCGTGGATTTCAGATAAAGAAGTGCGGAATTTTTTAATGAGTCATTACGGGATATCTATGTCACAAGCCTATGTTGATATTAAGAACTTGCAATTTTTATTTGGTAAGGTTCGTAACGCCAGTAAAGAATGGTATCGATACATGGCTAACGAATTAATTAAAGAAGCGGTAAGTGAACTTGAAGATACGGATGGGGATCCGGAACTCGTTGGTTCGGCAGTATTTATCGCGAGAACAAAAATTGCCGCGGCAGAAGCTTTGGTAAAAATTAATCGCCTTAATAAGATTGATGCCGATCCTTTCGATTGGGAGCAGATTAAATTACCTGAATTTGAGCCGACAAATGATCCTGTTGAAGCGGGGATATTAACTGGAACAACACGTGCTGAATTATCCGAAAAGATTCGAAAGATGGAGGAAAAATACTCCACGCAAATTGAGATAAATGATATACCCTATGAAGATGTCTCCGGAGATTAAAAAGCAATATTTTAATACCCCTCAAATGGAGTGTATGTATATAGCCGCGAACACATCGGTTGTAGTTGGAGGACGACGCTTGGGAAAAAGCCATGGATTTGGGGCTCCTTTTATTCTTCGCAACATGAAATATATGTCAGGTAGCACGGGAGGTGTCGTGGGGACTTCATACCAACAATTATTAACTCGGACTTTACCTGGAACATTAAATGCCCTTCGACAATGGAATATACAGAGGGATGTACATTATTTCATTGGTCGTAAACCTCCTGCTTCTGCAAATTTTAAAGAACCTGCTTTACCGCCAGCTTCATACGATAATTCGATCGTGTTCTGGAATGGAACTTTATTAAAATTAATTTCTCAGGATCGTCCGGGTACTTCTAATTCCTTAACATTGGACTGGGGGTATTTTGATGAAGCAAAATTTTTAGATTACGATAAATTAAAGGATGAAACCTTCCAGGCAATGGGGGGGTATTCTCCTCGATTCCGTGATTGCCCCTGGTATCGCTCAAAATTGATAATCTCGGATATGCCTACGACCAAAAAAGGTTCTTGGTTTTTGGCATATAAAAATATGATGGACGAGGAATTAATTGATACGATACAATATCTTGTTGTTGAAAAATTCCGGTTGCAAACAAAAGTAAAAACAGAAGGATGGACAGATTCATTACAACGTTATTATAAGTATATAATTAAGGAGATGGCCCGCCTTCGTTCTGTTGCTGTTTTATATCGTGAATGGTCTTCTATTCAAAATTTGGCATTATTGGGAGAGAAATATATTCGCGACTTAAAGCGAGATCTTCCACCGATGGTGTTTTTGACGTCAATAATGTCAAAACGTGTGACGAAATTATTAGGCGGCTTTTATTCTAATCTTGGTGAAAAGCATTACTATACTTATTTTAATAATTCATACTTGGATAATTGTAATTTTGATTTTAATAAATTGCAGGATGAAAATTGTTTGCAGGATGGAGATTTAAATTTTAATAGACCGATTTGTATAGCTTTTGATTATAACGCTAATATCAATTGGCTTGTTTGCGGGCAAGATATTGACATGACAATGCGTACTCTTAAATCCTTCTATGTGAAATATGAACGGAAGCTTAGAGAAGTTGTACAGGATTTTTGTAATTATTATAGATTTCATGCCACCCGTGAGGTTGTATATTATTTTGATAGTACGGCGATCGGGAATAATTACGCGGTTAATGCTGATGATTTTGCGTCTACGGTTCAGGATGAATTTCAAAAACAAGGTTGGACTGTTTATCCTGTTTACATTGGTCAACCAATGTCTCATCGGGAAAAGCATAAGATTATAAATGAAGCTTTTACAGGTCAAGGAAATTATCTTTATCCTCAAATAAACAAACCGCATAATGAAGCCCTTGTTCTGGCAATGGAACAAGCGGGAGTTCGGATTGGAACCCGAGGTTTTGAAAAAGATAAATCCGGGGAAAAATACGCCGAAACCGAAGAAGATCTTTTGCAGTACCGTACTGATGGAACCGACGCTTGGGACACTCTTTTTATCGGCATGAACAAATTCCCGCATCAATCTGGATCTATGTTTGGGCTTGTCTCTGTTTTGTCGTAATTGCTATAAATACAATGTGCTACGGGTATTTATATCCGTTTTTTTTGTTTCAGATTTTAATGTTTTTCAGTTTTTAAAATTCTATATCGCTAATAGCTATTATGTTATTGTTAAAAATATCCCACATTTTTCCATTTTTCAGGCTCCCGACCCCGCACCGCCCTAAGCTTGCTTTTGGTAATCGAGGGGTATGTTTTTACGCTATATGATATGGCTTTTGTTTGATAATCATATGATTACCTGATGCGTTTAGATGGTAATCGAGATTGTTTTCTTGTCCTTTCAATTTGTCGTGTTACTATTTACCTTGCTATAAAAATATATTATGATATCTATTTATAACGTAAGGTTAATTCTCGAGAGTAAAAAGGAAGTTGATCTTAAATACTGGGATAAAGAAGGGAATATTGTGGAAGCAAATGGTGTCGTGTGTACTTCGAGTTACAAGGAAAATAACACGTTTAATCTTTTGCACGTTATTTCCAAGGAGGTACGAACTATCCGTGCATGGAATATTTTTGAATTTAACGGGGTGGAGGTTATGCTATGAATAATAATGTTTTTATTTTGGAAGTAAGTAGCGATATCGCCGCAATAGTTAATGAAGCGTCGACGGCGGATCTTTTTGATAAGGAAGCAAAGGAACCTGTTGTAATAAAAGGATCATCGAGAGGTTACGTGGAGTGGGGGAATGATAATAATTTGCCTTTACTCATCCGGGACAAAGTGTTCGACAGTGATGTTATGAGCCCTAACATGCTGTTTAATATTTTGACTTGTTACGGGCGTGGGGTAAAGGTTCTTGATAAGGATGGTAATAAGATTACTGACGAAAAAATAAAAACGTTTTTTAAGCGGAACCGGTTAGTTCCGTTGATGTGGGAAGCTATCACGGATCTTAAGTTTTGGAATTTTGCCGTTATCGTGTTGATTTTAGATAGAGAGGGGACTAACGTTGTACAAGTCGTGCATAAGGAGGCAATGTTTATTCGTTTCGAGACGTGTAATCCCAAAACGGGGAAAATTGAAAAAGTATTGTACGCTAATTGGGATGATAACGAGAATAGTAAAGATCCAGAGATTATTGATTTGTTAGATATTCGAGATCCATGGGGAGATCTCATGATAAGATTAGGACGTTTACCGAATTCAGAGGGAAAATTTGTTAAGGGAGACTGTAAGAAATTTGCCTTTCTTGTAAAAATTCCGAGCCCGGGTAACAAGTATTACCCGTTTGCATACTGGATGTCGACTTTACGTTCGGGGTGGTACGACCTTAGCGTTATGGTCCCGCGGGTAAAAAAGGCGCACATGCGTTCAGGCATGAAAATTCGCTATCACGTCGAAATTGATAAAGAATTTTGGAATTATCTTTATCAAAGTGAAGGTATAACCGATCCGGAGGAAAAACAAAATCGCCGAAAGAAAGAAATTGAAAGCATAAAAAATTTTCTTTCTGGATTAGAAACAGGAGATAAAGTCTGGTTTTCAGGGTATTATATTGATCCTAATAGGGTCGAGCATCACATGGTTAAGATAACGGTTATTGACACGAAAAAAGAGGGAGGAGATTGGATCGAGGATGCAGAGGAAGCGGCAAATTTCTTGTGTTACGCGCAGGGGGTGCATCCTCACTTGAATGGGGCTACCCCTGGCAAAAATAAAGGATCTCAGTCGGGATCTGATAAACGCGAACTGTTTACCATGAAACAAGCGATTGAAAAACCCGTGCGGGACTTGTTGCTTGAACCCTTACAACTTGTCGCGGACGTGAATAAATGGGATATTAGCTTTGAAATTCCCGACATCATGCTCACTACTTTAGACCAGGGGACGGATGCCAAAGAAGTTTCACGAAATAATAACGAAAATGATATTACAGAGTAAAGAACAGTTTGTAAAGTATGTTCCCACGGCGGTGGCTTCGGCGTGGGAAGACCTGATAACTTATGTTGAAGCTTCTGAAAGGTGGCTTAGAACAGAGGTACTTGGTAACGTGTTATATCTTGAAATACATGATACCCCCGGAAAACATGGTGATCTTTTAGACACGTGCATGAAAATAATTAGCCTTGATGCTTACCGACGTGCTATCCCTTTCCTTGATCTTGTTCAGAATGCCAATGGTTTTGCTGTCGTGAGTTCTGATAATCTTGCTCCCGCGTCTCGAGATCGTGTAAACAGGTTAATAGAGGCAACGATAAAAGAAAGAGATGAAGAGATAGAAGTTTTAATATCGTACTTGGAAGACACTACAAGTTATCATGACGCCTGGAAAGGTTCTAAGGCGTTTTCAGTACTTAGCGATTGTCTAATCACCACGGCGAAAGAATTAAAATTACTTTGTAACTGGTACGGGACCAGAACGGACTTTTTAAAATTAAAACCTGATCTCTTGCTTCGATCTTATACCGACATCGGAAAATGGATTGGTCGGGAATACATAGATGAACTTGTAGAACAACAGAGAGACGGCGATCTCACGTCAGATAATAAAACTGTAATCAATTTTTTGAAAGTAGTCTTGGCTAACTTTGTAGTAGGGGATCCAGTTAACGCTAATCGCTCGCTCGAGGATGTAATCACGTTTCTTGATAAAAATGTCTCTAAATACCCGACATACGGGAATAGTGTCGAGTATAAAGTCCGTCACGCTGAAAAATTTGAAAATAGTACTGGTAACCCGTTTTTTATCCTTGGAGGAATATGAAAACGATAAATTTAACGATCCCGAGAAGTTGGGATAAACTAACACCGTCGCAACTTGTTTTTATTTCTTCCTTGTTTCTACAAGGATTAACAAAACAGGCTTTTTTACTTAAAGCGTTTATATGTCTCGCAGGTTTAAAAATTCTCCCGGGGCGTTTCGGAACAAAGTATAACCCATCTTATTTGTTTGCACGTGGGAAAAATAAATTTTCATTGCGATTAGGACAAATCATTTATTTTAGTAAAGATTGCGAGTTTCTTTTACGGGAAAGAGATAGGTTCAATCCCGTGCCGGCGATCGGGGGAAGAAAAGCCCGATCTGTTTTAATGCACGACGCGAACTTTTCAGAGTTTATATCCGCTCTCGTGTATTATAATCAGGTTAATAAATTACCGGATGATCGAGTTACTTTACTAAAATTATGTGCTGTAATGTACCCTGATCGAAGCTGGGACCCAGATAACATTAAGATAGATTGTTTTAAAGAAGAGACTAATGAAACATGCTACACGTCATATCTTTGGTTTGGCTTCGTTTTAAATCGTGTGGCCTCGGAATGCCCGGATCTATTTCGCGCGGGGGAAAATAATTCGGAACCGGTATCACTTCGGGACAACGTGCACGCGATGTATAACCTTGTAACGGGAGGGGATATAACTAAAGAAAAGGAAGTAGCGAAACTTCCCGTGTGGCGAGTGCTATGTGACATGAACGATAAAGCCAGAAACATTAAGGAAATGAATGAAAAACTTAATAGCAATGGAATTTGATATTGTTGATTATCTTGGAAAGCTTAAAAATGAATTGAAGGCATTAGATTCTTTTGAATTTTGTCGGGTTTCGGATGTAAAATTAATGGAGGAAGTTCTACAATCTTACAAGCGTGCATCTTCTTTTTTTGTCGTTTTGGACAATCAAGACGGGATATTGTTTCAGGGTGACGGGGCTGGATGGTTTGAACGACGTCCGGTTACTATTTTTTTGTTAAGCAAATTGGGAAAGTGGCCGGATATGGATGGTCGAGGTCGTAGTTTATATATAGTTAGATTACTCTACAAAAGTATAGTGTCCAGACTTATTAGAGACGCGGAAATGCTCGAGTCTTTGCAATACCTTAATGTTGAGAATATTCCTTTCGATGAAGTTCCAGGTGATTTTTGTGGTGGAATGGCCGGTTTATTCTTCACGTTCACGATAGATATTCCTGTAAGTCTTGCATACGATGAAACAGAGTGGAGGTAATTTCGTGGAATCGCTCGAGGCGTGGAGTGATATAACCATGAAGGTATTATTACAACGTCTCGACGTGCTCGGTTTTAGTCTTGCCTCGGAACACCTTATTGATTCTCTTAAAAGGGGCAGATTAACCCTTAATGATAAAGGTAATGAGATTTATAATATAACAATGTCTTTTAATCTTTACGGTCGCTTTGTTGATATGGGTGTTGGTCGGGGTTTTTATAAAGGTAATAGCGGGAATGTTGAGTCTAACCGTTCAAGTAAAGAATGGTTGTCTCGTTACTGGTGGGCACAAATGCATAGATTAAAAGAAATCACGCGAGATAAGTTTACAAGTGAAGCATCCGTTGCAATCCTCGATGAGTTGGATAAAATTTCCGGTGGAACTAAGACGCAAAAGGGATTTTATTATGCCGTGCAGCAATCTAAACGTAACGCTCGTAATTATGCCCGTCGTCGATCAATGCCGGGTCGGTGGACTAATAATCATAAAACTTGGAAACCATTTTAAAATTTTCTTTGTAAAATAGTTGTAGGTAATAAATTTATTACCTATATTTGTATGTATAAAAATTAAGAATATGCCTACATTATTTATATTGTTTGGATTAAGATTCTTTTTCTGGTCCCGGGAACATCGCCCAATTCACGTGCATGTTGAAAACTCGGACGGGATAGCAAAATTTCAGATCGATCCGGAAGTGATTTTGATCGAGAACAAGGGGATTAAGAATAAGGACATAAAGATAGCGGAAGCTATAATCGAGGAAAACAGAGAAATTATTATAGAACGTTGGAAAGAGTTTATCGGGGAATAATTCCGGTTCTGTTTCCGTAAAATTTTAGGTTATGGAAATAAAAAAACTTTGGTTTAAAGATGAATATATTTGGATCCGTAATGAGAGTGGAGAAGATTTAAAGCAATCTCTCAAGTGGTACCCTCGTTTGGTTAATGCCACGGCCGAGCAAAGGGCCAATTATAAATTGTCTGCAATGGGTATACATTGGCCGGAACTGGACGAGGACATAAGTTTCGAGAGTTTTTTATTTGATGTCCCAGTTGAGGAACCTGTTAACCGCCTGGGAAGAGTTTTTAAATCTATTCCGGAACTGAATATTTCTAAAATCGCTCGTCGGATTGGTATAAGTCAAAGTATCCTGTCCGCTTATATTAACGGGATAAAAAAGCCATCGAAAGAGCGTGAGGAAAAAATAATAAAGGCTCTACACGATTTGGGGGAAGAATTAAAAGCAGTATGAAAAAATATATAATGGTTTTTGTTATTGCCTGCGTGTCTGTGGCTGTTTCGGTAATTGTAGATTCTGTGCCGGGAGGGATCTTGTTATTATTGTACCTTTTCATTGGCGTGATAGGGTTAGTTTGTATTTACAAATTGCTAAAAAACATACTTTCTTGAACGTCTTGTTTAATGTTAATGATACCCGGGCAATTAGCCCGGTTTTTTTGTGTCCTTTCAAATTTTTTGATCGACTGGTAACTTGCTGAAAAATACAGTTATGGCAAGGAATACCGAACAAACAAAAATAGAAGTCCTCCTTGATGGCCGTCAGGCATCGGATCAACTGAAAGATCTTTCTAAACAGTCAGCCGCTTTACGATTAGAATTAAAAAGGGCTTTCGATGCCAACGATGCTAAGAAAGTTGCAAATACGGAATGGGAATTGAGTAAACTCGATTCACGAATGAAGCTATTACGTAAAGAGTCTGTTAACGTTAAGGCTGTTTTGGATAATCTCTCCGGGGCGACAATGACGGAGCTAAGGCAAGCGATCTCGTCAGTTAATTCACGGCTTAACGGTAAAGCGATAAAGAAGAACTCGATGGAATGGAATGAGCTTGTAGGGATCAAGCGAAAACTTGCTTCACAAGAAAAACAATTACGGGCGGAGATATCCGGTACTGATTCCGTTTTACGTAAAAGTAGTGGAATCTTAAATCAACATAATATTTTGCTTGGTGTAGTTGGTGCAACCCTATTTAAAATACAAGGTGAAGCTCGTAAATCTTTACAGAGCTATAATAATTTTGAGGATAGTTTTCAAAATCTTTCGGCTCTTACCGGGCTAACGGGTGATTCACTTGAATATCTTAAACAACAGGCAAAAGATACTTCTACCGCAACCCTCGAGGGTGGCGTGAGGATTCGCCAGGGGGCCACGAATATCCTCGACGCTTACACGATGATCGGTAGCCAGAGACCCGAATTACTTAAAAATAAAGAGGCGTTGCATGAGGTAACGGTAGAGGCAATTATATTATCCGAGGCGGCAAAGATGGACATTCAACCGGCAGCGCAAGCCCTTACTAATTCTCTTAACCAGTTTAACGCGGAATCTTCCGACGCTCGTCGATATATAAATGTTCTTGCGGCTGGTTCCCAGGCCGGGGCAGGAAATATTAATTACCTTTCGCAGGCAATTGAAAAATCCGGAACTACCGCTAAGCTAATGGGGTTGAATTTTGAAGAACTTGTCGCGTTGATTGAAACGGCAGCCCCGAATTTTAAAGAAGCGGCGGTCGCGGGTAACAGTCTCGATAAAGTAATGCTCGAGATGAAGGCTAAACAAATCGGTTACCGTGACGGAATTTTTGATGTTAACGTGGCCCTGGATGAATTGATCGATCGTTTCAATACTGGTGAAACGTCTGTTGATATTTTCGGGAAGGAACACGCTAAAATGGTAGAGGTCCTTGTTGCTGGCCGGGCGAAATATGCAGAATATTTGCAAGCTGTTTCCGGCACGAATAAAGCCATAGAGCAGGCAGCAACGAATACTGACACGAATAAAGTTAAAACGCAACAATATCTCAACGAGTTGGAAAAGGTTCGTATCGAGATAGGGGAGAAACTTACCCCCGGTATCGGATTGTTAACGCGTGGCGGGACGTCTTTACTTCGTGTATTTGGCGCGTTGGTTGATATTGCTAATAATTACGGGATTTCGCTTGGTGCTCTTGTTGTTACTATTACGATTTTACTCGCTAAAACAAAAATTCTTAACGCTCTTGATTTGGCTCGTAACGCGATTGGAAAAGATTCCGTTCTTGTTGGAAAGGCTAAAATTTTAGGAATGAACGCTCAAATTGCGGCGTTGAAATTACAAACGATTTTCACGGGATCTGCCACAATGGCGGAAAAGAGACATATTGTTGCTATCGAACAAAAAATCGTGGCGATGAAAGCCGCTAACGCCACTATTGCCAAAACGCCATGGGGTCTTATCGCTACTGGTGCGGCGTTGGCGATTGGTTTTATAGTCGATCTCGTGAAAAACACGAATAATTTAACTGAAAGCCAGAAGCGATTATCCGATATAAATAAGCAATATACTGATACGCTAAGGGAACAAACCGGGCAAATGGAGATGTTATTTACCAAACTTAAAACGACAAATTCCGGCACGGAGGAAAGGATAAAATTAGTTGATCGTCTTGCCGAGATTATACCCGATGTTATAGATAAACAAAAGCTATATAACGCCAGTTTACAGGATATAAAACAAACGGAAAAGGAATACCGTTCGGAGCTCGAGAAACGGATTAGGCTGCAAGAAAAAGAAGCACAATTTACCGATCTGGTGAAACAACAAATGGATATAGAGGATGCTCTTGTTAAAGCCAAAGCAAGATTAGATGCTTCCCGGAAGAAAAATGATGAAATTATAAACGGTTTTGATTCTTCCCCTGACGCTCGTGTCAACGCGTTAAAAGCTGTCGGTAAAGTAGAAGAAGAGGTTAGTATGTTAGAAACGCGATTAGAAGAAATAAAAAAATTAAAAGATAATATAGATATATCCTCCTCCCCGGATTATTCCGGACCAATTTTATTACCTGGAGTGAAAATCGAAAATAACAATTGGCGTGATGAAATGGAAAAAGATATCCTCGAGGAGTTAAAGAAAACCGAACGGTTAAAGAAAGAAAACGAGAAAAGATTAAAAGACCAAAAGGAGTTTCGGGAAAAAGTATTATTCGAGGCTAAAACAGCGTTGGAGCAGGAAGATATTCTTTACGAGAAACGCCTTAAAGATGCTGGTCTCGCCAGTAAAAAAGAGATCGAATTGGAAAGTAAGGATGCTTTAGTATTACAGGCTCTTTACAAAGAGCATCAGGCTAATATTTATAAAATAAAGACCGAGACAGAAACAAAAATAATGCAGGAGCGACAAAAAGCAATAGATAAGGAAATACAAGACCTTAAGGATACTAACGCTCGCGAGCTGTCCGAACTGCATATAAAGCATAACGAGGAATTATCCGCGGAGAATTTAAACACGTCGGAAAAAGCTAAATTGAAAAAGAAACATCGCGAGGAAGAATTAAAGCTTTCTGCCGAGCATGCCAGAAAATTAATTACTCTTATGCAAGGGATGTTAGATGGTAGTAATGTTGTAAATCTTGATTTAGCAGATAAAGTTTTTTCCCCTGGCGAACGTAAAAAACTCGAGAAGGCAATTTTAGAAGCAAAAGAGACTTTGTCGAAATTGAAAATTGGTGATGAAAAAAAGGATGTTGCAATATTAAAGTCCTCCCCCGTTGATGTTTTAGGTATGACTCCAGAGAAATGGGACCTTTTATTCCAAAATTTACGTGATGGGAAATTTGGCGTTGATGAAATTGGAGTTTCCGTTCAGGCTTTAACGAACTTGTGGGGAGTATATAATAATTACATGGTTGCCTCTGAACAACGACAATTAAAAGATTTTGAAAAGAGTTCGAAAAAGAAACGTGCAACTCTTGATAAACAATTAGATGCCGGGCAGATTAGTCAAGAACAATATAATGCTCGGGTTTCTGAACTTGATGCGGAACTTGATGCTAAAAAAGCCGAAATAGAAAATAAACAAGCGAAGCGACAGAAAGAGATGGCGATTGTTAACGTTATAACAAACACGGCGTTAGCAATAATGAAGATTTGGGCAGATGTACCTAAGTTTGATTTCGGTGCGACGACAATGGCATTAACTGCTCTTGTTACAGCTTTGGGAGCGGCGCAAATCGCTACTATCGCCGCTACTCCCCTTCCCGGCGCGGAAAAGGGTGGCTATATAGATGTTGTAAGATCCCAGGACGGGAAGCGTTTCCGGGCAAAAGATAACCCGGATAATCGGGGGTTTGTTGATTCTCCTACTGTTCTTGTTGGAGAATCTGGACGGGAATTTGTCGTGAGTAATGATGCCGTGATGAATCCTACCGTGAAACCGATTCTGGATGTTATTGATACCGCGCAGCGAAGCGGGAATGTTGATAAACTGGACCTTACTCGTTACTTGATTGTTCCCGGGCGATCCCGGGGAGGAACGGTTGTGGATTCTTCTGATTCATCCGCCGTGTTGTCCGCAGATCCGAGATTTATTGAATTACTGGATGAAAATATACGGATGATGAAAATTCTCGCGAACAAAGAAATAATTTTTAAATGGTATGGTTCCGGAGGCTTCAAAGAGAAGTTTGATAAATCGAACATGTACGATAAAAATACAAGTGTAGGAAGATGAATTTACGTGTTATAATTTCGGACTTGGATGTAGCCTTGCCAATCGACGTGGAGTTGGTTTTAAAATTTCAAAACACTCTACTGGAAGATCGCAACGACGATGTAACGTACCCGTTCACGATCCCGTTAAAGGCGAATAAAAATGTATTCGGGAATATCGATCGAATCGTTCAAAATTCCTTTGATACTGAGTTGCCAGCTGTCGTGCTATTTGGTCCTTACGAATTACTAAGAGGATTCGCGACAATAACAGATATAACATCGAAAGAGGTCGAATTGTATATCAGTACCGCTAAGATGTCGTTTTGGCGAAAAGCAACTAATATAATGGTCCGTGATTGTAATATAGGTTCCGAGGATTTCGCGAACGAGACCGAGGCGGTAATGGCTATGAACAAATCCTTGCAGGGAGAGAAAAATTACGTTACCTGTCCACTCCTCGATGAAAACTTTACTGAAACAACGTTGCTACCGCCTGCCGAGGCATTATTCCAGAAAGTATTTAATCCTTATGATATTAACACGAAACAATTTGCATTCGTCATGAATGGTAAAACGTGCGTGTATCTCCCGTTTATGCGTTTAAAGTTTGTTATTGAAGAACTAATAAAGTGGTTCGGCTATAAAATAGGGAAAAACTGCCTTAACGCTATCGAGGGATTTAACGATATTCTTATTGTTAACCGTTCAGGGATGGTTAGTAAGCCCCGATTATTTAATTTCCGGCATTGTTTACCCTATATTCCCGTGAAAGACTTTTTTGCAGATATAGAGAAAAAATTTAATCTTGTCTTCTGGGTAGATGTAAACCGGAAAGAGATATCGATAGAGAATTTTAATAGCATCTTAACAGGCGAACCTTTTTCTATTCTTGTCGAGAATGGTGTTGATAAAAAATTTGATGATGATAATAAAACGGGTTACAGGTTTAAAGATAAAGACGTTTCGGATTCGACACTCGATAGTATTAAAAGTTCGCTTGAATGGGAGGTCGGGGAAGGTGATTTTAAGCAAATTGATTGCATTTCTACTCCTGTTAATACCGTGCATGACGGAATTAATCGAGGAGCGAACCAGAACAATATCGCGGTTATAAATTATAGTAACGTGAACGTTGACCCGCTTTTTGATAAAAGTGTTGTTTCGGAATTCCGTCTCGCGGTATATCGAGGTTATTATAAAAGAAATGGTTTGCCGGCAAGCACGGAGCCGTACATGTCTCCCGAGCCGGAATGGGATGGATCTACCCCTATAAATTTAACGTGGGTAAGAGGACTTTCTACCTTATACCGGGATAAGGTCAATTTTCTCGTGAAAAGTCAGATGTTGCACGAGATTAAAGTGCAAAGGAAAATCGAGTACATAAGAAGCGTTAAGAATATACTTTGTCGTGCGGTGGTAATCGCTGGACAAAAATATGTAACGAAAGAGGTCGAGATAAAACTTGGCAAAGATAATATCGTGGAGTTCATATATCGTGGATATCCCTTGTAGTTTGTCCTTTATAATCGTGTGTTCGTCTATTACTTTTCTGAAAAATTGAGGCATGAAAATAATACAGCAACCGGAATCACTAAGCTTGTCAGGAAACGTTAAGGATTTTATTCTTTCGGAAGTAACCGGAAGTGTTGAATTTGTTTTAACGTGCGATGCTGTCGAAATTTTGAGGGAAAACTACGAACCTATTGCCGGGAGAGTTGAGATCCCCGTGAAGCTGGTAATTGATGAATTATTGAAAATCTCCATCCCGGATTTTGACTCTGTTATTTACGAGCAAACGAGGGCGGTTAAAACATTTTCGGCGAGAATCGATACACAAATTATAACTTTTACAGTCGTGAAAGGAGGATTTTCTGCGTTGGAATCAACCCCCGTTTTCTTTAAGACTAATTTTTTAACCTGGCAACCACAACAAAAATTTATAATTTCCAATCAGCCGGAATTTTTATCGTATTATACTCAGGAAACCGGGAACCTGAAAATAAAAGGTTACTTCTCGGATAAGGCATTCGAGATTCATACAATTATTTTGGAATCCGCTAAACTTTACGCTTTTAATCTTAATTGGGATATCGTAAACGGTTATTTTTCCAAACAAGTATTGTATTACGACGTTTGGGTAGAAAATCCGGATGGAAACCGGTTAAGTTATATACAACGTTACGTGCTCTCTCCTTTCCATGATAATCAGCAAATTTATTTGTTCGAGAACACTATCGGTGGAATTGATACGGTTTTGTTTTCCGGGTTATTTTCTTCCTCTTTGAAAACGGAAGGTAATCTAAGCACGATAAAAGATGAGACGACGGATAGCGATATAGATATGTCTTGCGTCTACATGCAAAACACGGGATTTTTGCCTTCTAAAGATTACGCCGAGTGGCTACGTGATTTTTTTGTTTCTCCGCAACGATTCCACGTGACGGATTCAGCACGACGAATTTTTATAGAAGAATCGGAAAATAAATTTGAAACGGATAATTTGAATACTTACGAGTTCGAATTCCGATACGCTAAAGAGACAAAATATAATAATATCGTTCGGAACCGGGAATCTCTTCCTGAACTGTTAGAATTTCCCGTTGTTGACGAACTTTTTTTTTTAGCTCCCCGGCTGACCGAGTTTCCTCTTGCTGCGATAGCTGACGATCTTATATTACCAGTTCAGTATGCTTTTGAAAATGCTTGGCGTCGAATTTCCGTCGACGCAATAACTCGGTATGTTTTAGGGTATACTATTGATAATATAGAGACAATAATCGACCTAACAAACTATTGGCAAAAAACAGAACTTGTCCGGGAAGATTTGTATTTAAAATTTCTTGATCGTAAAATTTTTGCTGGATACGCGGATGAAGCTGAAAACGCTGAAAAATGGGCTGATCACTTCTTTGAAGATTACATAAATCAGCCTTTACGCACAACAGATGATGTTTTGTTTAACTCTATTTCTGTAAAAGAGTATTGTAGTTCGGAGAATTACGCGTCTGGATTGTTGGGTACAGGTTATATGTTTGATAGTAGAGGATACGGGGAAGTAACAAGACTCGACGTGCGTGAATACCTGTATGTACCCGAGATTATAAAAAATAAAGTTTCCGTTGTCGCGGATGAATTTTGGTTTACCGGTGGTGGTGTCGTGGACACTATCGAATGTACCGGAATGGACCGCTATAAAATTAGTCTTAAACAGGAAAAGGAGGTTCCAGAAATCCCGTGGAAAGAAGGTGATATTTTACGAGGTATATTTAGCTTGGAAACAGGTTTTTCAACTGTTTACTATACCGTTGAAAAAATCGAGGATAAACATGTATTTATCCATGCCGAGAACGCGCCGGAATTTTTTTCATACTTAACGGACTCGTTGTCTAACTATCTTTTAACGGAAGACGGAGCCTATTTGATGGTTAACACCGGTGGATATCCGGACCGATTTTTAACTCTCGCGCGGCAGGGAAACGTTTCGGATCCGGACCGACAAGGAAGTATTTATGTCGATAGTATAAACAAGTATATTAGAGTTCTCGACGGGGTTTCCACCACGACGATAAACTTCGAGAATATTCGTGTGCAGTTGGGAGATCTCTCCGGGCTTGTTTCACCGGTGTTGGGAAAACTAAACGGATTCGGTTTGTACTCGTCGAATGTTTACCTTATCGGAGATTTCATGCTCCGGAACGGCAAAAGTGTGGCGACCGAATTTAATAACGTATCAGAAACCCTTGTTTCTATTTCAACCCGGCTGACCGATACAGAAGCAGCAATCGAAAATACAGTGTCTAAGACCGTGTACGATGCTTATACCCAGTCTACAAGTACCTTGTTATCTCAAATTACGCAGCGAATAACGGATGTAGAAGCAAGTATAGAAAGTACGGTGTCTAAAACTGTCTTTGACGCTTACAAGCAAAGCACAAGCACTTTATTATCGCAAATCACGCAACGAGTAACGGATGTAGAGGCAAGCATAGAAAGTACTGTATCCAAAACGGTTTTTGACGCTTACACGCAGTCCACAAGCACGTTATTGTCCCAGATCACGCAAAAAGTAAATAATAATACCGCGGAACTCGAGTTAACCGTGAAAGCGGACAATGTTATCGCGTCGATAAATGCCTCTGTTGAAAAGGATGGGACATCGGCTTTACGGCTTAAAGGGGATAAAATTGAACTGAACGGGAATACAGTGATGAAAAATAAGTCTGGTTCCGTGATTGACTTTTTGGGAAGTGATAATGATGTCATAAACATAAACGATGGTTTTTTCAGGATAGATAAAAATGGAATGATCTATACTTCCGGGGGCTTTTTTTACGGTTCTGTATCGGAACTTTTCAAGAAAATAGAAACTGAAAATCCTGTCGAAAACCTGGACTTCTCTACTGGATTTAATTTTTCCGGGCAAGCTGCTTACAACGCGTATAAAACTTACGTGCTTCCTGACGATGTAAAGTATCAAGGAGTTAGAGCATCCGTGTTTAATACAGGTGATAGCCGGATGTCCGGGTACATTTATATTAAAATTAAGAATGATAATAACTTTATCTTTCCTTCTGGTGGGTATGATAAAACAGTGAAAACCGTAAAATTAAATTTTACACGGCTACTCGAGTTAAAAGCCGTTCTGGGAAATAATAATACACTGAAATGGTATATACTTAATCACTCGGACTTTACTTACGATTCTCAAGATAATTCAGTGTATTCTAAAGATTTTTGATATGAGTAATTTAATAAATGATAAAGTAGAAAAAAGAGAGGTAAAGATTAGTGATTTACCGCTTGTCTCGAGTTTAGTCGGGTTATCCACGATCGGTGTCGACGCGCAAAATCGCACCGTCCGGGTCGGGTTAGAGTTTATAAAAGCTTCTTCCGATGCCGCTCTCGCGGCCGCGGAACGGTTAAACACCCTATCGGACAACCCGATGAAAATTATAAACGATTTTTGGTATCGTTACAACGAACTGACAGGAAAATACGAGAATACTGGAATGAAAGCTAAAGGCGATCCGGTCCCAGTCGTCGATAGCTTAATTTCTACTTCCACAGTCGACGCTCTTAGTGCTAACCAGGGCCGGGCTTTGAAAAGCCTTGTCGACACCCTTCGAACGGATTTAAACGACTATTTGCCTCTTTCGGCAGGGAATGGTAAACCTCTTACCGGTAAATTATACGCTAATGGAGGAGTGAAATTATCCGTTAAAGGGGTTAGTCTCACAGGAGTAAATTCAACAGGGAGAGAGGAGGCGTTAATATATATTTCATCTACTGATGATGTGGTTGTCGGAGATCAACGTGACAATTTGGTATTACATTCAGTAGCTTCCGATCTTATACACAGAAGAGGCGCATCAGCGGAATACAAGATATGGGATGCATATAACCTTTCGAGTCCAGCTACCACGACGGATTTGAATAGTTATATACCGAGATCTGCTCAGGGTGTTACAACAAGTTTATTAAACTTACAAGGGGGTATATACAGGGGAGGAGCCTCGATGGATGGGGAGTTCGGGTACGCTTGTAATATGCTATTAAGATTTGATTCTGGCGGTACGAATTGGTACACGGGAGGTATTCTATCAATATCAACAGGAGGGGAGCTTAGAGTTGCCGGGGTGAGTAACGGAACATTGAGTGTGTGGCGGGATGTGGCGATGCAAGGAATGTCAAATAATTTCTTGCATAGTGGCAACGAGGTTACCTTTATATCACAAGCGGCAGCTCTCCCCGGCGTGTGGTTGAATTATCGAGGATGTGCGGGTGGAATAACGGATTATTTGCTGGGATCGGGTAAGGCAGACGGTTCATACGCAAATTTAAAAGTTAAAAACCTTTACACGTCGGAGAGTATTTACATACCTAATGGACAAAAACTTAAGTCTTATAGTTCAGAAGGAAATATTGTAGATATGGCATACGTAGCTCCCGGTTCAAATGTCCTGGTCCTTGGACATTTAAGTACCCCCGGGGTCTTAATTAGATCCACTAACACAGATATATACCACGCTCGGAATGTAGGTGGCACTGCGACCAATTACAAAATCTGGGATGCATATAATTTATCCTCTCCCGTTACTGGTTCCGGTGGAGTCGCGGGGCAATTAGCCAAATGGTCAGCAGCTACTGCCCTGTCTGGTGGAATAGCGTACAGTTCTGGAAACGTGGCGTCAACGGTAGTGGCCAGGGACGGTAACGGAGCGTTTGCCGCTACTTCTATTAGTGTTACAAACCTAAATGCAACAAACCTTGGCACGGGAGGTAACGCCACGACAATTCATGTCGGTTTAATACCGAGGGCTGTTAATACATGTTATATAGGTTCAGCGGATCGGCCGTTCGCGCAAATGTACTCGGCACATTTCAACGGACATTTGGCAGGATCAGCAGACTTTTGTTGCGACAAAAGAGTAGAGGTAGTTACCGCTATACCTTCCACGACACTCGCTAATACCGTGTATTTTTTAACATAATAGGCAATGGCAGGAATTAGTATAACAGATAGTAGTAATGTTCTAAAAACATTAAAGGATTGTAAGATTACAGATGCGAATAACGTGTTAAAACAAGTCCGGGAAATTTGGGCCACGGACGCGAATAACGTTAAACGTCTCGTTTGGCAAAGAGAGGTAAAAAGAAGTTTCGTGTTGTACTGGGATCCCCGGTCAACGATATCGCAGCAAGAAGAAGAGCAAATAATCGGGACAAACCTGACTGGAACACTTAAAAGCGATCCGGTTACCGTAAATAATTTTCTTGTTATAGCGAAGATGAATCAGTTTGCCGGGTCTTCAGTTAAAGAGTTTATGAACAACCCGTGGGGCGAGATAAAAACTCTTGTACTCCGTTCGAAACTCGATTATTCATTGCTATATGATCTTGTTATTGGTCTATCTTTCGGCCCGATGGCAGATGGTCGAAAAATTCTGGAAGTCCGTGCTGGAGGATCCGGGATCGAAACTATCGAGGGCGTTTCTGACCTGACAAACTACAACTGGCCCGATTCCACGACTGTGCCTATCTACATGCTTATCGGGCACATGGACGAACCGAGCGACGAGGCTGCAAGACTTGTATTAAACTCTTCGTACGCCACCGGCGTGATATAATTATAAACGTTAGAATATTTATTATTAACAACTTAGAAATTAAAATTATGGCAACAACAGCAATTACAACGAAAGTTAATGGTTTGGAGTCAGTTAGCATTAACGTTGAGGCGCAAAATGCCTCGATTAAACTTAAGGGAATATTCTCTCTTAATAGCCAAAAAGTAGTTATTTCTGGCAACGGGGAATTTAGGAAAGTGGACGATGATAGCCACGTCGGAAATTTTAACAAGAATGTTAATCGTTTCGGCTACACGGATATAGAAGAAAACTACCTGAACGATTGCGCGAATCTACTAAAAGCCACGATCACGGACATCGAGGTGAAAGCAGAAGCCGGAAGTATAACTATCTAAAACTTATTATTATGGCAAAGGAAAAGACGATTAAGGGAGTGACAAAGTTGAAAAGATTTGAAGTTTTGAACCTGAACGAGGTTTTGAGTAGTAACAAGATAAGCAAGTTGAGTAAAGAAAGTGCTTTTGCCTTGTTAGACATGAAGATCGAGTTAAACAAGCACGTTAACGAGATTAACGAGGCGCAGCGTCTCGCGGCAAATCAGCTTCGTCCGGCAGATTTGAAGGAAGGAGAAAAAAATGAAATTCTCGAAAAAGAATGGAACGACAAATTCCGTGACTTCGCGGAAAAACATCTTAACGAGGAAATAGATGTTAAGCTACAAAAGATTAGCAAAGAACAGTTGCTCGAATTTGTTAAAGAAAATGATTTGAGCCTCGATAGGATTAATGTTTTGCAGTTAATAGTAGAATGAAAGTAGATACAGAGGTACATTTAAATACCTCTGTATCTCTAAAATTTAAATCTATGGAAATAAAGATTTTTTATAATAGTTTTATAGCGAAGCTGTTATTACTATTTTCTACTTGTAGCACGATAATGCTCTTCGGTTCTGTCTTTACGAAAGAATCAGAGTTAAATAATGAAGAAAAGACACATGAATCGATTCATGTCGTGCAGTATTTAGAATGTTTTATACTTGGGACATTGCTTTTATTTGTATTGCTATACTTAGGAGCATCGATATGGTTTATCCTGTTACCGATTATTTGTTATTACATTTTATATCTAATGGAGTGGCTTGTTTCTTTCATCCACCACCTTTTTAGTAAGAGGAAAAAGGATTTTGTAAAAGCTAACGGTAAAGCCTATTGGAGTTCGGCAATGGAAATGGAAGCGTACGATAATCAGAACAATCCTCTTTACCTAAAGACACGAAAGTTTTTCGCATTCGTTAGGTATTACGGAAAAATATAGGATTTTAAGGAGGTGTGAAATGGAAAATTTTAAGGCGTTAGTTGTTAGTGTTATCGCCGGATTGATGGCGTATCTTAATCCAATTTCAGGAGATTTAGTATCGATGTTGACAGTATTTATGCTAAATTTCTTTTTTGGATTATTGGCTGCAATTTTTGTAAATGATGAGAAGTTTAAATTTAAAAAAGCGTGGAAGTGTGTTAAAGAGGCCACTATATTTTTTGTTTTGGTTGTGGCAATATTTTTTATCGGTGAGAAAAAAGGAAATATGGATGGTGCGATACAGTGTGTTAGTTTCGTTACTTATTCTGTTTTCTATTTTTATGGAGTGAACATGCTGCGAAATATAAAGTTGCTGTTTCCCCAGAGCCGCACTATTGCTTTTTTATACGATGTATTGAGCATTGAGTTTGCAAAAAAAATTCCGGGATTGAGTAACTATTTGGGCAAAGAAATTAAAAATGAATCGAAGTGAAATAATAAAGGAACTTAAAGAGTTCTTTGACGTGCGGGAGCTTGTTTGCCCGCATTGTCACAAAAAATTTGGCGATAATAGCTGGCAATTTATAGACACGGAGCTATTACATACCCTCCTAATTGTCCGGCGGGATATACTGAAAGTTCCTATTTATGTTAATAATTATGACTCCGGCGGCTCTTTCTCTCAACGAGGGCTGCGTTGTAATATTTGCCAGATTGTTGAGGATAAAACGAGCAAGGGAGAAGTGTATTTGTCTGCGCACGTTAACGGGTCCGGAGTTGACTTTACGGCTAAAGGAATGACCGCGGAGGAAGCACGAACAATAATAGCCACTAATGTACATTTGTTGCCTTTCCCAATACGATTGGAAAAAGGCGTGAGCTGGATACATTTAGATATCTACGATTATTTGAATGGAAAAAAGATAAATTACTTTTAATATGACGAAATATCTATTGTTTATAATAGTTATTCTTACCGGTTCTCTGGTAATATCTGTAAGGAGTTGTCATGGAATTCGGGAGGACCGGAATAGACTATCCGATAATCAACGAACATTATTGTCTAATGTAGAATATTATCGTACAAAAGATAGCCTTTCCGCCGCTTCCGTCGAGAGACTAACGTTATCAAACCGGGAGTTTACTCGTTATTGCGATGATTTAGAGAAGCAGGTTACGGACCTAAATTTGAAAGTAAGACGATTGCAATCTGTTAGTCAGACGGCAATAGAAACAAAGTATGTTATAAAGACTGTTACTCGTGATAGTATTATTCCAGGGCGGATGGATACGCTGAGATGTATCGATTTTAGGAACGATTATCTTACACTTTCCGGTTGTGTGGATCGGGAGTCCTTTTGCGGGACGATTGAAAGTAGAGACACTCTTGTACAGATCGTTCATCGTGTACCTCGAAAATTTTTATTCATTCGTTGGGGAACGAAAGCAATTCGCCAAGAAGTTATTAGCAAGAATCCTTATAGTAAGATCACTTATTCAAGGTATATTGAATTGAGAAAGTAGTTTAAATACGTTTATTCTTTATAGATCATTATATTGTAGCGGGCGTTTTTCAATGGAAATGTATAAACGCTCCTTTCTCGTTTGTCACTTCTCATGTTTTTGTAATAATATTATTATGATAGATTATGTTATGATAATAAATATTATACATGTATAATACATTGATATAAGAAATAATTATTATATATTTACACAAATATTATTTTTTATAATAATATTTATTCAAATAACCATTTTACTAACCTCTAAAATTAAAAATCATGAAAAAAACAATTCAACTAGTAGTATTAACGTTGGTTCTCCTGATCGGGGGAATATCAACGAACGTGGCTTCAGGTGAAGTGATTTACCGGACTCAGACATGCACGGAAGGGGAAACTTTTTATGTTAGTTTCGCGGGTATTTTTGACGGGGAAATGGATGATGTTTCGCTTTATCACGATTTTGGGAACGGACCGGAATTAGTGGGCTTAGGTGTGGTAAGCGCTTATGGATACATAGGGGTGACTATGGAAGATCAAGGAGTATACTGGTTTGGGTGTCATTTTGTGGAAGAGGGGATTCTTCGTTTTGAATACAGGCTTTGCGTGATATTAACGGTGGTGAAGCCGGTGGCACAATGGGTGAATGGTTCGAAAAAGAATGCTCGCCCGGGATCACTGGTTTGTATCCAGGAGAAAAGCTTGGTTTGGAGATCTAAAATGTTAGTACTGGCATAAATAAAATTTTAAATTAAACATGAGTACACGTGATATTTTCCCGGTGGTTATACACGAGATAAAACAACAAAGCCGGAGCTGGATCTTTCGTTTTTTCGCCCTGTTCTCGTTAGTCGGGATCGTGTCGTGTCATGTTTACTGGCAGGGGCCGGGCGGTGAGAACTGGAAGATGATGGCCTTGCCTTGCTCCATGCCTTTGGTGAACGCTTACCTGTATAGTGTTGTGCAGTCGTTGTTCCTGGCGGTAATGATGGCGGAAATTCCCCGCCGGTTAAGTAGGCCGGGAGCCCTGGAGAGTTTACAGGCTCGCCCGGCAGGTAACACGGCTTTCTACTGGGGGATCGTTACCGGTAACCTCGTTCTTTTCGGCCTGGTTAACGTGACGGTGATTTTACTTTCTATCTTTCTGGTTAATTTGACGAGTCTTGCCCCGGTGGGCTGGGGTTATTACCTGTTTTACCTGTTGACGTTGAACCTTCCCTCGTGGTTGCTCGTGGCTGGATTCTCTTTATGGGTAAGTAGCGCCACGGGTTCCCGTTATCTCGCTATCACTCTTGCCGTGGCGTGGTTGATCGGTAGCTTGTTCTGGTTGCCTTACTTCCAGCACGGGACTCTCGATTACACGGGCAGTGGCGTTCCCAATTTATTCTCGTGGCTGGTGGGACACGTGAATCTTTCCCGTTACTTGTTGCATCGTTCGATTTACACGCTGGTCGGCCTGGGCTTTTTGGCGTGGGGAGTAAAATACATGAGGCGCTTGCCCAACCGGTCGAGTACCCGGAATCTTCATGCCTCGGGCGGGATCTTGCTCGTTTTGGCGGGCCTCGGTTGTGGCGTTTTGCTCGAGTACTCTCACTACCGGGACCGGTCGGTTCGATCGGAATACCGTTCGAGTTTCGAGCGTAACTGGCGGGAGGTGACCTGCCGGGTAAGGAGACACGATATCCGGTTGCGTCAAACGGGCAAGGGGTTGAAAGCGGAGAGCGACCTGCTGGTTTATAACCCCGGGAAACGGGATTTGAATCGAATCGTCTTGTTTTTGAACCCCGGTTTGCGTGTCTTGTCGGTTAAATCCGGGGATAACGCCTTGTCTCACGATCGTGACGGGCAATTTGTTTTGATCGATCGATCTTTGGCCCCGGGGGACACACTATCCTTGCGGCTGGCGTACGAGGGAAAGATCGATGACCGTTATTGTGACTTGCACCTTTCGAGCGAGGAACACGAGGACGTTTTTCACGGGGATCGTTTTTTCCCGACGGGTCGTCGGGGGGCTTTCGTCGAGCATAATTTTCTCCTGTTAACCCCCGCATGCACGTGGTACCCGGTGGCCATTCCCCCGGTGAATCCCTTTATGCCGTTAGCGACGGGCCGGGATTTCACCCTTTTCACGTTGATCGTGGAAAATCCCTCGCAACAAACGATTCTCTCGCAGGGCGTTCCCGAGCGGCTGAAAAACGGTATTCGTTTTACCAGCCGAAACCCGTTAAACGGTATCTCGTTATACGGTGCTAACGTTAAAAACTATAACTTGCCGGTGGATAAAACTTTCGGTTTCCATGTTAATTTGACCGGGTGGGGAGAAAGGTTGAAAATGATTTTCTCGGGCACGAGTTGCGATGCTTTCTCCAGGTTGTGTAAAAATCCCCCGGTGTACTGGTACGATTACAGGAACTTCCTGTCGATGTCGTGGTATGAACCGGGGTGGCCTTATCTTTACTTGTCGGAAGTGCCGGTTTCTTTTCATCTGTCCTCTCACGAGGGGAAATCCTCGGGTGGACTTGTAGAACCGGGAATGGTCTTTTTTCACGAGCGGGGATTCGACCTGGACATGACCGGCGTGATGAAGGCCGGTAAGGTTAAGACCGGGGAAGACTTTTTGTCAGCATGTGATGACCTGCATAGCCGGTTGATTAACGGTGTAATCAGGCAGCGGGGGAGTCATCCCTTGTTGAACCTCGGCCGGCAAAAAGTGAAAGTCACTTACGTGGCGGATAGTCCCGTGAGAACACTTGGCGCTGATAGAAATGCCTGGGTTTACTCTTTAAAATACCCGTTCATGGGTAAAGTGTTTGAAAGGTTAGGGGGACAAACACGTGTTATGAATAAAAGCCAGAGTATATCCGGGATGATTTTTGCCGGTCAAAAATCGTTTCACGATTATTTCACCGGTCGAACCTTGCTGGATTTTTTATCGGACTCGGGTTCGGAGAGGGGTATCAGGAACCAGGTGTTTTACATGAAGACGCAGGATCTTTTGATCAGGTTGACGTTGCGTGTTCCCGAGAGGGAATTGCGGTATTGTTTAGATAGCTTGTATCGACACGCTCGTGGCGAGATGGATTATGACTCGCTGCTGGAGAGGTGGGGGACTCGCTGGGGATTTGACATGAATCGTCTTGTCGAGGATTGGATGGCGACCAGGCACGAGCAATATTTTAAAATGAGGGACGAGGTGGTGCTTTACGATCCCGTTACCGGGCTTTCCAAACTCGAGGGAAAGATCATGAACGCCGGTAAGACGGGAGGCGTGGTCTCCATCGAGTACGGTAGCGTCGCCGAGATAGATCGTGTCAGCTGTTATATAGAGCCTGGGGAGGTGAAATCGTTCTCGTTCGTGGTGAGGGGGGACTCTTTTCACTTGAATACCTGGTTATCGACGAATCGGCCAAATTTTTTCCGTTTTCCCGCGAGGAAGAACCGTGAGTGTAGAGAACCCTGGGAACTTGGCGGGGAATGGCGCACGATCCCGGTAGAAGAATTTCTGGCGAGCGAGAACGAGAACGAGCTCGTGGTGGATGACCAGGATGCCGGTTTCGAGCTGGTGGATGGGAATTTGACGTGGTTTCAAAAATGGTTCCGTAAGGCACCCCGCGTGCGGAATTTCCAGGATGGAGAGACCTCTCGCTGGGAACAGGTGATCACGATGGAGGCGGAGGGAGACTCGATCCGGGGCTGTTACTGCATTGGCGGTGGAGAGGGTAAATCTACAGCCACGTGGCGGGTGAATCTCCCGGGGGCGGGACGTTACCGGGTAGTGGCTAAGGTGTATAAAAAGCTTCTTGTTCCCGGGTTCGCTCCCCCGGGAGGAGTGGTTAATCACTACACGGTTTTCCACGGGGATAAGAAAGAGGAAGTGGCGGTGGATCTGGATATCGCGATACCCAAGCGCGTGGGCTCCCCTGGCTGGGCCTCTCTTGGCGAGTATGATTTCCCGGCGGGGGAGGCAAGGGTGGTACTTTCCGACAAAGACCTCCAAAAACGAAAAGACGTGGCGATCGTGGCTGACGCGGTGAAGTGGATAAAAATAGACTAAGCGATAAATTAGGGTTCATGCCTGTTTCTCGAAATTTGGGAAAGGATCCGGGAAATTGTTCCGGATCTTTTCGTTTGTCTGCCCCCTGTATTTTCGAATGTATTGAAAGGTACTATTGATGTCCGCGTGTCCTAAATGCGCTTGTAGGTCCTTGATTGTAACTTCTCCTTTATCGAGTAAGAATCCGGCTCCCGTGTGCTTAAGGCTGTATAGCTTGTAATCCTTGCTTAATCCTAATTCGTCTCGTATCTCGTTAAATCTAACTCGTAACGAATTAATACCGATTTGCCGTGTGCCGGGTTCCCTGTTTCTTGAAAATATGAAATAATCTCGATTTACAGCTTGTAATTTGTACATGCGTGTAATTATATTGTAGAATTGTTCAGGAATGGCTATAATTCGCTCACGCGAGTTTTTCGCGTAACATGCTTTTATCGTTATCGTTTTTGCCCAGAAATTTATGTGTTTCACTTGTAATGTACGTAATTCTAACCCGGGGCGAATCGCGCAAAAATATTGCATCAAGCATGCAAGATACAATTGTTTATCTTTTTTTTCGATCGTTTGTAATAGCACTTCGAGGTCAGGGGGAAGAATGGGAGAAGGGGCGTTATCTTTTGTTTTTTCCCCTAACGGGATGTTGTATACCGGGGACTTGTAAATTCTTTTTTTCTCTATCATGGAATTGAAGAACATGGACAAGATAATCTTGTAATTATTCACGGATCGTTTATCGAGTTGTTTTTTTTCTATAAGTTCCTGAAAGAATTTTAGTATCACTTTATTGTCAATTGCCGTTATATCATTTTCATCGAGTTTATTTTTTATAATAAACCCGTGAAATACTCGCATTCTTGATTGATACGTTTGATAAGATTTCTTTTTTAAAGATAGTTTTCTCTCTGCCAGGAAGTCTGATAACAATCTTCTGATCGTGTTGTTAGATTTTCTTTTTTTACTGTAAGATTGATTTTCATGCTGATAGTTAATTTCATCCTCGTACACGGATTCCGGATCTTTCCAGGGAAGCCATCCTGCTTTTAATTTTCGTGTTATTTCCCGGATTAATTTATCGGCATGTTTCTTTTTTTGCATTATAGTCCCCTCGGAAAATCCTTTTTCAATTTTCTGTGGAACAAGTTTTCCCGTTTCGGGGTTCCGGACCGAGTAATAAATATACCATCTGCCTTTTGGCGTTTTTCTTAATTGGGGTTTTGTCGCGATTTTCTTTTCCATAAGATTAACTTTTAAAATTCCCCAACTTTAAAAAGAAAAATTATGGTCTCGAAAATTATACAATCCCACTCGAAAATATAACAGTCTGATTGTCAGACTGTTACGTGAGTATTGTGGAGAATAACGGAATCGAACCGTCGACCTTTTGACTGCCAGTCAAACGCTCTAGCCAACTGAGCTAATTCCCCGTTTGCGGTGCAAATATAGATAAAAATCCGGAAATATGAAATTTAAGGCGAGAAGAATTTTTTATTAAAAATGCGTAGCTTCCGTTTTGATCTACAACAATCAATGATTAATACAAATTTTTCAGATTTCAATAATACTACTGGCGGAAGAAGAAAGGTTAAATATAGTTACTGTATTACAGTGCCTTAAATGGTGTTTGTGTTTTCTCTTGTTTTTCGTAGTTACAGGTGTTATAATCTTTTCTCGTGGAAATGGGGGAGGGTAAGATTGAGGTATGATCGAGTATGCAGGTGATAGAGTTTTATCGTTGGAGAAAATTTCCCCGAATTTTCGTGGCTATCGGGTCTGGTATGAATGATTTACAGGTATAATGGTAGAGTAATTGAGATGCAAAATTGTCATATATTTTATTTTTGTAAATGTAAGTTGTATATTTGCTCCAAAGAGTTTAATGATGGCGTGTATTAAGGGCAAAAATGGAACAATGGATTATGTGTGGATTTTTGAGCAATACTATCGGGGATTGGCTTATTTTGCGTACCGCTTGTTGAAGGATAGAGAGGCGGGAGAGGATGTGGTTCAGGATGTTTTCGTAATGTTGTTTGAGAAAGGAGTTCCTTTTGAAAAATCCGGTGTGTTAAAATCTTTTCTTTATATTACCGTTCGAAATCGTTGTTTGGATTATCTGAAACATCAAAAAGTGGTAGAGAAACACCAGGCCGATTCGCTTTTAGTCGGTAAAGAGCCGTCTCACGATTCGATATGGGCAGCTCTTGTTGAGTCCGAGACTTTATCCATCGTAAAAGAGGCAATCGATCAATTACCTTGCGAATGTGCAAAGGTTATGCATTTGGTTCTTTTAGAGTATAATAGTATCGAGATAGCTGAAAAATTGGATGTAGAACCCAGTACCGTCCGGGCTCAAAAGCAACGGGGGCTTTTATTACTGAAAAAATATATTCCGCAACATCTTTTTGTTTTCGTGTTCGGAGGTATGATTTGAAAATAGCTATCGGAGATTCGATGACGGAGTCTCTCGACTGTAAAATTTCTTTCATGCCATCCATTTTTGACGGATAGCACTTTAACCCCGTCCCCGGGTGCTATCGTTCAATGTTGAATGTTAAAATTGAAATTCTTTTAGTCACTTATCGGAATATAATCGTTTTGTATATAAAATAGCAAAATATGCAAAACTTGAAAAAATATTACAGTTTGGCACAAAAGATCGCTCGCGGTCTGTTGAACGGAGAGAGTAAGTGGAGGGAGGAGATGGAAGAGGAGGCCGGATTACGGGAAGAGTTGGAATGGCGTTTTTCTCCGGATGAGTTACGGAAGGGACTGGAAATTTTCCGGGAGATCGATGAGGTGGGGGCAATCGTGCGGATAAAGGATCGGTTGAAAAGGAATCGTTTACGAAGGTGGAGTATGGTCGGGGTGAAAGTGGCTGCTGTGCTTGCTTGTGGATTTTTTGTTGTTTTGTGGATGAATGAGGAGCGGGAGCCGGAGCAGAGAGAGCTATGGACAGCCGAGAAATTGAAGACCCCTTATTTGCTTGTCGGGGAGAGCAAGAAAATAGATTTGTTCGATTCCTTAACCATCGTGCAACGAGGAGTTGTGGTTGAAAATAGGGCCGGGGGAAAGTTGTGTTATCGAAGCGCATCGGTTCGAGGCACGGAAGAACCGATTGTAAATAAATTGGTGGTACCGAAAGGATGCGAGTATTACGTGGAGTTGTCGGACGGAACGAAGGTGTGGTTAAATGCCGCGAGTGAGTTGTCCTATCCGGTTTCTTTCAATGCGGTCGAACGGGATGTCGAATTGAGGGGGGAGGCTTACTTTGAAGTAACGAAATCCGAGGTTCCCTTTGTCGTGAAAACCGGAAATATGGATGTCCGGGTTTTGGGAACGGCCTTTAATGTTATGGCCTATGCGGACGAATCGGATGTGGAAGTGACGTTGGAGGAGGGGAGCGTACGAATCCATGCCGATGATAAAGAAGCTCTGTTATCTCCCGGTCAGCAGGCCGTGTTTGAGAAAACGGATTCCATTTTACAGGTAAAGAAGGTAGATACGGAAATTTATACCGGTTGGCGTTCGGGAGAATTCCTGTTCGAGGGAGAGTCTCTGGAAAGGGTGGGGCGTAAGCTTGCTCGGTGGTATGACATGGAGATCGTCGTGGATAGTGTGTTGCGCCATAGATCGTTGAACGGTTCGTTAAAACGTTACGAATCGATCCGAGAATTTCTCGATGTATTGGAGTTGACCAATGAGGTGAAGGTAAATTATCGGGAAGATCGAGTGGAAATTTTATCCAAAAAAAAGTGAGGTAATCGAAAAAATCGGGAGATCTGACCATCCCCCGATTTTTATAGGTTATACCTATATATGTTGTTTAACCCAATTCACAAATTTATGAAAAAAAATCGATTTTCTCCTTTTGGGAGAAGAATTAAGGGATTTTTATCATCTAAACAGATGATGATTATGTTCTTCGGTATGGTGATTTCGTTGCATTCGGGTATGGTTTCGGCACAGAAAGTGACGATCGACGTGAAAAAGGCCTCTTTGGTTTCCGTTTTGGAGGAGATCAAACGCCAGACGGGCTATCGTTATCTTTTCGTGGGGGATCAGGTTCGGGAGGTAAACGATATCACGCTTTCCATGAAAGATCAACCGGTGGAGACCGTTTTGGACTCTTGTCTACGGAATACGATCTGGACCTATGCCATTTCCGATAAGACGATCGTCCTTTCTTTAAGGGCGGGTACGGCGGTAAGTAAATCCAGGCAACCCGTTAAAAATGAGGTGGTGGGAATCGTGAAGGATAAAAAGGGGGTCCCCATGATCGGGGTAACGGTAAAACTTGTAAACACGACGCTGGGGATCTCGACGAATAGTAAAGGTTTTTTTAAGTTGCTTTTGCCGGTAAAGAGCGGAACGTTAGAGTGTTCGTTTATCGGCTATAAGACGCAGAAAGTGGAGTTTACCGAGAAACCGGATACGCTTCGGATCGTAATGACCGAGGACGTGACCGGATTGGACGAGGTACAGGTAATCGCTTACGGGGAGCAGAAGAAGCGTACTGTCATCAGTGCTATCTCTTCCGTGAAAGCCGATGACATCAAGGAGTTGCCCACGCATAGTTTGGAAAGCTTGTTGCAAGGACATATGGCCGGGGTGGAGGTAAACAATCTTTCGGGTGCTCCCGGGGGTGGAGGTTCTATCGTGGCTATCCGGGGATATAACTCGTTTTTCGTGGAAGGAGAAGGTGGAGACCGAGCGTATGGATCTCCTCTTTACGTGGTGGATGGGGTACCAATACAATCGTTTACTTCTCCGATCACGGGAACCAATATGCTCTCTAATTTGGACCCTTCGATGATCGAATCGGTAGAGGTCTTGAAAGATGCGGCTTCAGCAGCGATATACGGCTCCCGGGCCGGAAACGGGGTGATTTTGATTACCACGAAAAAGGGGCGTGTCGGACAGGCGAAGTTCACGGCTAATGTCTCCTATTCGGCTTCGTGGATACCGGAGACTCCCGTGCAGAGCGGCGGTCAATTGGAGCGTTGGCATAATATCCGAGGACTCCGGAATACGATTATTCCTTATCAGGGGAGTGACGGGCACTGGAAGATTCCGACCTCTTACGAGGAAGTGTGGGGTTTTAGAGGAAGCGAATTGAATCAACCGGTTTATGACTGGTTTTGGGGAAATGCTTCTGAAGCCAATCATAGTCAGCGATTGCAGGATAGTTTGAATGTTTTTTACAATAACTCCACGGATTGGTGGAAATATGCTTATCGTACGGCCAAGGTTTATAACGCCAATTTGCAGGCCAGCGGGGGATCGGAAGCCATTCGTTATATGATCGGTGCGGGATATTATAAGGAGGAGGGAATTATGTATGGTAGTGATTTCCAGAGAATAAACGTGATGACGAATCTTTCGGTTAACCCTTCAAAACGGATAAGATTGGATAATTCGTTCTCGCTCTCTTATAGCGATCGAAGTCGGGGAGGAGATAGAACCGGGGCTAAAGTGGAAGGAGTTACAATAAATCCCATGTTTGCCTCGACTCTTCATCCCGGTGAATCTTATATAAAAAAGGAGTTACTTAAAAAATTGAACAGTGTTATACAGAAAAATCATAGTTATGCGGCTCGTTATAACTTGGTATTGGATTATGAAGTTTTACGAAATCTGCATTTGCGTTTGTCGGGAGGGCTCGATTATAACCAGAATAATTTAAATCATTTTGAGCCGAGTACTTTTGACTCTTATCATCATTGGTCGAAATCAGAGGGACAAATCGGGCGAAGTATTTCTTTATTGAATGAAAACCTGTTGAATTATACTTTTTCGATCAAACAGGTTCATAATTTCGATATTTTATTGGGATTGTCTTTTCAAAAAGATCAATCTTATGGTAATGGCGGGTCCGCTCGAAAAGGGCCGAATGATTATGTACATTATGTACAGGGAACGTGGGGTGGTGAAGATGGAGTGGTAAACGTGGCGGACCCCAATAGTAATCAGGAGATATTTCAATCTGCTTTTATCTATACTTCCGATTTTGAAGAAGAACGGATGAATAGCTATTTTGGGCGGTTGACCTATAATTTCAAGGAGAAATACATGCTGGAGGCGACTATTCGTCGGGACGGATCGTCGGTTTTCGGAGAGAAAGTACGTTGGGCTACTTTTCCTTCGGTTGCGGTAGGCTGGGCTTTTTCGGGGGAACCTTGGATGAAAGGGTTGTACTGGTTGAGTTTCGGTAAGATTCGGGCCAGTTGGGGTAAGTCCGGTCAAAAGTTTAGGCAGCGTTATTTGGCTCACGGGTTGATGGCTTCGAGCGATAACATGTTTTTAGGAAACGGGGGAATTGTTCCGGACCGAAAGGGCGGATTGATCAATCGAAAATTGACGTGGGAAGAGACTGATCAGTACGATGTTGGATTGGATGTCAGTCTATTGGATTACCGTATCCGGTTGACTTGCGATTATTATTACCGTTACACGAAGGGACAATTGAATCAAGTGGATCTTCCCGGTAATATCTATTTTCATGGTTTTCAATGGCAAAATGCCCTGGCGGTATCCAATGAGGGACTTGAAGTGGAATTAACGGCCGATATTTTTAGGGAGAGTGCTGTGAAGTGGCGGATGAAATTTAATGCTTCCCGAAATTGGAATCGTTTTAGGAAAAGTCATGACGGATGGGATTTTTCAGGAAATGTATTAGGAAAACCTTTGTACCGGATGAAAGTGTATAAGACTGACGGATTCTTTAATGCCATGGAGGAAATTCCTTACTCTTACACGGAGGCCGACGGAATGCCCAAACCATTGAATTCGGGAAATTACAAGATCTTTTTCCCGGGGACTCGTAAAATCGTCGATTTAAACGGAGACGGGAAGATTGATGAGAAGGACAAATATTATGCGGCCAGCCCGCTTCCCGTGGCGCATGGCGGTTTTATCAACGAGATCACGTGGAAACAGTTCGATTTGAATGTAGTCTTTACCTATTCTTTAGGGCGGCATATCATCAATGCTTATAGTCGATTAAATGTTCAGCCTTCGGAAAAGGAAGGGCCAATTATGGGAGATGTTCGTGAATTCAATTCCTGGACTTTTCCGGGAGGAGGATCTTATGATTTTCCTCATATGCAAATGTATAACGGACTCGCGGGACAATTCAACGGAACAAACGATTGTGATATCGAAAAAGTGCATATGATTCGTTTAAAACAGCTGACCTTGGGATACAATCTACACGATAAAATAGCTAAAAAGGCCGGACTTGCGGGAGTACGTTTGTTCTTAACAATGGAAAATCTGTTTTTACTGACGAATTATTCCGGATTGGATCCGGAAATTGTAAATATTACGAGCGGTATAGATTTCTTAAGTTCTTACCCGCTTCCTCGGAAATTTACAGTCGGTTTGACTATTAACTTTTAAAACGGATGACTATGAAAAATATATGTATTATACTGCTTTTTTTACCGTTTTTTTCCTGTAACGACTGGTTGACGGTCGAATCGGAAAAATCGGTGACCTATATCAATTATTTTAAAAGCGAGCAGGATTTGGAAAACATAATGATTTCCATATTTGGAAATGAGAAAAAGATATTTGCTCCTTTCTATACGAATCATTTAGATATAAGTGGCTTGTTGTGTGACGAGGGAGGGGATTACGAGGGATTTAGAACATTGAATCCTGAAGAGTTTTTCGGTGGAAATATGGATAACTGGGCTATTCATTATAGTGCAATCTACTTGGCTAATATGATGGAAGAAAATCGATTCCGTTTCGAGCATATTTCAGAAGAACGAGCTGATTACTGGATTGCCCAAGCCAATTTTGCCAAGGCTTTGTTTTATTTTGACGTGGTCCGGCAATGGGGGGAAGCTCCTTTGGCTCCGGGGACGGAATCTACGGATGCTTTTGGTAAGAGTTCAATTACTATCCTTTTAGAAGAGGTGATTCGTTGTGCGAATATTGCTTTAAAGCTTCCGACGTATGAAAAGTTAACGGATGCTAACGGTAGTGTGGTAACTTCCAGGCAATATGCCAGTTTGGGTACGGTTCACACTCTTTTGGCCAATATTTATGCCTATATGGGAGGAATATCCGGAGATAGAAAATACTGGGAGGAGGCTGAGAAACATGCCTCTTTGGTTATCGATGGAAAGGTTGGGTATTATGATTTGGAACCGGATATTCTCGCTTTGAAAAACAATACATTGGGTGCCGGACGGAAAAGTGTCGAAACAATTTTTAGCATAGAGATCAACGACCGGGACGAAGGACGTTTCTGGAGTGCTATGTTCGAGTGCCGTTATCCCGGTTTATTGCTATTGGATTACCCGTATACAACGACTAATCCGGAGAATATAGAGTCAAATTATCGTAAACCTACCGTGTATGTCTCTACGATTGAAGATCTCTACGAAAGAGGGGATCAAAGATTGAAGGAATATTGGTATAAGTTGGGAGAAGTCGGTTATTGGCAACCTACTGATTGGGATGATGATGGAATCGTAATCGATTCGACTTGGAAAATTTCCGATTATGCCTTTTTAGATAAATGGAACAAGGAAATTCGGAGTGTAAATCCTGCAGTAATAGAAGGGGGAGATGCTCCCTTGTTGGCAATGGACGGAAACCGGGTGGTTTGGAGATTGGCCGATTTAATATTGCTTCGGGCAGAGTGTCGGGCTCGTTTGGGAATGGAAACAGCGGTAAATGATTTGAATCGTATTCGTAATCGGGCCGGCTTGAATGATTACTCGGGATCAACCGATCCGGAAGCACTTCGAAAAGAGATTTTCCATGAGAGGGAAAGAGAGTTATTTGGTGAGGGAGTACGTTATTACGATATTGTGAGGAACGGTTATTTCCGGGAACAATTGTCTTGGGCTTATGCCGCGTTAACCGATGAAGAGGTTAAAGACGGGGCGTTGTATCTTCCCGTACCGAGAAATGCGTTTGATAAGAATCCATTAATGAAACAAAATATCTATTGGTCATGGCGTCAGAAATAAAAAATATAGGTAAAAGTATAGCGATCGTAATGGCAGTGGTTTTCGCTTCCTGCACGAAATACGGTTATATCGACGGAGGTACGGCGAACGGAATCCACGATTGTACGATGTGGGAGTATTTTCAAACGGATAGTTATAATTGGGATTCGACGATTATCATGATCGAGCATGCCGGATTAAAGTCTCTTTTCGACGGGACAGGAGAACATAAACAGATCACTTTTTTCGGATTAACCAGTCCGAGTATTCGACGTTATCTGTTGGAAAACGGTTACGATCGGGTGACTGATATTCCGGAGGGGAAATGTAAGGATATTTTGCAAAAATTGGTTGTTCCCCGACGTTTGATATTAAAAAATATTCCTTTCGGTAATCGCGTAAATAGAGGAGGAGCCGAGTTTACAGAATATGACGGGATGACGTGTCCTGCACTTCGGGGAGAGTTGTTTTTATGGACGTTCCGGCAGACATACGAAGGGGTACAACAGGCGGGAGCCGTAGTATTGAATTTAGCCAGCCGAAACGTGCAAGGAGCAAGAAACGAAGTGATTGCTTCATCGGATATTCAGACAACCACGGGAGTGGTTCACTCGCTTAATTATGATTTTAAGTTTAGAAACTTTTAAAATAAGGTACGATGAAAAAAATAGTATACTTATTGGTTTGGGCCGGAATGTTTGTCATGACAGCCTGTAATGATATGGAAGTCGGGTTTCTGGTTGCAGATACCGCTGCCTACCAAAAAGATTCTTTAAGTTTGTATAATATGCAAAAAAGGCTTCAGGAGCTGACGACTCTACAGAATCAGTTTTATGAACAGGCAGGACCTTTAATGGAAGAAAGAGATTATTGGAAAGAGCAAGCGCAGGAAAAACGATATGAATTGTGGGATTTCGACGATTACGAGATTGCTCCGGTTGAAGAAGCATTGGAGGCGACGACGGATCCGGATCAACGTGCGGAGCTTCAAGAACTGTTAGACGAATTGTATGAGAAACGAGAGATAATAAGGAAGGAATGGCAAGATTTGCAGAATAAATCTACTGATCTCGATAGAAAAATTCGGCAAATCGCTATCGATATGGGAATCGGTTCGGAAAGGGAGTTGAATAATAAGATATCGAAACTGAAAAACACGATGGAGTATAAAATTCCCTGGGTGACTCCGCCGATGGAATCGGTTTTCGGGACAGAGCCGTTGATTTATTCCATCGTCGAGGTGAAAAACGAAAATCCGGCCAACGCTGAACTTTTCCGGAAAAGCCTGACCATTATCGGTGGTGGCCGAATGTATGTGGATCAGAACGTGCAAGCTCCCCCGGGACGTTATGTTGTTTCTGTCATGATTAAAAATGAGGGATACTCGAAAGTTTTGAAAGATGTCTTTACGTTTATTATCGAGGAAGGGGATGAGATTGACGATTAACCAGGTGATTGTAGATTAAGTGATTGAGAAAGTCAGGCACGGGTGTTTTATTCGAAAATGATTCTTAATTATAATTCGTAGATGCTTGTTCGCGGGGATTTATGGTTGGCGATGGAAGAGATTCTATCGCGAATCATAAAACCGTGAAATGATTCTGGGATTAAGGGATTAAAGTGATTCAGTGATTAGAAAGATTGCCGATTTTAGATTAAAAGGATTAAGTGATTCACTAATTGGGTGATTCAGGTAAGGAAAATCGCTTTTTTGACTTTTGATTGGAAATAAACGGATAGCGTGAGCTTATGAAAAGGACAATAAAAATTATCGGTAGTGTATGGATCATTTGTGGCTTGGTAATGATTTTAAGTGCAGGTGGTGAAAAGCGATATAACGTTTCTCAATCCAATGAAGATCTGATGCCTTCTTGCAAATACTCGTGTGATGTATATAAAATTCTTTTTTTAAATCAGGATTCTTTGGTTATACAATATGTTCCTAAAAGAGGAGAAGTTATGATAGGAGGAGGTCCTGTTACATATAAACGAATAATCAATTGATGATTAATGGATTAAATGATTAGGCGAATAAGCGAAAAAGTCACATAATTATATAATTTCAGAATCACTGAATTTTTCAATCTACAATTTAAAATTTACAATTATTACATATTAATTATTATGAAAAAAATAGTATTTATCAGCGTGTTCCTGATGGGAATACTGGGGAGCTTATCGGCTCAGATGGTGATATTCGAAGGGAGTTTCGATGAGGCCATGAAGAAAGCTAAAGAGGAGAAAAAGGATTTGTTCGTGGATTTTTACGCGGATTGGTGCGGACCTTGTAAGATGATGGCGGAGCAGGTTTTTACCCGGCCGGAAGTCGGGGAGTATTTTAATTCTCGTTTTATCTGCGTGAAGGTGAACGTGGACGCGAAAGAGAACAAGGAGCTTGCTAAAAGATACAACGTGACGGCCTTGCCGACGATGGTTTTCGTCGGCCGGGACGGTAAGGAGATGCGAAGGATAACGGGGACCAAAGATCCGGCATCGTTTGTCAAAGAGGCCCGAATTGCCAAAGGAGAAGCCCTGAGTTTCGAACAGTTGTACGAACAATACAAGAAGAAAAAAAAGGATGTCCAGCTTTCTCGACAACTATTGTTGGAAGCTCCCACTTTTGTTTCGGCGCAACAAGGGTATGACCAGCAAAAATGGATTGCTCGTGTCGATAATCTCTATGCGGAGTACATGAAAAATAATAAATTGGACCACATGATTACCGAACCGGATTTCATGATCCTGACCATGTATCATGCCCAAACGGGTAAAAAAGACCCGGTTTTCGATTTCGTGGCTGCTAATTTCGATCAATATGCAAAAGTCGTGGGAAAAGAGGTAGTGGCGGGTTACCTGATGGGGTTAAATAACTCTTATATCATCCGATTGTGTAAAAAGGGGGATCTTTCTTATAAAGACCGTTTGGCACGCGTGAACGGAGATTTACAAAAAGTATATGCCGGAATCTCTTTCGGCTCTCTTTCCGTACAGGATGCCGTTACCTTGTTGGCCGACGCTACCTACAGTCTGTATCGGCGGGATGAAGACGCTTTTTTTAAAAATATGAATAAATATTTTGCAGGGAAAGGCGATCAGGCGGATGTGAACGATTACACGCAACCCTTGGAAGACCTGTTCACGGCTTACGAGGGCAAATTGTCGGAAAACGCGTATTCGAAATGTATTCCCTGGATCGGGAAAGCTCTTGAAAAGAAAATGGATTCGGGTTTGCGTACCCGTTTATTGATCATGATGGGACAGTGTTTCCAGCATACCGGTCAAACCGATAAGGCCAAGCAATCCTTTAACCAGGCTTTTCTGACCAGTACGCAGATCGAGAACAAGATGATGATGAAACAATTGCAACAAGTGATTAAGCAAAGCTTAGAAAATTTATGAATAGATGGATATTATTTGTGTTACTTCCTTTCTTCTGGGAGGGGAGTTTTGCCCGGGATACGTCAGACGTATTTCGGCACGGGAAATTAAAGAACGGTTTGACCTACTACGTGCGGCACTCGGTTGCCCAACGGGGACGTGCCGATTTTTACCTCGTGCAGAACGTGGGTGCCTTGTTGGAGAATGATGACCAGAACGGTTTGGCTCATTTTCTGGAACACATGGCTTTTAACGGAAGCCGGAGTTTTAAAGAGGGGATTCCCCGTTTTTTGGAAAGAAGAGGGGTAAAACATTTTAATGCCGAAACAGGACAAGACGAAACGGTGTATTATATTAACTCGGTACCGACAAAAGACAAGCTTTTAGTGGATTCCTGTTTGTTGGTATTGAAAGACTGGTCGGGTTTTCTTTTACTCGATCCGAAGGAGATCGACAAGGAACGGGGAGTGATTTTCGAGGAACGGCGTTCCCGGCGGGATATGAACGCCCGGCTAAAGGAACAGACGGATCTTTACGCGTATAACGGCAGTCGCTATGCCACCCGGAATGTTATCGGGACGGTAGAGGTGCTGGAAAGTTTTACCCCGATAGAGTTGAAAGCTTATTACCATGATTTTTATCGCCCGGACTTACAGGCCGTGATCGTTATCGGAGACGTGGAGCCGGCCCGGATAGAGCGAGAGATACACCGTCTTTTCGATCCCATTCCGAAACGGGTCGATCCGAAGCCGAGGCCGGTTTTTGAAATACCGGATAACCCGGAACCTTTGTACGCGAAAGCTTTCGATAAAGAGTTGACCTCTCCCGATATGGTATTGAGCCGAAGGATGAGAAGGGTTCCCCCGGTATCGTTGAAAGAGATGATGAAAAATAATTTGATCGAAAGGTTTTACAATGATATCGTGGTGGGACAATTAGACGCCTATATCAATACGCAAAACTCGTTGTTCCTGTTGACGGCCGTCGATCACGGACGGTTGGTCCGGAATTACAACAGGTGGAGAATCTACGTACAGGCTTACCCGCACAAAGAACGGGAGGCGTTGACGCAATTGATGGAGGAGATCGAGCGGATTCATCGTTTTTCTTTGACCGATAAAGAGTTGAAAAAGCGGATCGATGCTTACCTTCCGGGATTGGAGGAGACGGAGAAAAACAAGGATAAGTTGCCTAATGCGGCTTATGTGACTATTTACCAGAATAATTTTCTGGAAGGGAATCCCATCTCGAGCGTGGAGGAAGATATCTCTCTTTCCCGGGAGATTTTATCGGAATTGACGGCAAAGGATTTGCAGGATTGGGTAGCATCCTGGTATACGGACGATCGGAATTGGGTGTTCGTGATGCGGGGTAACGATCCGGCTTATGATTTTCCGAGTAAGGACGAGGTTAAACAAATCATGGAAAATGCCCGAAAGGCGGATATCAAACCTTTGGACTTCGAGGTGACAGCTGTTCCCTTGCTGGATTTCGAGGTGAAGGGCGGCGAGATCGTGAAAGAGAAAAAGATCAAAAAGTTGGATGCCGAGGAGTGGACGCTTTCCAACGGGTGTAAAGTGTATTATAAATTTTCGGATACCGACGGGCCGAAGGTGAGTCTTATGGGAGAAAGTCCCGGGGGAAAATCGCTGCTTCCGGCCGAAGATTTACCTTCCGCATCGGCTCTCTCTTCCTTGATGATGCGTTCCGGTTTGTATAAACACGATGTCCGGATGATGCAGGCCATATTGAAGGGACACCAGATTCGTCCCGATATTCGTCTGGGAGAGACCTCGGAAGGAGTGAGCGGGTATTGCGACAACAACGAGGCGGAAATGCTTTTCCAGATCGTTTACCTCTTGTTTGAAAAACCCCGTTTTAACCGGGATGATTTCGATAAGTTCGTTTACCTGAACAAAATGGATTATGAGAATACCCCCCGTACCGCGGAAGACACGATTTCCGAGGCGATGACGAAGCTTCGGTTAAAGGATTCACCCCGGTTATGGAAAAGGAATGATCAGTATTACGATGCTATGGATTTCGATAAGATGGTGGCCATTTATCACGATCGTTTCCGGGATGCTTCCGATTTTCGTTTTTACCTGACCGGAAATATCGGGCGGGAAGAGGCTCGAAAATTGGTGAAACAATACTTGGGAGCTCTTCCTTCCGTCTACCGTAAAGAGCAGCCGGTGAAGTACGATTTGCGAAAGAGCGGTTCGATGACGGAGACGATCGAGGCACATATTCCGGATGATAAATATATCGTGAATATCGAGTACACGAACAAGTTGAAATTAAAACCGGGAGAGGAGCTTTGTATAGATATTATCCGTGAAATCCTTTCCAATCGTTACCGGGATATTATCCGTGAAGACGAGGGAGGAGCTTATGGAGTGGAGGTGAGTGCATCTTATCTTTCCTACCCCAAGCCTTATCAGTTTATAGGTATTGATTTTCAAACCAGTACGGAAAAAGGCGATCGGATGCGGGCTATCGTCCATGAGCAAATTCAACGGTTGGTACAGGAGGGGATGAGTGAGGAAGAGGTGGAGGATATCGTGATGATGATGAAAAAAGGTCGTGCCCGGATGCTGAAGAACAGGGGTAATGCTCACTGGATGGAAGCCCTGCGTTATTACGTGGAAACGGGTAAGGATATCGATTCGCCGGCTTATTTCGAGAAACCGATTGAAAAGATCGATGCCAAGGAAGTGCAGGCGGTTGCCAAAAAGTTTTTCGATACCGCCGAATGTGCGGATATCGTGATTAAATCTGATCATTGACGATTTAAAATTGTAGATTGACAATTAAATAACACATTGCACCCGTCCCGTGGGTTATTGATTAAATGAAAGGCGAATAGATTTGAGAATTTATTTATGATTAACACTCTGATCTTACGATCTTTAAAATCATATTTTTTAAATTTACAATCGTCAATCTACAATGGTCAATTCTTTTTGAGTTTGCTTTGGATCGGATAGTGGTCTGAGAATTTGACGGTATCTCGGAGGTAAGAGACGGTTTCGAACGAGGAGGAGTGGAGGATATGGTCGATACGGAAGGAGGGAAATTCTCCGATATAGGTGTTGCCTAATCCTCTTCCTTTTTCGACAAAACTGTCTTGCATGTCGTCGTCTAAAGTGCTGTAAGTATAGGAGAGAGGAGTATCGTTGAAATCTCCGCACAGGATGACGGGATAGGAGGATCGGTTCATGTGTTTCTTGATGATCTCGGCTTGCCGGGCTCTGTTTTTGTTGGCGGCAATCAACAGGGAAACGATAGAGTGTACCTCTTCGGACAGAGCTTGTCCTTTCCCTTCCGATAGCTTTTGCAGGAGTTTGCGGTCTTTGTCTCCTAACCGGTAAGACTCCAAATGAACGCAATATACGCGTACGGTATCGTTTGAAACGGCAATGTCCGCGTAAATGCAGGCGGCCATATATTTTTTATCGAAATCGATAAAACCCGTGTTTAATAAAGGAGTACGGGATAAGATGGCGATATCTTTTTGATGGTAATAGTAGGGATAGGTAGAGAATCTTGCAAAAATTCCTTTTTGTTGAGGCACCTCCTGAAGGCATACGAGGTTCCCCGGGAATCGATTGATGTACTCTTCCAGTTGTTGGGGTGTCTCTTTTTGTTTGGACCAGCCGTATATATCCATTTGCCGGACATTATAGGAGAGGATCGAGATATCGTATGGTGTATTTCCGGATATCGGACCGTTCATCCCGTAATAGGTTCTCATGAAAGGATACCCTGCGGCTAAAACGAACAGGATAAGCCATGCCGTTTTTTTCCAGCGTGCAATCCAATACAGGAGTAGAATCAAATTGACGATCAGGAGATAGTGATAGGCTAACCCTATGAGGGAGGAGAGATAACAGGTGTTCGGGTTTACGTAGGGAGAAGTATAACTCCCCAATAGGCCTAAAATAGCGGTCCACGTGATGATTCTGATAAAGGTATCGATGATTCGTTTCAACCTGATTTGTTTTATGGGTTTAATTTCTTCCCGATTTGAACAAAATTTCTTTCTCCTCTTTTGTCAAGCTTTCATATCCCGATTTGGAAATCTTGTCTAAAATATCGTTGATCCGGTCGTCTTTTTGTTTTTTGTATTCGTTGTACTCCCTGTCATTCATATCCGATGCCTTCTTTTTATACTTTACCCGCATCTTTTTACGGGAGATAAATAGTTTTCCGATCTTTTCAAAGAAGTTGACGATACCGCTTGCAATATCCCGGTTTTTTCGAATGCCTGACGTGAAAAGATAACCGAAAAGAGCTCCGCCCAAGTGGGCGATATGTCCACCCGCATTTCCCGAAGGTATGCTGATGATATCGATTGCTGCCGTGAAAAGGGCCAAATGGATTAATTTTACCGGGCCGACCAGGAATATATAGATCCGGTGGTTCGGCAGGTAGGTACAAACGGCAAAGACGATGGCCATGATAGAAGCCGAGGCCCCTATGGCCCATGAAAAATAGCGTTCCGTGGCAAAAGCCGGGAAGATCGCATAGGCCGCCATATAGATGATAGCCCCTGATATTCCGCCGAGAATATATACTCCCGTCAGTTTTCGTTCCGAAAAATAGTTTAAAAAAATCCCTCCGAACCAGTAGAGCCATAACATGTTGAACAGCAGATGAAAGAATCCGAACTGTGTAAACATATAGGTAATGATGGTCCAGGGAGTGTACAGAAGATTGTAAGGATAAGCGGGAACTCCCACGTAGGGCAATAAAAATTCGTCTATCCCCCGATAGCCGGCCAATATAAAGAATACGGCTGCTAACTTGATGACAATGAAAACCGCAATATTGATGTATATCAGTCGGCTAAGGGTCGTTCCTTGTCTGAAAGAGCGTTTTATTCCGCTCCATATTCCTTCAGAGAAAGGGGTATTACCATATGGGTTATAATATGCGGCCATAATCGATCAATAAAAACGTTTACTGTGTTTACGCCAATAACGTATCATGAAGAAACCGAACAGCATACCTCCCAGGTGGGCGAAATGGGCCACGTTGTCTCCCACTTGATTTTGAATGCCTAAATACAACTCGGCGGCTCCATAAAAGAGAACGAAATATTTAGCCTTAATCGGTATCGGAATGAACATAATGAACAATTCCGTGTTGGGAAACAGCATGCCGAAAGCTAACAAGATTCCGAAAACGGCTCCTGAAGCTCCGATCATCGGAATGTTGACGTATCCCTGTATGACGTTTTGATAGATGGCCTCTGCCGTTTTAATATACTCCTGGGAATTCGGATGGTTGGTCCAACCGTCGATAAAGGCGACTAAGTCGTTCGGAATGCCTCCCAGATGAGTTCGTAAAAATTCTGCTAATAAGCCGGGGTCCGGTGTATTTTGAAAAGCATAGAACTCCTCCTGCATGTTGTGGTAACCGTACCAGCTGACCAATGAATAGAGTAGTGCCGCTCCGATACCGGTGACCATGTAGTATATGACAAAACGTTTGCTTCCCCACACCGATTCAAGAATGCGTCCGAACATGAATACGGCGAACATATTGAAGAATATATGCGTTAGCCCTTCTTGGGTAAACATGTGGGTAATGTATTGGTAGAAAGCGAAGTGCTTGGATTCCGGAAGGTGTAATCCTAAAATATTGACCCAATCGATACCGGAGCGTTTTCCCATGAGGTTGATCAGTAGAAAAATGATCACATTGATGATGATGATCGCTTTTACCGCCGGGGTAATATTGGAAAGTGGACGATAATTACTCATTTTTGTTCGGTTTAGTATTTTGTTTGTTTACCGGTTTATGCTGTCTGTTTTCCACTTTGTTTACCGGTTTGTTTCCGTTGGAACGGTTTGTTTCCGCCCGGTTGTTATTTTTTTGTACGTTTTTCCGGTTATTTCTGTTTTTGGAATAGTTCTTTTTAGGTTGTTTCTTTTCGTCAAAGCGGTTTAAACTCTCTTCTCCTACTCCATCCGTGTATTTGATATCTTCCGGTCGCTTTTCATTCGTATCTAAAGCTTTAGGTGGAATAAAACCTCTTTTGTTCATGGCGATAATCTCTTTCACCCGTTCCACGGGGAGTTTGATTAAAGCTCCTTTTCCCTCTTTATCATAGGTATAAGACATGGAACGTCCGAATATGTCGGTTTTTTGATGATAGAGCATGCCTTCGCCGGTATTCAGCCAAACATTGGAGGAAGGAAAATCTTTTTGCTCGTCGATGTAAGCATCCACTTCGTAGTTAAGGCAGCATTTTAACTTGCCGCATTGGCCTGCCAATTTTTGCGGGTTCAGGGAGATATCCTGATAACGTGCCGCGGAAGTAGACACCGATATGAAGTTGGTGATAAAGGTCGAGCAACAAAGTTTTCGTCCGCACGAACCGATGCCGCCAATGCGCCCTGCTTCTTGGCGTGCTCCGATTTGTTTCATTTCGATACGGATGTGAAAAGTTTCGGCCAGTACTTTAATCAATTTCCGGAAATCCACCCGGTCTCCGGCAATGTAATAGAAGATAGCCTTTGTTTTATCTCCCTGGTATTCGACATCTCCGATTTTCATGTCCAAATTAAGGTCTGCAGCAATCTTGCGGGATTTAATCATGGTATCATACTCGAGGGCGATAGCCTGTTGCCATTTTTCGATATCGTGCGGTTTGGCTTTCCGATACACTTTTTTCAGCGGATTTCGTTCCAGATCTACCCGTTTCAATCGCATCTGTTCCCGGACCAGTTCTCCTGTCAGGGAGACGATACCGATGTCGTGCCCTAATGCAGCTTCTACGGCAACAATATCTCCGATAGTGAGATTCAGGTTGCTGTTGTTCAGGTAAAAACCTTTTCTCGTGTTTTTAAAGCGAACTTCGACGATATCGGAAGTACTACAACCCTCCGGGATATCTTGCATCCAGTTGTATTCCGTCAATTTACCGGCAAGCAGACGATGGTCTATTACCGGAACGATAGGATAGGGCTGTTTATTTTGGTTTTCGGGATTTTCCCGGATCTCTTCGTTTATTTCTTCACTCATACGTTAAGACTAAAAGTTAAAAATTAAAAGCTAAAAGTTACGACTGAAAATCAGGCTGTTTTCCGTTTTCACTTTTCTGGTCAACCTATGCGTGCGGTTGACCTATGGACGGATATTTTGCATTACCTTAATGCAAAGATCCGTGAATATGATTTTCCCGTTTCCGTTGCGGATGATGTCGCTGTAAGCTCTTTCAAACTCTTCGTAAAGCGGGATTACGTTGCCTTCATGTACATAAGGAGAAAATTTTACGGAAAAATCTTTCTCCCGTTTGGTCATGTATACTATATTTTCGAGCTCAAAGTTTCTGACAAAGTTTTCACGTATCATACGGATGCAATGAGTTAGAAAACCTTTTTGCCGCTCTCTTCCCAGGGCTGCCAATTCGTTGACGAATTCGTTAACCGTTAGCATCTTCCTCTCCCAGCACAAGCGCATCATTTGAATGAATTTTTCCTGGTTATAAACGGACTCTTCCGTCTCTTCGAGGATTTTAAGGGCCTTTAGCCAGCTTCCGGAGGCCACGTGGGCGACTTCGTTCGCGGAATCGGGAGACAGGCTTTGCTGGCGGATCAACTGTTTGGCAATCTCTTCTTGTCCGAGAGGAGGAATATGAACACGTTGTGTCCTGGATAAAATGGTATTGATAATCTCTTCCGGGTGTTCCGAGACTAACAGGAAAAGAGTTCTCGGGTAAGGCTCTTCTAAAATTTTGAGTAGTTTGTTAGAGCATTCCGGTTTCATTTTTTCCGGTAGCCATATGATCATTACCTTGTAATCCGATTCAAAGGGTTTTAGTGCCAGTTTCCTCAGGATATTCCCACTCTCTTCCGTGTAGATCATGGCTTGTGCGTTCTCGTCGGCTCCCATCGCCGATAGCCAGTTCTCCAAATCTATGTAAGAATTGTTCAGTAGTACATTTCGCCATTCGTTGAGATATTCATCGCTAACGGGAAGTTTGATTTTTGTGGATTTTACCACGGGGAAAACGAAATGCAGATCCGGATGAATTAATTTTTGCATCTTTTTGCAAGCCGGGCAAACCCCACAAGCTTCCTCGTGCTTATCGCCCGTGCAAAAAAGATATTGGGTAAAAGCCAGGGCCAGGGCCAGACTACCGGAGCCTGTTTCTCCGGTAAATAGCTGGGCGTGACTCACTCTTCCCGATTGCAGGGTGGCGAGCAGTCGCTGCTTTATCTCTTCATGGCCGATGACTTCTTTAAAAAACACGTTTTAATTTTTAAATTTAATGATTTAGATTCCAGCCGTACAAGACTTTTTTAATTTAAGACCGGGCTTTCTCGATCAGCCAAGCGGATAATCTGAAATCATTGAATGATGTTATTTAATTTTCCGTTTTCAGTCGAATGTTCAGTTCTTTCAGCTGTTCTTCCGAAATTTCAGAAGGGGAGTCAATCATAACGTCTCTTCCTGAATTGTTTTTCGGGAAAGCGATCACGTCCCGAATCGAATCCAAACCGGCAAACATGGAAACCAAGCGATCGAATCCGAAAGCAATTCCGCCGTGAGGAGGGGCTCCGTATTTGAAGGCACCTATTAGGAATCCGAATTGAGCTTGTGCGGCTTCGTGCGTGAATCCGAGACAATCGAACATTTTGGACTGGAGATTGGAATCATGGATACGGATAGAACCTCCTCCTACTTCCACTCCGTTAATGACCATATCGTAAGCATTGGCCCGGACCTTTCCCGGATCGGAATCCATTAAAGGAATATCTTCCGGTTTGGGAGAGGTGAAGGGATGGTGCATGGCATAGAAACGTTGTGTTTCTTCGTCCCATTCCAATAAGGGAAAATCCACTACCCATAAAGGTTTGAATACGTTTTTATCCCGCAGTCCCAAACGGTTTCCCATCTCTAAGCGTAATTCGCTTAATTGGGGTAAGGTCTTCTTCTTGGGACCTACCAGGATAAGAAGTAAATCGCCCGGTTGGGCTTTACAAGCTTCTGCCCATCGTTTTAAATCGGTCTCGTCGTAGAATTTATCCACGGAAGATTTCAGGGTTCCGTCCTCGTTATATTTCACGTAAACCAAACCTTTGGCCCCGATTTGAGAACGTTTCACGAAATCCGTCAGCTCGTCGATCTGCTTCCGCGTATAATGAGCGCATCGAGGGGCGCAAATGGCTCCTATGTATTCGGCATCGTCAAATACGGCAAAGTTTTTTCCTTTGGCGATAGCCGTCAAGTCGACAAACTTCATGTCGAAACGGATATCGGGTTTGTCACATCCGTAATATTCCATGGCGTCCGCCCAAGTCATTCGGGGGATTGCCGGGATATCGACGTTTCGTATTTCTTTGAACAGATGACGGACCAGCCCTTCAAATAGCTCTAATACGTCTTCCTGTTCGACAAAAGACATTTCGCAGTCGATCTGGGTAAATTCCGGCTGGCGGTCCGCCCGTAAATCTTCGTCCCGAAAACATTTTACGATCTGGAAATAACGATCGAATCCGGAAACCATCAATAATTGCTTGAAAGTCTGTGGACTTTGCGGTAGAGCGTAGAATTGTCCCGGGTTCATCCGTGAAGGGACGACAAAGTCGCGGGCTCCTTCCGGAGTACTTTTGATCAGAACGGGAGTTTCTACTTCTATAAAATCCCGGTTACTCAGGTAATTGCGTACAATCTGTGCCATCCGATGTCTCAATTCCAGGTTTTTCCGAACAACAGGCCGGCGTAAATCCATATAACGGTATTTCATCCGTATGTCGTCTCCCCCGTCGGTTTGGTCTTCGATGGTGAAAGGAGGAGTTTCAGAAGTACTCAATATATGGAGTTCTTTAATCAGGATCTCGATTTCTCCGGTAGGAATCTTGGTGTTTTTACTGGCTCTTTCAACCACGGTGCCTTTTACTTGAATCACGTATTCCCTTCCTAATTTTTCCGTTATTTTTTTGATCTCGTCAGGAGCGGATTCTTCCACGACTAACTGGGTAATACCGTAACGGTCTCTCAAGTCCACGAATGACATGGCACCTAACCGTCTTACCTTTTGAACCCAACCACTGAGACAAACGCTTTCATTCACGTTTTCTATTCGTAGTTGTCCACAAGTATGTGTTCTGTACATAGTTTTACTATTAAATATTCGGATTCGGAGCTACTCCTAAGTCCTCTTTTGTTTTTATATGACTTTGTTTATAGGATACAATTCGCCTATTTAACAATTTGCGAAAATAATAAGAATTTATCAGTTTCCGGTGCTAATCTCGCAAAAAATCAGCATATGTAGTCAACGGATTTGAAATAGACGTTCGGGGTTTTCCGACGGATCGGATGCGGGTATTCTCTTTCGGATGAATTTTCCATAAAACGACACCTTCATTTCCTGTATTTTGATTTTTATGTATTGATTCTTTTGTTAAAATGCCAAATGCTCCATTTATGTATGTTATTTTTTCGGATATGAATAAACAAATTTTTATCTTTGAAACCTTATTATATGGATTGAAAGGCAGAGATGAATTATGTTGATGTGATTATTTTGCTTCCTTTGATATATGGAGCATATAAAGGTTTTACTTCCGGATTGATCGTGGAGATGTCGACGTTGTTCGCGTTGATTTTAGGCGTGTTCATATCTTTAAAGTACGGAAGCGTTACGGAATCTTTTTTGAAAGATTTTATCGATATTCCTGTTTCTTACTCTTATTACGTCGCTTTTGCGGTAACTTTTCTATTGGTAGTTATCGTTATTCATTTGTTGGGAAAGTTATTGACCAAATTAGTCGATATGGTCTCTTTGGGGCTTTTCAACAAATTGTTCGGAATTTTGTTAGGCATGATGAAAGCTGCTATTGTAGTATGTGTCATCTTGTTTGTTGTCAATGCATTAGACTCTAAATATGATTTTATTCCTGCAAAAACCAAGAATCAGAGCCTGTTGTATTATCCTTTTGTTAATTTTGCAAATGGGGTCTATCGGAGTGCTGTAAATTAATTGTCAAAATCCTATAAATTGAGAATCGATGAATTTTGTTGAAGAATTAAAATGGCGGGGTATGATTCATAATATCATGCCGGGAACAGAGGAGCAACTGGCGAAAGAGCAGACGACGGCTTACGTGGGTATTGATCCCACGGCAGACTCGTTGCACGTGGGGCACTTGGTGTCGGTTATGATGATGAAACATCTTCAAATGGCGGGTCATAAACCTATTTTTCTGATAGGAGGGGCTACCGGAATGATAGGGGATCCGAGCGGTAAGTCTTTGGAAAGAAATTTATTGGACGAGACAACCGTGCAGAAAAATATGGATGGGATCAGGGCGCAGTTGTCGAAGTTCATCGATTTTAATTCCGATGCACCGAATGCCGCGATCATGGTGAATAATTATGATTGGATGAAAAATTTCACCTTTCTTGATTTTATCCGGGAGGTTGGAAAACATATTACGGTGAATTATATGATGGCTAAAGATTCGGTAAAGAAGCGATTGAGTGCCGATTCGACACAGGGCTTATCTTTTACCGAGTTTACGTATCAGTTGGTACAAGGATATGACTTTCTGCATTTACGTCGTCATTATAATTGTCTTCTGCAGATGGGAGGGTCGGATCAATGGGGAAATATTACGACAGGGGGGGAATTGATACGCCGGAAAGACGGTGCGGAGGCTTATGGTTTGACCTGGCCTTTGATGACAAAAAGTGATGGTAAAAAATTCGGAAAAACGGAATCCGGCAATATCTGGTTGGATCCTAAACGAACCTCTCCTTATAAGTTTTACCAGTTCTGGTTGAATGCCACGGATGAGGACGCCGAGAAATACATTAAGATTTTTACGATCCTTCCTCCGGCCGAAATAGATGCTTTGATCGTCGAACATCATGATGCCCCGCATCTGAGAAAATTGCAGAAGGTTCTGGCAAGGGAGATAACCTGTCTGATTCATAGTCCGGAAGCTTACGAGGCTGCCGTGGAAGCCTCCCAGATTTTGTTCGGAAACGCAACTTCGGATGCGTTGAAACGTTTGGATGAAGATACTTTGTTGGCAGTTTTCGAAGGTGTGCCTCAGTATGATATTTTGCGTTCCGATTTGGAAGCGGGGATCTCTATCGTGGATTTATTGGCCGATAAAACGTCGATTATGTCTTCCAAGGGAGAAGCACGCCGTGCATTGAAATCAAATGCGATCAGTTTGAATAAGGAGAAGGTAACGGATCAGGAATTGATCGTGAATGCGGAATACCTCATCGATGATAAATTTATTTTATTGCAGAGCGGTAAAAAGAATTATTTCTTGCTGAATGTCAAGTAATAAAAGCGACCGAAAGGTCGCTTCTTTATTTTAAATCGGAAGAATTCAGTGATTTTGTGATTGATAATTCAGCGATTAAAGGATTGCATTCGAATCACCTAATTTTTCAATCTTCTAATCCACACATTCTTTGTAGATTTTAAATTGTAGATGATGAAACGAACGCTGTTTTTTAATTTACAATCTACAATCGTCCATCTTTTTTTATCATCCAATCACTAAATCACCTAATCACAGAATCTTTTTAATCTCTAATCTTTTAATCTTCAATTATCGTGTCTTGATACAGAAAGTCGTTGAACGGGAAACGGGCCGAATGGATTTCTTTTGCGATGTTGTACAATTTTTCTTTTAACTCCTCGATGTTTTCCTTGTTTTTGGCCGATATGTATACGGTTTCTCCCCCTTGTTTGGCCATCCACATTTGTTTGAGATGATCAAGGCTGTAATTTTCCCGTTCGATAGGGGTCAGGTCGTCTTCCTCTTTAGGTACAAAGGTAAATGCATCTATCTTATTGAAAATCGTAATCGTCGGTTTCGGATTCTCGATCAGTTCAGCCAACGTTTCGTTAACAACCCGGATTTGATCTTCGAATTGCGGGTGGGAGATATCTACAACGTGCAGGATCACATCGGCTTCCCGTACCTCGTCTAAGGTCGATTTGAAGGATTCCACCAAATGATGAGGCAGTTTGCGGATAAAACCGACGGTGTCGGCTAATAGAAGCGGTACGTTTTTGATGGCGATTTTTCGTACGGTCGTATCCAATGTCGCGAATAGTTTGTTTTCCGCGAACACTTCCGACTTGCTCAATAAATTCATCAGAGTAGATTTACCCACGTTGGTGTACCCGACAAGAGCTACCCGCACTAATTTCCCCCTGTTTTTACGTTGGGTAATCATCTGTTTGTCTATTTTGTCGAGTTGCTCTTTCAGGCGGGAGATCTTATCCCGAATGATCCTTCGGTCCGTTTCGATTTCCGTTTCTCCGGGACCTCGTAAACCGATACCTCCCTTTTGCCGTTCCAGGTGGGTCCACATTCCCGTTAAACGAGGCAGGAGGTATTGGTATTGTGCGAGTTCGACCTGGGCTTTTGCCTCTGCGGTTCGGGCTCTTTTGGCGAATATGTCTAAGATCAGATTGGTCCGGTCGAGCACCTTTCTTCCTTTCAGTTCCCGTTCTATATTGCGAAGTTGGGTAGGAGTCAATTCGTCATCGAAGATAATCAAATCGATGTCGTTTTCTTCTACATAATTTTTGATCTCTTCCAATTTCCCTTTACCGATAAAGGTCGCTGTTACCGGTTTGTCTAAATTTTGTGTGAAAACTTTCACGGTTTCGGCTCCGGCCGTTTCGGCCAGGAAGGCTAATTCGTTTAAATATTCACACATGGTATCGTAGCTGATATTTTCTGATTGTAGGGCTACACCCACAAGAATTGCTTTTTCTGCTTTTTTTTCCGTATAAAAATAATTCCCCATAATAGCGATAAATAAGGGGCTGACGATCACGACAGCCCCTTGTTATAATTCAAAAATCTTTTATTATTGATTCTTCAATTGGAAATTGATGGGTACAGTAAAGGAAACTTTTACTGGTACTCCTCTCTGCTTCCCTGCTTTCCATTTGGGCATGGATTTGATGACGCGAACGGCTTCCTGGTCAAGAGACGAGTCTACTCCACGAACCACTTTTATGTCACCAACAGTTCCGTCTTTTCCAACTACGAATTGAACGATTACTTTACCTTGTACTCCGTTCTCCTGGGCAATCATCGGATACTTCACATGCTTGTTAATCCATTTTGTGATATCTCCTCCCGGAAAAACCGGCATGTCTTCCACGGTTACGAAGACATCGTCTTCTCCCGTTGCATCGGGATCGTACTCTCCGTCATAATCGTAATTTTGGACCTCTCTGTTCTCTACGTCAGCTTCAACGTCTTCAATTTCCAGTTGCTCCTCAATATCCGTATCATCTTCAACAATATCGATCAAGTCCGTTAATTTCGGGGCTGGAGGAGGTGGAGGAGGCGGTTTCAACATTTGTTGCGTAATTGGAATGACCTCTTCTTCCATTGTCGGCTCTGCCACGGTCATAAATTCTTCTTCAACGTTAGTGCTTACTTTCCATTCGAAAGCTAAGAATAAGATGGCCAAGGCAGCAACCAAACCGATCTCGAAGAAAATACCTTTTCTTCTTTCAAGGTCTGCTTTCGGTGATTTCTTTACTTCCATTTTATTAGTTTAAATATGTGCTTACTATTATTCCACTTTTCGTTCGTAAAGATAAGCAATATGGAGAGAAATAGCAACTTTTTTTCGAATAAAATGTTAAACGAAAAACGAATCTCTTTTAAAATCTTGTTAATGTGCAAGTAGAAGGCTGAAATAAGAAGAAGTAAAAAGGGCAGCCTATTAAGACTGCCTCTTTTCGGGATGTTCGTATTGTATGTAAATCACTGTATGTATCTTATTCTTGTGTAAGTCGCTTTTTAATTTTTTGCTCTTCTATTTAAATGTTATTCAAACGTTAATTTGATGATGTAAAAGTAGAATATAAAAATGAGAAAAACAATTTTTCAAGGGATAAATGTGAATATTTTCTTAATTTTTTCACGACGCAAGCTTAAATTAACGTTAATTATGTATTCCCGGCGCTTCGAAATCTAAAAACGGACCTTAAAGGATAGAAATTCGGGTAAGTTTTTTACATTTGTATCATGCTCGAGGTTTTTTATATTTACATGCCGTCAACCGTAAGGTATGAGAAGGTTTCTCCCGGATTGAAAAAATGGATATCCGAAGAAACTTATCGGGAAATTGTCGTTTATAAAAACGAACGAGTAAAATTGTTCCGGTCGGCAGGAGAGGCTTTGGTGCGTTATGTATTGAAAACGTATTGGCATATCGCTCCTTTTTCCTATCGAATCTTGAGACAGAAAAAAGGGAAGCCTTATTTGGAAGGAGTTCCGAATCTTTTTTTTAATATTTCTCATTCCGGAGATTATTTGGTATGTGCTTTTTCCGATCAGGCCGTGGGGATCGATATAGAGAAGAGGCAAAAGGCTCGAATGGAGGTGGCTTCTCGTTTTTTTCATCCTTTGGAGGTAGAGCGATTGAAATCTGTATGGGCAGAGAAAAAGGATAGACTGTTTTATGATTTTTGGTCCGTAAAGGAGAGTTTTCTGAAATATACGGGAGCTGGTTTAACGCGTCCGATGAGCAGTTTTTTGGTCGCCTTTGAGGAGGATGGTATTTTTTTGCATGAAGAAAACAGGAAATTACCTTTAGAGGTGAGCGAATGTCCGATTGATCATCGATATTCTTGTTTTGTTTGTAGCGAGCAAAACGTATTACCTCGCGTTCGGGAATGTTCAATTTCGATATTTCAGCTTTAAATAGAGACCGTTATACTCCTTTCTATTTAAAGCTGAAATAAAAATTGTATTATAATAATTGCTGTTTGTTCAGGTATTCTGCTATTTGAACGGCATTGGTCGCTGCTCCTTTTCGCAGGTTGTCCGAAACGACCCAGAGGTTAAGGCTGTTTTCCCGGGAGAAATCCCGTCGGATCCGTCCCACGAAGACCTCGTCTTTTTCATTTGCGGTAAGTGCCATCGGGTAAATATTTTGCGACGGATCATCCTGTACGACCACTCCAGGAGTTTGTGACAGTAAATTTCGAATGTCATCTAAGTTGTAATCGCGTTCGAATTCTATGTTTATACTCTCGGAATGTCCACCCGTCACGGGAACACGGACGGCGGTGGCTGTTACTTTTATAGAGTCGTCGTTTAAGATTTTGCAGGTTTCATTTACCAGTTTCATCTCCTCTTTCGTGTAACCGTTTTCTGTAAAAGAGTCGCAATGGGGTAAGCAGTTTCGGTCGATAGGATGGGCATAGGCTTTTTTCACCTCTTTACCTTCCCGTTCACCCTCGAGTTGTGTGATTCCTTTTAAGCCGCTTCCGGTAACGGATTGGTAAGTGGATACAACCATTCGTTTGATTTTGTATTTTTTGTGGAGAGGTGCTATAGCCATGAGCATTTGTATGGTGGAACAGTTCGGATTGGCAATAATTTTATCGTCTCTGGTTAATGTATCGGCATTGATTTCGGGAATGATTAATTTTTTAGCGGGATCCATTCTCCAAGCCGAAGAGTTGTCTATGACGGTGGTCCCTGCTGCTGCAAATTGAGGAGCCCATGTTAAAGAGGTTTCCCCTCCGGCTGAAAAAATAGCTACTTGAGGTTTCATTTGTATAGCCTCTCGCGTGCCTACTACTTTATATGTTCGGTTTTTAAATGTGATCTCTCTGCCCACGGAGCTTTCGCTGGCCACGGGAATTAATTCGGTTACGGGGAAATTTCTCTCTTCCAAAACTTGCAACATCTTTCTTCCGACAAGACCTGTTGCTCCTACTACTGCTACTTTCATATTTTTCAGTTTTTTGCAATCGATATATTGGGATTGCAGAATTTATAATTAATGGTATTAAAAACAACGACAAATGTATGATAATTTTAATTGCAATCGTCAATCATTTTAATCATCCAATCACTAAATCACCTAATATCAATATTTATTTAATATCATGGTTTAGCTTCATTTTTTGAATGTAATCCTTGTCTTGCTTTTTCATTCCTACGAGGTAGTAGTTGACGGGCTTGTCGTGGTCGTTCAGGTACATGCGGGGACGGCGTTTGAATCCCGGATTGACTAAAGATAAGTCCGGTCTGAAGTAGGCCGTGCGGATGTCTGCCAAATCCAGTAATGTGTGGAAAATGGCATTTGTAGAGACCGGAGCATCGGCATGTGCAAGGGCTTGGGTGTAATGTTCCGGTTTTAATGTTTTGTAAGACTCGGAAAACCACAGGAAGAAAGGAATGTGTATTTGATAAATGGTAGGGATGGGAGAGGCATGAAGAAATTTTTTCCGGCAGTCATCCAGTAGATCTTCTCCGTGGTCCGGAGAGTACAATAGGGCTGATTCTGCCTGATTTTCATTCAACAATTGGATAATGTCGGCCAGAAAACCGTCGGTATAACGAATACTATTGTCGTAAGCATTGATCAGTTGTTGTTTGTATTTGTATTCGATTCCCGAGGTGTTATCCGGAGAGTAAACGGCAAATTCTGCCGGATACCGTTCCCGGTAGTTGAAATGTGATCCGTAGGTATGGAGTACGATAAAAAGGTTGTCGGACAAGGAATCGATGCATTGCTTAATCAAAGGGATTAGGGCTTGATCGTAATTATTTTCGGTGATTAGTCCTCCTTCTAACGGTAATCGGATTGTTTTGTAGATGTCCGCTTCCGAAGCGAAATAGTCCGTGAAAGAACGGTTGGGAATCTGATTGGAAAAAAAGACGGTTTTAAAACCGACTTCTTTGAAAGCGGTAATAATACTTTTTTGGGTATAAAGAGCCTCGTAATGTTCCGCGTCGGCGGCAGAAAGGATTAAGGGTACACTTTTGTGCGTGGTGTTGGATTGGGTAAGGGCATCTTTATACAATATTAAGTTTTCCGTCGTTTTTAGACGGGGATTGGTTTCCCTTTCGTATCCCCATAAACTCCAATTCTTGGCGCGGGAAGCTTCTCCGATAACGAGTATATAGATTTCTCTCTTTTCGGAAACCAGCGAATCCCGAGTGGCATGAAAGGTGAACTCTTTAGACGTTTTTGGGTAGAGTTCACTACGGTGCCATTTATGAACGGCATATCCTAAATTGTAAAATATATTGGCAGGATAGATATCCGTTTTTATTTCGTAGCTGTTGTCCCGTGATTTCTCAAAAACGATACCTCCGGATGTAAGGACGAGTAAAGCCGCTCCCCCTATGATCATGTGTCGGCGAAATGCCGCGGGATAGATTACTTTATAATGTACCGACATAGAAGCGAGAACGATGGTCGGAATATAAAGGACACAGACCAGGATTATAGCCGGCCACAAACTGTTTAGCAGCTCGCCTGCTTCGGATGCGTTGGTCGTTGGTAAATTCAAAAACATATCAACGGCAATAACGGATTCTCCGAAAAGGTAAAACAAGACCATTTGAAAGGCGTGGAATATCAATAGGGGGATTAGGATGAGTTGGATCAGTCCGGCCTTTTTGAGCAGGGAAAACACGATAAGGTATACTCCTAAAGGAGCAAGGATAAGAATGATCCTTCCTAATCCCGAAAGAGGTTCCGTGAAGATTAAGAAGCAGTTCGGTATCATGTTCAGGATGATGAAAAACCAAAAAACTGCTTTGGGTTTTTTCGTGAAATCGGAAATAAAATTAAAAAGCTTCATTGATATTGAAGTAGAATGCGTTCTGTCCTTTGCCGAAACCATAATCTAATCTTACGTTAACTCTGTTTTTAAATTCCCAGCGATATCCCAATCCGTAGGAGGGAAGGGTTTGACTCCATTTGAATTTGTCCGTTTTCGGAAAAACATTTCCGGCTCCACCCCAAACGACAATGCCATGTCGGTTGTAGATTTTTTGCCGGAGTTCCACCTGGGTCTGAACCATATCGTTGTCTCTGTATTGTCCTTCGTAATATCCGCGCATCCGGTAGGGGCCTCCTAATAGGGCAACCATACTCCACGGGGTATCTCCGTAATTGAAAATACCTTGTATCTCCGAAGCAAGGATACCTCCTTTCCATAGCTTATGGTAATAACGGAGTTCTACGCTCGTTCTATTGAAATCATAGTCATTTCCCAAAAATTTAGGAAAAAATTGTTGTTCTAATTTGGCATAAAATCCCTTGCTCGGATTCGGAATAAAATCCCTCGAATCGTAGGAAGCTACGATTCCGGGACCGAAGCAGGAGATGCTGCTCTTTTCTCCGTTAAGGAATGAAATATCTTTAAAATCTTTTCCGTTAACGTTCCTGAACATCAGGTTGGGCCCCACGTAGGTATTTTTGGCGACTTTGAATAAAAAATCCAGTTTAATTTGATTTTCTAACCGTTTAAAGGTCGTGCTGGAATCCCTGTGTCCGGCTTCATAACCGATTCCCCAGTAAGAACTCGGAAAAGAGAAAAAATAGATGTTTCCGTCGATTCGGAATTTGTCTTTCGGAAATATCGTATTCCCGCGAATCCCTAACAGGTAAAATCCGGTTGTGGTGATATCACCGTAAATAGAAACATTGGAGGGAGATATGGATTTGTCTGAACGGTCTAATCGGTATAGACCGGAAGCGACCACGCCGAGGCCTAATTTGGTATCGCTCGAAAAATGAGGTCCTCCGATGATGGAGAAATCGAATTTTTTCTCTTCTTTTACTTCGTTCGATTCGGCAAAATAACGATAAAAACGCTTGAAAAAATTATCTTTTTTTGTTTTCACGGAATCAGGAATCTCGTTTATGCTGTCCCTTTTTTCTATTAGTCCGTCTGCTTTGCCCTGGGATATACCAAAGCCAAACAGGAGAATAAAGATATATAGTGATCGTTGAATCATATCTTGTTTTGTTGGAAGTAGTTGGAATATAGATTTTAATACACGGTTTTAATTCTGTTAGACGATGTACGCAAGATTTATGCCATTTGTTTACTTTTTGATAATCATCAAAGAAAAATAAGGAAATTCTTTCGTCATGATTTCCTCTTTGTCTTGGTAATAAAGCTCTCCGGTCGTACCGATATTTTCAAAATAATGAACATGAAGTGACGGGTTCTTTGCTATAAAGCGATGGATCTCGTCCGTACATTGTGAAAGTTTCATAATTACAATGACATAGTTTTTTTCTATTAAGCCCTGGAGTTCTCCCGAGGAAACGGTGCCGGGAAGGACAATTAGTTTTTCCTCCTGTTTCACGATATGGAGACCGGCCAATGCACCGGCCGCGATAAAAGCCGGAATTCCGGCTGATGTCGTGATGGGAATTCCGGCGTTTGATAGTTTCTCAAACAGATAATTGCCGGAAGAATAGAAACCGGAGTCTCCTTCCGCTGTAATGGATACGATCTCCCCTTTGTTTATTTTTTCCTGAATTTCCAAGGCTATTTGATCATACATCCGATTGGCTTCCGTCCGGTCTTTTGACATAGGGACCGGAAAACAGTGAATCCGGGTTGTATCGACGGGCAATGCCCGCAATATGGTTAAAGAACGGGATTTAAAATTACCGTTTTTATCTGCGGTTCCCGGACAGTATATGCTTGTCGATTCTTGTAAGGTTTTCAGGGATTTAACCGTGATTAATTCCGGATTGCCTGGTCCTAATGAGACGTTTATGATTTTTCCTGTTATTGCCATATCTATGATTTTAATCGTAAAAAGCAAATTTGAATCTCTTTATGATCTCTGGGTCATAAATTTGCGAGGGCAAAAGTCGTAAAAAAAAGAATGTGATCAAAATAATATTTATATCTTTGCATGCGTCTTGGTATTTCCATAAGGAAAAGGGAATCCGGTGAAATTCCGGGGCTGTCCCCGCAGCTGTAAAGTCAATCGCTATCTCGTAATGAGGTAGATCTTTTCGGTACAACCACTGAAATGTGTCTGTTTTGGGAAGGAGAAAAGATGACAAGCCAGAAAACCTGCCAGATGTGTACATTGATTAAATTTAATCTTTCGGAGGAAAAGAAAATGAATACATTCATGCAATTATCTTTAGTATTGTTGTTATCTGTCGGTTTACTTTCTTGTAAACCGGAAAAACGTCGGGCTAAGGTTGATTCTGTCGTATCCGGTATTAAAGCGGAATCAGACACTGCAAGACAAATCCGGCTGAAGTATGCACAAGGCTTTCGGGTCGAATATCGGAAGGATTATTTGTTATTGGAGATACAAGACCCACAAAATAAAAATAGTACTTGTTACCGGTTCGTTTTGAAGAAGCGGGGAGGTCATGCCTCTTTTCCCGAGGGAGTTCCCGTGATCGATCTTCCGGTCAGGCATTTGATCTGTATGACCTCTTTACAGTTGTCCAATGTTATTAAGTTGGGAGCGATGGATCGGGTGGTCGGAATTACGAGTACCCGTTACCTTTTCAATGAAACCATGCAAAAGCAGGTGGACGAGGGGAGGACTCAAAAGATCGGTATCGAAGGTAATTTCGATAATGAGGTGATCATGAATATCAATCCGGATTTGATGCTGATTTCCCCTTTTAAACGAGGGGGATATGATGCGGTGAAAGATATAGGCATTCCTTTGGTTCCTCATTTGGGCTACAAAGAGATGACTCCGTTGGGACAGGCCGAATGGATTAAGTTTACCGGTTTATTGTTGGGAATGGAAGAGGATGCGAATCGGATATTCGGTCAGATAGAGCAACGATATAATGAATTGAAACGGTTGGTACGGGATGTGAAGCGGCGCCCGGTTGTATTCAGTGGAGAGCTGAGGGGTGGCGTATGGTATGCGGTCGGGGGAAAAAGTTTTTTGGCTCAATTGTTTCATGATGCGGGAGCCGATTATTTTTTAAAAGATGATCCCAGATCGGGAGGAGTTACTCTCGATTTTGAAACGGTCTATAATCAGGCCGAGAGTGCGGATTATTGGCGTATCGCGAACAGCTTTCCCGGAGATTATAATTACGATGCGTTGAAAGCACAGGATGAAAGATACGCGGATTTCAAGGCGTTCCGGCAAAAAGGGGTGATCTATTGCAATATGAGGGAAAAACCGTTTTACGAGAGTATGCCGGCCGAGCCGGATATTGTTTTGGCTGATATGATTAGGGTTTTTCATCCGGAGTTGTTGCCGGATTATCGGCCGGTGTATTATGATTTGTTAAAAAAGTAGGAAGATGAACATACGGAGAAATACGGTATTGATTTTTTCCATTATAGTATTTATTATCGTCTTTTTGTTGCTGAATCTGGTTTTGGGATCGGTTTCCATTCCTTTTACCTCCGTGTGGAACGTGTTGACAGGGGGAGAGGGAGAACCGGTGGCTTGGCAGAATATCGTTTGGAAATCTCGTTTACCTCAGGCGTTGACCGCATTGGTGACAGGAGCTGGCTTGTCTATCAGTGGATTACAGATGCAGACGATTTTCCGGAATCCTTTGGCCGGTCCTTCCGTGTTGGGGATTAGTTCCGGAGCCAGTTTGGGAGTTGCTTTCGTTGTGCTTCTTTCGGGCAATCTGGGAGGGGTCGCTTTGAGCCGTTTAGGGTTTATCGGAGAGGTGGCCATGTCCGTAGCGGCTGTGATAGGGGCTCTGTCTGTTATGGCTTTGATCGTTTTTGCTTCCGGGAAGATAAAAGGGAGTGTTACTTTATTGATTATCGGAGTGATGATCGGCTATATTGCCAACGCGATTATCGGGGTGTTGAAATTTTTTAGCGTGGAGGAGGATATCAAGGCTTATGTTATCTGGGGTTTGGGAAGTTTCTCTCGAGTATCTGGTAATCAGATGATGTTGTTTGTCGGAATTATGGCGGTGATCATTCCCCTATCGTTTTTATTGATCAAGTCTTTGAATCTGTTGATGCTGGGTGACGGATATGCCCGTAATCTCGGATTAAACATAAAAAGAGCCCGGGTGGAAGTAATTACCTGTGCCGGGGTACTGACGGCTATCGTGACGGCTTACTGCGGACCGATTATCTTTTTGGGTTTAGCGGTTCCTCATTTGTGTCGGGCTATATTTCAGACTTCGGATCATCGGATGTTGATGCCGGCTTCCATGCTGGTGGGGGCAGCTTTGGCTTTGGCCTGTAATTTGATCGCCCGTTTGCCTGGGTTTGAAGGAGCTCTTCCGGTTAATTCCGTGACGGCATTGGTGGGGGCTCCTGTGGTTGCATCTGTTTTATTTAGGAAACGGAAAGGGGATTGGAACGAATAAAATGAGGTTATGGCATTAAAGGATACGGTAAATATAAGAGGTCTTTCTATCGGTTATAAGACGAAAAGTGATACGAAAATAGTGGCACAAGGTATTTGTACGACGATTTACGGGGGGGAATTGACCTGTTTGTTAGGAGCTAACGGGGTAGGTAAATCGACACTTTTGCAGACGCTCTCTGCTTTTCAACCGAAGTTGGCAGGAGAGATCGAGATCAGGGGAAAAGAGATCGAGAGATATACCGATAAGGAGTTGTCGACGACCATAGGGGTAGTACTCACGGAGAAATGTGATGTCCGGAACATGATGGCCCGGGAATTGGTTGAAATGGGACGCAGTCCTTATACCGGGTTTTGGGGAGTGTTGAATAAGGAGGATCGCCGGATTGTCGAGGAGTCTATCGCCTTGGTCCGGATAGAGAATTTAGCCTCCCGGATGATACATACCTTGAGTGACGGAGAACGTCAAAAAGTAATGATAGCCAAAGCATTGGCGCAGCAGACTCCGATTATCTTTTTAGACGAGCCTACTGCTTTTTTGGATTTCCCGAGTAAAGTGGAGATCATGCAATTGCTTCATCGTTTGACGCGTGAAACCGATAAAACCATTTTTCTCTCGACCCATGATTTGGAGTTGGCTTTGCAGATTGCCGATAAAATTTGGTTAATGGATCGTCAACACGGCATTACGATCGGGACTCCTGAAGATTTGGCCTTAGACGGGCATTTGAGTAATTTTTTTGCTCGTAAGGGAATTGTTTTCGATATGGAGACCGGTTTGTTCCGGATTGAAAATCAATATACGAGGCAAGTGCGGTTGATCGGGCATGGCCAGAAATATGCCATGGTTCGGAAAGCTTTGCAACGAAACGGTATGTTAGCCAATCGGAATGTAGTGTCGGATATTGTCGTAGAGACCGGAGATCTTACGACCCAAGGTTTTAAGATACAGTTCCCCTCCGGAAAAATCGTATCCGTTCCCGATATCGATATTTTACTGAAACAACTGGTTGACAATTGTGAATAAAGGAATTCCGTGGTGATTGTTAGTCTCGGAGTTCTTTCGTCGGCAATTTTTGGATTGGGTTAACTGACTTTTCGTTTTTCCTGTAAGACGACGATACTTACAGCCACGATGATTAACAGGATTCCGAGGGCTCCCTGAACGGTGAACCACTCGTGAAATACCCATATCCCTATGACTACGGCCGTTAAGGGTTCCATGGCTCCGAATATGGAAGTAAGGGTTGGGCCGATGTGTTTGATGGCTTTAACCAATGTCATGTTGGATATGGCGGTTGCCGGCAATGCCAGACCCAGGATGTAAAGCCAGAGATTTCCGTCGGTCTCTAACCGAACTCCTCCCGTGAAACTGCCGCAAATGATAAACATTAGGGCTCCGAAAGCCATTACATAGCACGTAAGAACGATCGAATCGATCTGTACGGCACGACTTTTTCTCACGCCGACGATATATCCTCCGTAAGAGAAGATAGAGATGCAGGCGGATATAATTCCGAGAGTCGCATCTCCTTCGTTGTGATTGATATTACCGAGAGAGAGCATGACGGCTCCGACGATAGACATGCAAATAGCTGAAAGGATCCAACCTGATTTTCTTTCGCGGAAAAAAAACATCATGACCATAGCAACGGCTAACGGGTACATGAAGTGGATCGTGGATGCGACTCCGCTCGATATGTTTTGATAGGCAATAACTAAACTAAAAGAGGTCGCAGCCCGGAACAGGCTCAATAAAAAAACGATACCCAAATCCTTTTTACTTATGCAAAAATTACACTTAAGAGATAATCCGAATAGGATTAAACAAAGAGAGGCTACTCCCCAGCGATAAGATAATACCTCAAATGATGAATATCCGGCAGCTAAAAGTGTCAGGGTGAAAAATGGGGCCAGCCCGAATGTTGAGGAGGCCACGATTGCGTATATAATCCCTTTTATCCTACTCATATCTCAAAAATTCGGCGCAAAAATACTAAACCTGTTTTATATGTTGTTGTTTCGGGTAAAAAAGATGGGGAATAATCAGTGATTTTAAATTGTACATCTCCGGATATTTCAATCGAAGAATGATAGCCTTGTCAATTGTTTTCTTGTATAAGAATGATTTCCAATTCGGAAGAGCAGAGCTGAGGGAGACAGTATTTATAACAATATTCGATGAGTTTTTCGAAGAAGGCAGGGGAATCAGCAAATAATGTCCATAATTCCCGGGCTAAGGTAATATCTGCAATCGAATGGATTAAAGCAGAAGGACTTTTTACTTCTTTGGCAATTTGACGGATGAACTCTTTGTTCATGACTACTTTTTTACTATGCGTGTCTAAATGTCCCTCCGCTAATTTAATTGCTTTACCGATCATAATGCCCATGGTGATTTTTTCAATGCCTTCTGTTTCCGCCATCTTTAACGTTTCACCGATGAAATTCCCGTAATGGATAAATGCTTGGGGGGGAAGATCGGGGAAGCGTTCCCGCAACCTGTTTTCGCTTTTGGCCCCGGAATTGATGACGATATGTTTACAACCGAGGGCTTTGGCGACTTGAATTTCTTTACGGATGGAATTGATAAATGCTTCCGTGGAGAAAGGACGTACGATTCCGGAAGTGCCGATGATGGAAATTCCTCCGGTAATCCCCAATTTCGGGTTAAATGTTTTTTGTGCTAAAATACTTCCCTCGGGTACGGAAATTCGGATGTCAACTCCCTGATCGACTTTGTGTTGATGAATCATACGTTCTACCTCTCGAATCATCATAGCTCGGGGTGTGGCGTTAATTGCCGGATCTCCCACGGGGATTCCTAAGCCGGGCAGGGTCACGGTTCCTACCCCTTCCCCGGGCAGAAATCGGATTTCCGGAGAAGAGTTGAACCTGATTTCGGAACAGATCAGGCGTCCGTGGGTTACGTCCGGGTCATCTCCCGCATCTTTGGTAACGCAGCATTTGCAGGAGTCTTCATTCAAAAAACCTTGTTCAACGGGTAGAGTCACTTCTTCCCCGTTGGGCAGAGTTATTGTTGCTTCTGTTGGAACTGTTCCGGTAAGAAGTCCTTGCAAGGCGGCTTTGGTTGCAGCCGTGGCGCAGGTTCCCGTCGTGAAACCGCTGCGTAACGGGTAAAATCCGGGTAAAAGACGTTCCACCCGGTAACGAAGTCCGTGTTCTCCGTTGACGGTATAAAAAGAATCCGGTAATGGAGGACGTTTAATGACGAGTAGCGGGATATGCAGAGCTTTGGCCGCTTCTGTTTTTTCACGGAAAAAACCCGACTCTCCGCTCTCTTTCGTGAGGATGGCTTCCGGTCGTATTTTTTCCAAAAGAGCGGTTTCATCTTCTCCCTCTTGCCAAAAAAGTAATTTTTCACGGGGAAAATTTTCTTTATTGGCAAGTTGTAAAGAGTCTTCCCGGTTAAGTATTCTGAACCAACAAGGATATTGCGACCAGTAAGGATGTAACTTATGGATCGTTTGGACGCCTGTTAGGGCCAGTAAATTCCGGATAGAGTGTCGCTTTAGGTATCGGATGGCTTCATCGAAAGAGTCGCACCAGATAAACGAAGGATCGTGTTCGGGATAACGGCGTTCGAAACGGATAACGGGAATTTCCAACTCTTCGGATATAAGGGCGATATTCGCGTGTAAATTTTCGGCAAAAGGGTGGGCGGCATCCACGATAAGGCGAATATCATGGGAAATGCAGAAGTCTTGAATGGATTTCCGGTCCATCTCTCCGTTGATTCGGGTACCGTGCTTACATTCCAACTGTTGGGTTTTACCTCGGGTGGAATAGTAATAAGAACTTCCCGCTTCGTCCAATGTACGAACCGCTGCCCTTCCTTCTGTCGTTCCGCCGAATATTAAAACCATGGTAATTTTGGATCGAGAATCTTACGATGTTTGATTTACAATTGTCAATTTGTAATTTACGATCAAATTATTTTATTTGCGAAATAAGTGTTTGAATTGGTGCGAATAGAGCCTGGAAAGTCCCTGTCTGTTATCGATAGCTTCTCCTACAACGATCATTGTGGTGAGAGTCAGGTGATTTTCTTTTATGATCCGGGCCAAATCTTTTAATTCTCCCCGGTAAATCCGTTCGTCTTTCCAAGTCAGATGGTAACAGGCAGCTACCGGAGTCGTGGGCGGATAATGTTCCAACAACTCGCTCTGTACTTGCTCTGCGATAGAAGCACTTAGGAAAATACACATAGTGCTTTGTGACCGGGCCAACAGGTGTAGTTTCTCTTTTTCCGGCATCGGGGTGCGGCCTTCTCCCCGGGTAAGGATAATGGTCTGTACTTTTTCCGGTATGGTGAATTGGGATTGTAAAGCTGCTGCTGCTGCCAGGAAAGAAGAGATTCCGGGCGTAATGTGATAGTGCATGCCGTATTCGTCGAAAAAGGCCATTTGTTCTTGAATCGCCCCGTAAATGCAAGGGTCTCCGGTGTGAAGTCTGACGATAAAGAGTCCTTTATCGTAAAATTCTTTCATAATTGCGAATTGTTCTTCCAAATCCATAGAAGCCGAACTGCGTACGGTTGCTCCTGGTTTGGCGTAATAGGTTAGTTCCACGGGCACCAGACTACCGGCATACAGAATAAGGTCTGCCTGTTCGAGGAAGCGCTTTCCTTTTACGGAAATTAATTCGGGATCCCCGGGTCCGGCGCCGACAATTTCTATGAAACCTTTACGTTCCGCAAGGGCATCGCATGCTATGGCGTATGTAAAATGACTCCCTTCAAGAAGGGACATTTTTTGTTTTTCAATAAGTAGCTGTTCGTTGCGGGCGCTTTTCAAAGCTGTACTTTCTGCCACTCCGTAAACAGAGGTAACTTCGAAAACTTTTTCGGAAGGATTGGGAACCACTATGCCTTGTAGATCTTCTGTCGCATACACGGTAAGAGGAAGTTCTGTTTGTCGGGAGATTTCCCGGATAAGAGGCTCCTCTTTTTTTAGTTCGATAGTGGAAATGCTTTTTAGAGATAAAGGAGATAAGCCTTTGGTTGTCATATCTTTTTTTATCCATTCCCACGCTCCTTCCGGGTGAGCGTTCCTTTTACAGCCTATTCCCATGTGGAGGACAGGGGGGCGGAAGATAAGGGTCGGTATGGAAAAATTGTAAATGCGGGGAGTGACGGCGATCAACAAGTGAAAGCGTTCTTGAGGAACGTCTTCAAATCGATAGAATAGTTCTACATGTTCAGGACAGGTATGTTCCAAATAGTTTGTGCCTTTGTCTCTAATATCCAACAACAGGGCCGTCGGGCGTTTGTTTACAAAGGCGGCGATGATCTCGTTCATCGGGTGTGTTTTTTCCGCTTTCCATCCGAATTGGCGGTCGAGGGTATCGAGAGCCCATAGGTTTGTATTATCGCTCTGCGTGGTAATAATGGCCTCTCCGCCGATAATTCCCGCTATGCGTTTGGCTAATTCGTTTGCACCTCCCACGTGTCCTGACAAAACCGGGATGACGTGTTTCCCTACGGCGTCTATGTTGATCACGGCAGGATCCTTGTATTTGGATTGGATACAGGGGGCTATGGTCCGAACACATATACCTAAAGCTCCTATGAACAGGAGAGCGTCGAAATCATGGAAATGAACTGCGGTAAATGCGGCGATGGAGTCGATAGGAGTGCATCCTTCTCGTTCTATCGATGAAAATATTTCGCTGTTTGGCATCTCCCGGCGGATGATCCGAGCCGTTTCGGCTCCCTGATCCGAGGCTATGATGATGGCTATCGAATTCATATGATTAACTGTTTTTTGTCGCTTGAATAATTTCTATCGGGTTATGTTGATCGACGGTTATACGGTGTCGTTTGGTGATCGTAAAGCCGCATTGTTCCGCCGTAACGGTAAATAATCGATTGCTCTCTTCCGAGACGGAATTGAATACGACAGGGCCTCCCGAAACGATCTTTTCGCTTAGGATATGTAAGATCTCCTTCATTTTTCCCCCGTGTCCGCCGATAAAAACGGCATCGGGATAAGGGATGCCTGTCAGGTCTGCCGTGGTAAAATCTTCTGCGATGGTATCGATTCCCGGGGTACCGAACTTTTGGCAGTTGGCGTACATCAGTTCTTCTCCTTCCGGTCGTTGTTCGAAAGCGGTAATATGAAGATGGGGAAATTGTAGTTTAGCTTCGATGGATACGGAACCGGTACAAAATCCGATATCCCATAAATGTTGCCGGGATCGGAGATCTAACATGCTTAAAGATAGTAAGCGAACCGGCATTTTCGTGATCATCTTGCTTCTTCCGTTCAGCAGATGGAAATCCTCTTCCGGGAGGCCGAAAGGTCGCTCTCGGGGATAAGTTTGTTCGAGGATAATGCAATTGGGGAATTGAAATTCTTGTTTGCAGACTTCCGGCAAGGAGAACCTCCGTATTCTTTCTTCTGTGTTTCCCAGTAATTCACCGACGGTCATTTGGTAGTTGTCGTATCCGAATTCAAGCATTCGTTGGGCAATGGCAGGGGGCGTTTTTTCACGGTCGGTCAGAATACCTATCTTTTTCCCTCCTTCAATCAATGTTTTGTCGAATTCATGCCATGGGCGCCCTGTAAGAGAGACCGTATGCATGTCGTGGTAAGGCAGAAGCAGGCGGTGTGACAGGGTTTGTAACGAATTGAAACAGGGGTGTAGTATGATCTTTGCCTGAGGCAATCGTTTCTGGATCGTAGTTGCAAACCCGAAAAAAAGAGGATCACCGGAAGCAAAAACAACGATTTCCCCCCATAAGGCGTATTGTCGGAATACGTTGTCCAAGGGAACGGTTATATCTATCCAAGTGTAATCGGGCGGAAGCAACTTCTTAACGAGTTCATGATGTCGTTTCCCTCCGGAAAAAACAGAATGACTACTGATGAGCGAACGGATATGCTTATTAAAATCCGGTTCTTTGTTGTCGTCCAATCCGATTACAATAAATTCCATAAGAATAAAATTAAAAATGAAATACACACGGAACGCAAATAGGGTATCTGAAATTATAAATCTCTTCCGGGACGTAATTGCGACGCATCGTCGAAGCAAAGGATAGCATTGACAATTGTAGCAGCAAGATTACTTCCTCCCTTACGTCCTTCTATGATAATCTTGGGTATACGGGTGAATGATTTAAGCATATGCTTGGATTCCCGTACATTGACGAATCCAACGGGTGCTCCGATAACTCCTGCGGGACGTGCTTTCCCTTTGCGGATTAACGAACAGAGTTCCATCAGGGCGGTGGGGGCGTTCCCGAAAACGTACAAAGCTTCAGGATGTTCTTCTGCTGCCAACCGGATTCCGGCTTGTGTCCTGGTGATATTCAGCTGGTTAGCCATTTCAGCGGTTCGTTCGTCATGCAAATAACATTTTACGGATACACCTAAACGTTCGAGAGCTCCTTTTCGGATACCCGATGCGGCCATCGTAACATCCGTAATGATTGTCCGGATCTTTCTCTCCTTGAAATCTTGGTACAATTTCTCCACGGCTAAGGGATCGGAGTAAAAGATATTTTCCATATCGAAATCGGCTGTGGTATGGATCGTGTGTAATAATGCCCATTTCCGATCCAAAGGTATATCCTTGTTCTTTAATTCCGAGGCTATGGTACGGAAACTTTGAATCATAATTTCTTGCCCTATTTTCATCTCGGTGTCGGATTCTTGATCCCGATAGTAGCCGCGGGGAGTGATGATGTGATTGTCCCACGCGTAGGATTGAGAATTACCGATAATTACGATGGTAAACATGTCGACCTCTTCCGGGTCGAAATCGGTAAGGGTAGTTATTTTTGTCTTTTGTTCCGTTCTGCCTGCTTGACGGACAAACCCGACCGGGTTTTCCGGTTGGCGATACTCTAAAAAGATCTCCTTTAAACGATGAAGTTGCCAGTAACGGCCTTCACTTTTCGGATTATATATGGCTGTGACGAAATCGGCAGCAGCAGCTGCTGCTATTCGTTTTTCGATTTTTTCCCAAGGGGTCATTAAATCGGAAAGGGAGATGATGCAGAAGTCGTGTCCGATCGGTGCACCCAAAAGAGCTGCTCCCTTTTGAAAGGCACTGATGCCGGGAAGAATCTCAATTTCGATGTCGCTGTTTAACTCTTTTTTCATTTCCAAAATAAGGGGAGCCATACCGTATATGCCGGCATCCCCCGAGCTGATCACACAAACTGTTTTCCCGTTTTGAGCTTGCCGGAAAGCTTCTGCTGCCCGATCTTGTTCTTTTTTCATTCCCGTGTCGACACATTTTGCGTGACTGCCGATAATTTCCTGAATGAATCCGAAGTAGTATTTATAGCCGATAACAACGTCTGAATCGGCTATGGCTGTCCGTACGGCAGGCGTAATATCTTCTTCGCTTCCCGGACCGATACCCGCTACGTATATTTTTCCGTTATTCATATTTGAATTGTTTAACCGGAACAAAGTTACTTTTTTTATTTCACTTTCATAGAATCCATAAGGTTCTTCAAATCGATAAAGTTTTAAAAGCCCATGGGGTATAAATGATTTCTGATTGAGTTTTGCTCTTGCCTTCTTTACAATCGTCAATCTTTTTTAATCATTCGATCGATAAGTTGCTTAATTCCAGCATCTTTTTAATCTTTTGATCTCTTCGGGATACCCCTCGGGGGACCGGGACGTTCCCGACGGTCGTGTAGACGGTTTCCGTTCCCTGGTCTCCGGGACTCGCTTCGCTCGGACATTCCGTCGTCCGGACATTCCGGAAACCGCACGCAACACTCGCCGTTCCTTGTTTATGTTCCCTCGTTTTATCCTTCCCTCTCCTCCGTTCATTGTAAATTTAAGATTGGCTGCTGCTTTTTAATTTACAATCTACAATTTACAATCGTCAATCTTTTCAATCCTTCTATCTCTTAATTCTTCCATCACTCGATATCGTCCGATATTTCGTATTTCTTTTTCTTGGTTACGATATCTTCTTTTTTGTGGGTAGCCGCGTAACGTGCATGTTGGATGAAAATATCCTGAATGCGGGAATGTTCACCTAATCCTTTCAGAAAGAGAGAAACACGATATCCGTTTTTTTCCAATTTTTCTTTCCACTCTTTGGCGATATCGTTTTTAGCGTGATCTCCGGCTACGAACATAAAGGGGATAAGGGTAACTTCTTTACTTCCGGATGATTTAAGGCCGGACAGTACATTTTCAAAGGTCGGATAGCCTTCTATGGTTCCGATATGGTAATTTTTATGTCCTTCTGCTTTCATCATGTAATCAAGCATACCGTAAGAGGCGTTTCCCGGATGATAGGTTCCGTGGCAGACAAATACGCATTCTCCTTTCGTTTTTCCTTTTAATTCTGCGGCGATTGCTTTTATGGCTTTGAGGTAGTCTTCCGGTGAGTAGAGTAACGGGTTTCCGATACGGATATCTTTGAATTTGGATTGTAGTTGAGCCGCATCCCGACGTAATGATTCCATTTCGACACCCTCGATAATGTTCGTCGACTGTATGATGATATGAGTATAGCCTTCTGTTGCCAATTTGTTTAACGCCTCTGTCGGGTTTGGTTTCCGAACACCTTTTTCTTTTAGACGGCGTATAATCATACGGGAGGTATAAGCTTCTCGGACTTCGATAGTCTGAAACTCTTTTTTCATTTTTTGATTAATGGCATCGATGGTCAAGGCCCGGGTATCGTCATGGGTTGTCCCGAAATGTACGACGAGAAGAGCGATTTTATCGTTGGGCCCTACTGTTTTAAAGATGTCGGATTCTTTAAAACCTTCTCCGTGTCCGAAGAGAGTTATGTGGAAAAGTAGTAATAAGATGACAAATAGTATGTTTTTCATGACAAGAAAGGGATAATCCCCGGGATGTTCGAAAATTCTAAAAAAGGGTAGATGTGTTTTTCAAACATCTCCGGGGAGATGGGTTATTTGGTGAAACGAATAATCAAACTGGCAAACAAGGTCCTGCCCGGATTGAGCGTGGCGTAATTCACCCCGTTCGGACGATCGTCCGTCCAGTCAAAAATATTGTCTATTCCGGCATTCACCTCAAAGAAGAAGTTTCCTACCGGGGCAAAAGTGTGGGTGGTTGCCAGATTCCATAATTGATATTTCGGGGCGCTCTTGTCCGTATAGATGGGTTTCCCCGTCGTTTTATCCTTTGTTTCGGAATAGATGTATTTTTGTCCTTGTATTCTTCCGTTTACATTTACGTTCAGTCTGTATTTGTTCCATTCGTGCATCCATCCGGCACGGAAGGTGGCCGCGTGTCTTACGGCCTCGTTCAACCGGTGTCCGGTTTTTCGGTCTTTGGCATAAACACAATTATAGGCTCCACCTGCGGAGAAACCGTATCCGAGATAACTGTTAACGGAAATATCGAACCCTTGAGCACGCGCTTTATCTAAATTGCGATACATTTTCCTCGTTTTGATTCCGTTTTCCTTGTCCTCTTCCGTTAATTCCAACTCGTAACTGTCAATGATATCCTTAATGTCATTGATATATCCGTTTACCGAGATATTCAGAAATCTTCCGACATATTCGACGTTCAAACTGTAATAGTTTGATTTTTCCGGTTTTAAATCCGGATTTCCGATGGTAATGGATCCCCGGTTCTCGTAATCATAATAGAGTTCCTGTAAGGTCGGTGCTTTGAAACCGGCGGAATAGGCAGCCCTGAAATTGAATTTTTTCAAAGAGTACATCAAGGCTAATTTAGGGGTAAACCTGTTTTTGAAATTTTCATGGTAAACGTAACGGAATCCGGGAAGGATCTGAAGTTTGTCCCATAGACGTATTTCGTCCTGTGCATAAATGGCGAGTGTATATACCTCTTTAGGTTCATCCAAGCTGCCGGGATTTTTCATGTAGTCGTCCACGTATTCGGCACCCACGGTGAATTTGTTAAAATCACCGACCCGGAATACGCTTCTCAGATTGGCATTATAGTACTTTTGACGTTTGGTCAGTTCCTCGTCGCCAACCCGGAAGGTCGTGTCGTTTTTGACCACCTGTGCCACGGTATAAAGCTTGTTATACTCGTAGTTGTCCATGTATAAATCTAAAGCAATATAGGCTTTGTTATCAAACAGGTATTTTCCTCCTACACCGCAATTGTAATCCATATAGGTCAAATCGTACGTGTAGCCTCCGTCGCTTTTCTTGTGTTGGACGGGACGGTTCACCTCCCGGTCAAAATAGCTTCCTTGGGCATAAAGCGATAGCCTCTGGTTCGGCTCGTAAGTGAAACGTTGGCTTACGATATTGGAAAAAAAGGAGTTGACGGATTCTTTCCTGGTAGGAACGACCGTATCTGCGCTTGTTTCGTAGGGACTTAATTTCCACCCGTCCGATTGGCGTCTTTGGTAAGAGGTTGAGGAGGTAAATTTACCGAAGTTCAGGTCTAAACTGGCGTTTTGGACGAAACTGGATTTTCCCCCGAACCGGGTTTTGGATTGGATGCTGATAGGTTCTTTGGGTTGCTCGGTAATGACATTGATAACTCCGGCAATGGCTTCCGAACCATAGAGGGAAGAGGCTGCTCCTTTCAGTATTTCGATTCGTTTTACCCGGCTCATATCAATACGCGACAAGTCCGTATTGCCGGAAACATCTCCCGCCATTTTTTTCCCGTCCACTAAAATTAGAATATGTTTGTTCTCCAGCCCGTTCATCGTGAAATAAGAGCCCATGACGGTCGGACGGATGTTGAAAGAGGGATTTAATAATAATAAGGCGTCCTCGAAGGAGGTGACTCCGGCTTTTCTTATTTCTGTTCCGCTTAAAACTTCCACGGGTACGGGAGAGTCTTTTAGTCTGCGGTGAGTTCCCGTACCGGTGACAACGACCTGATTCAAGTTTACGGGCGTCCGGGATAGTTTGAAAACGATCTCTTCTGTGCTACTGTTTACTTTTATGTCTTCCGTTTCATAACCGGAAAAACTGGCTCTGAGGATGTATGTCCCCTCTGCGATGTTTTTCAGGGTAAACTCACCTTTGTTATCCGTTGCGATACCTATATTCGTGCCGATCAATCTCACGTTAGCTCCCGCGAGAGCTTTTTGGGTTTTGGCATCGACGACTTTTCCTTTTAGGGTGATGCCGGCGAGTGAAACACTGACAACCGATAACAGCAAAGCTGTTAACACAACAAACTTTTTCATTACAATGATTAATTTTAGCTGTTTATAATTCTATTCCTGACCCCGGGAATAGTTATTACCTATATGTCTCGGCAGGTCTCCTGACTACGCCTAAGAACGATACCTTCCCGTCCGCAATCGGACAGTGGTGTAAGAATCTGTTCTTTGATCCTTCTTTTAAAGGACCGGGCATCACAGTAGCGGGCACTGTTCCGGATTCCAACCGGCTTCCCTCTTGTGTGTTAGCAGATATGCAACACAACACCAAAGACAGTGCAAATGTATTACTTTTTGATTTGAAATAAAAAAATACTTGAAAAAAATGACAAGTTAAATCGGAGCATAAAAAAGAGCTATATCCGGTCGAAAGGAAAATAACCTGTAGCACCCGTCCCTATGTGCTGTTCTATCTCAAAATTTTTTAATCACTCAATCTTTTTATCCGCAATCATGAATTATCATTATATTTGTCCTTCAATTCGGATCAAATGCGGAAATCACAGTTTTTAATCGGAGCGGCTTCTTCTGGAAGCGGGAAAACTACCTTTACGATCGGTTTGTTGCGGGCTTTGAAGGATCGAGGCTTGGACGTACAGCCCTTTAAATGCGGACCGGATTATATCGATACGAAGTATCACGCCATTGCCTCGGGGGAAGAATCGGTGAATTTGGATGTTTTTATGGCTGCTGAAAAGCGTGTACGGGAGGTATATGCCCGTTATGGCGAACATTCGGACGTATGCGTGACCGAAGGGGTAATGGGCCTATTCGACGGTTATGACGGCATGAACGGGAGTAGTGCGGAAATTGCCGCTTTGTTGAATATTCCCGTGATATTGTTGTTGAATGCCCGGTCGACGGCTTATTCCGTAGCCCCTGTCCTGTACGGTTTCAAACATTTTTATCCGAAGTTGCAGGTTGCGGGGGTCGTTTTTAATTTTGTCAGTTCCGCTATGCATTACTCTTATTTGCAACAAGCGTGCGAGGATGTCGGTATGGAAGCTTTGGGATACCTCCCGAAACAGGAAGATTTTGAGGTGCCTTCCCGGCATTTGGGGTTAACTCTTGATGAAACTTTCGATTTTGATGCATTTGCCGGCCGGGTGGCGAAGGTTATCACACGGACGGTAGATGTGGATCGTTTATTGGAGTTGACCCGAAGGGCTTTTGAACCGGTTGCTGTTAGTGAGAGGAGAGTAACCGAAAGATTGAGGATCGCTGTTGCCATGGATGAGGCCTTTAACTTTGTTTACCGTGAAAATATGGAGGTATTGAAACGAATGGGTGAAGTTACTTTTTTCAGTCCTTTGCGGGACCGGGAGCTGCCGTTATCGGATTTTGTCTATCTACCCGGCGGATATCCCGAGTACTATTTGCCCGAATTATCTGCCAACGGGGAAATGTTGGCTTCGATTCGGGATTATGGGGAGAGTGGAGGAAAAGTCTTTGCCGAATGCGGGGGAATGATGTATCTTTGTGATTCTATTTCGGGTATGGACGGAAAGGTATACCCTATGGCAGGCCTTTTGAAACATAGGGCGACCATGGAGAAGATGGGTTTGAAATTGGGATATCGGCGGATAGAGATCGACGGTATGGTATTCCGGGGACATGAATTCCACTATTCCCGGGTAGTGTCCGGAGATCGGTTTATCCCTACGGTTGGAAAAACATATAGTGCTAAAGGGCGGGAAACGGACACGCCGATTTATCATTATAAACACGTGTTGGCTTCCTATATCCATTTTTATTGGGATGAGGAAACATTTCAGTCCTTGTATTCGATTATTTGATTTTTGAAAAAGGATTATATTTTTTATTTTAATACGATGAATAGGAGAGGCATCCTTTCTTAAAAGGGACTATAACTTCTTTTCTCTAATCGTTCTTTTTTTTCCATCGAGGATGAGTTCGATGCTTTTTAATGACTTTATGGAAGAGGTATAATTTTCTATTTTACCGTTTGTGAGCTTGTATTCGACAATCAATTGAAATTCTCCTTTTCTCGGGATATAATATTTCCGGAAAATACTTATGACATCGTAGTATTCTTCATAAATGAACGTATTCCATTCCGAGGCCGTTTTTTCTTGGATATATATCCGGATAATCTCTTTTTTTTGTTTGTCCGTTTGGGAAAACCGGATGCAGAACGGAAGAGGTGAGTTTTCTTCCGAACGGATGGAATCTTTTAACGGGTGAACGCTATCGATTCGGGTTATACGGTCATAGGATATTTGCTGGGCAGAGGCAGGAGGTACGAATCCCCAATATAGGATGCCGAATAAGAGGCTTTTTAGAATTGGGCTTGTTTTCATAAGATAGGATATTGTAGGATCGTTATTCTCGCTATTCCAAATAAAAAAAGTATGATTAGACGCTATATCTTATAATAAAATGCTTTAAAGGTAGAAAAGTATTATCGTCTTTTAAGAATAAATATAAAAAAACGAACAAGGGATTAACTTATTGGCCTGCGATTGGGGGATATGTAACGGTTAATTCACCGATCGGTAGTTAATCTTTTCCTGTAATTACAGGATACGAGCACCCGTACATGAAAAATAAGTAGATATAAAAATGATTAAGAGATTAGATTGAGGTAATCACCTAATCTCTTAATCATAACATTACCGGAGTTTCAATGATCCGTTTACTTTTCCTTTACCCATTTAACGGCATCGGCAATCACGAGCTGAATAAATGAATAACGATATTTCTCTGATGTAAAAGGATGATCTACTCCCCTGTCGTCCAACACAACACGGGATTCTCCGGCCGGCAGGTTAAACTTGCCCAGCGATACCCAGGCTTCTTCCGGTAAGAGGTAGAGGTTTGACAAATCGAAATTTCCTTCTTGAACTTCTAAGATTATTTCCTCTTTTCCTTGGGGAGTGTAGACGGTATAGTAATTTTTCATCCCCGGGAAGTCGGTCGTATATATATCTCTTCTTGATGTCGTATAATGAGGCCGATAGATAAATATTTCGTATTTTCCGGCTTCCGGAAGGTTGGCAGTCCATTCGGCTTTGAATTGGCCGGTACCGACTTCTTTTACAAATGCGCTACGGATACGATTGCCGTACATTCCTTTTTCTAATATAGGATTCCAAGCGTTAGCTTTAAGGTTTTGCGGGTTGACGTATTCCTGATCGCTCTCGTTTCTGAACAGATCGGCTAATCGTTTTCGGTTGTTTGCCGAATCGATCAACTGGAAATTCTCGTCCTCGTTGTCGACGACGATCTCTCCCGGGGGATAGAATTCATTTCTATCGATCGGCGTGACTCCTTCTTTCGGTACGGGACCTGAGAAGGGGAACTCTCCCGGGGAAAATAAAATGTTATCATTGGGTAAAATGCCCGAAAAGTTGGTGGTCAATTCTAACCGGTGTTCGATGTTTGCATGAATGACGATTCGTTTAAATTCTCCGGGTTTGATCAGGTAATTTCGGTCGTATCCGGTTATTGCACCGTACATATCAGTTATAAGGAGTGAAACGATACCGTCCGTTTCACTGATATTGCCCACCTTGAAATCGATGATCCGTGTCTTTCCCGTCGTTTTGAGGGAGAGGTCTTTTATCGTTAACAGGGGTATCTGGTGGCTCGTGTACCACTCGTCCATGTAAGGTTTGATGTTCTGTCCGAACCGTTGCTCGAATTCCTCGAGGAACGAGTCGAAATCGGTTTCTTGAAAACGGATACGCTCGTTGAATTCATGCATGAAACGGTTTAAGGAGTCCCAGGTGGTGATTGTCGCAAGGTAGCCTAATAAATGCGAAACTTTTAAAGAAATGGCCGAACTTTGTTCCCTGCTGTATCCTTCCGCGATAATTCCTTTCAACCCCTTCTCTGCAAAATGATTTAATATTTTCGGACTTATTTTGGATTCCGATAGTCTCGGGTTTATCATATTATTGAATATCAATTCTATACCCTGGTACGAATCGGACGTGAGGCTGCTATTGTAATTCGAGAAAATGTTTTTTATTCCTATCCTACTAAGAAAAGCGGGCATTTGGCGGTACAGAACGTATTCCTCTACGCTTTCGTCTTGATTAGGATCTTTGGAAAAAGTACCGGGATGGGTTGATTGTACTCTGCATAAACGTTCCCAGAAAAGAGCCATTTCCGGTTGGATGTTATCGCTAAACGAATTGTTATCGCTAAACGAAGTTTTGTTGGTCCAAAAATAGGAGGAGGAAGGAACCTCGATCAATTTAAAATATTTAAAGGGGTAAGGGATGGGAGTATTGTATTCGATTTCATTTTTACATTCATAAAAAATCTCTTTTAAATTTTTCTCCCGGTCCGGGTTATCTTTTTTCAAGGCTTCCCATTCATCGAAATATTTCATATAGAAACTATTTCCCGGATAAGTGTAAAACTCGACGGTAAGGGAATCTACGGTGATCGCCCTTTTCTCGTAATTCCCGATACAGAGGGTTAACCCGGTCAGGTTTTGTAAATTGTTGAACGTGACGTTATCGCCCTCTCTCGTCGGTTTGCCTTGCGATAAAACGGTCATCCCGCCCGGGTTTTTGACATGGAGGGTATAATCCGTGAAATTAGTCTCTTTGGATGCCTGCAACCAGACAGGGGGAACTGCCGTCGGGTACCACATCACTTGCGGCAGAAGCAAGGTGTATTTATCCGATACAAAAGCCGTACGGTTACCATAGTTTTCACCTTCACGATCGGTGCGGGGAGAGAAGAATTTGTCGTCGGGGATGTTTACCTGATAAATATCCTCGTCGATCGTTCCCCCGTACGTGATCTCTATCTCGATATTTTCCCCGGGAGCCAGGGGACGCTTGATGACGATCACCTGCCGGTCCCTGTGAAAGGGAAGGTTTTGTCCCCCGGATTCGATCTTGTCGATCTTTAATCCCGGGTTTAGGAAGAGCAGAAGTTGCTCCATTGTTGTTTTTTTCCGGTTTTGGATTTTCATCCGGCTTGTTGCCGAGAATTTATCTCCCCCGGGTCGATAGGTGATATCGTGCTCAATTACACGAGCCTTGGGATATTCATTGTATTTCAAGAAAGTTTCGCGATACCCGATCCTGTTTTTCAAACGGCTTTGAAAGTTGGTAACGTATATAACGCCGAGCCCCACGGCCAGTACGAAACACAGGAAAGCGGGAATGGTTAAATAACGTTTTTTACCGGGAGTACCGGGTTGTCTTTTCGTGAAGGGTACGGCGAAGTAGAGCAGGCTTATACCCAATAACAGGATCGCACCTCGCTGGAGCAGGTAATTCTCCATGTGCATGAACCCGACTAAGGTGGAAAAAGAGTTCGGCAGCGAACTTCCCCGGAAATCGAATATCCCGTGAAGAGGCGTCGTCAGGTAGGTGTACGCTAAGTAGAGAAAAACGATCAGGATAAGCCAGCTGACGAAAGGGTGTTTAACTAACCTGTTTACCAATACGGATAACCCGGTAATAAAAACAAGCGTGGGCAACACGTAAGTGAGTAGATAAAAAAGATTTACCCACAAGTTAACGGGAGAATCCGGTATTAATATTCCCGTAGACATTAAGCTAATTACAAAGATGACATCTATCGCGAAGAACGGGATAAGAATACCCAAAATTTCTCCGAGAAAAGATCGGCCGTTACCGATGGGCCGTGCTGAAAGCACTTCCCGGGTTTCGGCTTTTTTCCGTTTCCTATGGATATCGCAGACGATAAAAGCGACAATTATCGATTGGAACAAGTTTAAAAAGTGAATCCCGAATAAAGAAAAGGAGGATGCAAATACAAATTTTCTCCAATTGATGTATTCGTATTGGTAAGTATCCAATAAAGGTAAGCCTAAAGTATATATGAATACCCCGAAAATAAAGAGATAAAATAACCAGTTTCTTTTTACTAACTTGCTCTCATAAGTTATGGCAGCTTTTAGAGTTGTTTTTTCCATCATTGCAGGTTTTGTTTTTTTGTGATTTATTTTTAGTACGTCCCAAAGATATAAATAAAAAAACTATTATGTAATACATAGTATTGTTAAAATAAGGAAAGATTGTTCGAGTATAAGATTCGGAACGGATTAAATGTCGAAAAAAACAGAAGCGAAAAGGCTTTTGTCGTATTTCTGATCGAGAATTACGCGTTATAAGCGAATATAGTGTAGAAAATAGAGATTATCAGGAGCGTAAGTAAACAAACCATTTGGTTGATGCGGGCGGCACGACGAAAGTCCGCGCGGGAGAGTTCCCGATCGTTGGTCCCGATATATGGCTTATCGACAAGTATACCGTGGTAGATGTTGGGTCCCCCGAATCGGCAATCCAAACTTCCGGCCATTGCGGATTCCGGGTAGCCGGAATTAGGGCTGGCGTGCTGCCGAGCGTATTGCCGGATAAAATTGAAGATTCCTTTCCGATAACCGACGATGGCAATAAACAGGGCTGTTATCCGGGCAGGGATATAATTGAAAATATCATCAACGCGAGCCGAACAACATCCGAAATCTTTGTATTTGGGATCTTTGTAACCGACCATAGAGTCGAGGGTATTGATCATTTTATAAGCCATCATAGCGGGAAATCCGCCGAGCGCGTAAAAGAAAAGCGGGGCAACGACGCCGTCGCTTAAATTTTCGGCCATGGTTTCCAAAACCGCCGTGTATATTTTTTTCGGGGGAAGTTGAGAGGTATCTCGTCCCACGATCCAGGACAGACGCTTGCGTCCGGCTTCTACTCCTTTTTTTTCCAACGTATCTATGACCTCTCTTCCTTCTTGGATCAAACTGTGGTTGGCTAATCCGTAGAAGACGAAAGCGGAAGCGACGATATAATAGAAGACAGGTGAAATTTTCCAGGTTAGGATTGAAATTCCCATACCGATCCCCCATATGAAAAGCGGTAGGAGCAGAGCTACTAAACATCCCTTGGTTTTTCGATAATTTCCTTGATTCAAATGACGTTCGCACCAGTTGATTAAGTTCCCGAAAGCCACGACGGGGTGAGGAAGTTTGCGAGGATCTCCGAAAAGCAGGTCCAGGATGTAACCGGAGATTAAAGGGAGCAAAACAGGTAGAAGGGACATGGTCGGAAGATTTAATACGGTTTCGTTTTGGCAGGAGAACCTTCGTTGGCCCCAAGTTCTTGTAATGCCTCTATCAGCAGGCCGTTTTTAAAATCGGTCAGGGTATTTACCCGGAAATAGCGGTTGTTTAGTCCCCGGAAATTGGAGGCATCCCGAATCAGAAGTCCGTATCTTTCAAGGAGGATATGTTTTAGAACCGTTGAATTCCAGTCAGTCTCGACTAAAAAGAAGGAGGTTTCGGAGGGTTGGGGACGGAATCCCGGAATCTTTTGCAGGGCTGTCACGAATGTTTGCTTTCTGCGTAACAGATGTTGTGTATCGGGAAGTAGGTCCTCTCCATGTGTCAAGAGGTATTTTCCGACTTCAATGGCAAGAGCGTTTATACTCCAGGGTTGTTTGAACTTTTTAATCCGGGAGATCAGTTGCTCGTTTCCTAACAGGTAGCCTAACCGGAGTCCCGGAATGGCAAAATTCTTGGTCATGGAGTGGATTACTAATAGATTCGGAAATTGTTCCAGCAGCCCTTCTGCCGGATAAGCAGAAGGGGCGAAATCAATAAAGGATTCATCCACAACAAGTGTCATTCGGGGGTGATGTCGGAGTAAATTCCGAATCTGGTCAAGTTCCCATACTCGTCCGTCCGGATTATTCGGATTACAGATAAACATGAGTTCCGGTTCGGGACAAATTTTTCCTATTTCTTCCGGAGTACATTCCCGTTCGGAAAAAGGGATAAAAGCGAGTCGATGTTTATATAACGAACAGGCGTCTTCGTATTCTGTAAAAGAGGGGATCGGCAAACAGGTATTGGCTCCCGTAAAAGCATGAGCGATGAGGTAGAAGAGCTCGGTTGCCCCGTTACCTGCAATTACATTCTCGGAGGAGATTCCATAATGCCGGGCGACTATTTCCACAAAAGATCCCGCATCGGGTTCCGGATAATGGAGGATCTTGTCCATTTGTTGCAGGATAACCGATTGCAATAGGTTGATATCTGTTTCGTACCAGACATTCGTGGAAAAGTTCGCTTTTATCTCTCCGGCGGCCTTGTATATATCATCTCCGTGTCCGTGTATCATCGTTCATCTGTTTTTAAAGTGGAATAGATATAGGCTAAGTCTACGGCAGCCCTCACGTGATCGGCCAGTAAATCGTATTGCCTGTTTTTGTAGGCGGCATAATCGAATTCGGATGGAGCCATCGGGGTCAATCCTTCCGCCAACTCATTTAGAACGATACTGTTGTCTAATATACCGTGTAGGTAGGTGCCCCAACATTTATCATTGAGAAGGTATCCGTCTTCTCGCCCGTCGCTCAATCTATTTAAAGGTGATGCCGGAGAATCGTTCAAAAGAGTCGTCCCTCCCATATGAATCTCGTAGCCTTCGCAGGTATTTTCGAGTCCTTTGAATCGAAACCTGCATTGGCGGGTGATCTTTTCCGGCTCCAACACGGTGACTGTCGGAAAAATACTTAATCCGGGAATCGCGTCGATCTCTCCTTCGATATGGAATGGGTCTTCTATTCTGGATCCTAACATTTGATACCCTCCGCATATTCCGATGATTTTCTTCCCCGATTTGTGGGCTTGAAGTATGGCATCGGCAATTCCGTTCGAACGGATATCCTGTAAGTCGGCTATGGTGTTTTTAGAACCCGGCAGGATAATGATATCGGCCTTTTCGATTTCCCGGGTATTGTTCGTGTAATAGGCATGAAATCTGGGATCTTGTTCCAGTATGTTGAAATCCGTAAAGTTGGATAGGCGTTTCAAGAGGATGATCGCCACGTTGATTTTTCCTTTCGTTGCCCGGTCATTTTTATTCTCGAGTGCCACTGAATCTTCATCTTCTATATGGATATCCCGGAAATAGGGAATGACTCCTACCACGGGAATACGGGTCAAATCGCGGATGATTTTTCTTCCTTCATCGAAAAGAGAGACATCTCCCCTGAATTTGTTTATGATAATGCCTTTAATCTGACGCTTTTCCTCTTCGTCGAGTAAGGCGATAGAGCCGTATACCGAAGCGAATACCCCCCCCCGGTCTATGTCGGCCACGAGATAAGTTGCGGCTCCCGTGCGGACAGCCATGCGCATATTGGTAATATCCCTGTTCTTCAGATTCAGTTCGGATATGCTTCCCGCTCCTTCTAACACGATAGGGTTGTATCGCCGGGAGAGGCGTTGGTAAGCCGCATAGGCCTGATTAAACAGTTCCGCTTTGTTGTTCGCCAGAAAATACTCTTTGGCCGTCATATTACCGATCGGCTTTCCATTTAAGACGACCTGTGAACTTTGTTCGTTCGTCGGTTTTAGCAACACGGGATTCATATCACTCTGCGGTGGAATCATGCAGGCTTCCGCTTGTACGGCTTGAGCACGTCCGATCTCCAATCCGTCCGGAGTGGAATAGGAATTGAGAGACATGTTTTGAGCTTTAAACGGGGCCGGATAATAACCGTCTTGTTTAAAAATGCGGCAAAAAGCGGCATTCACGATACTTTTTCCAGCATCGGAGCAAGTCCCGACGAACATGATGGGTTTTAACCGCATAAATAGAAAATTTTAAATTTCACTTGCCAGCTTAACACGATGCAAATATAGCGCGGTGCAAATTTATTTTGGTAGTTTGTAAGATGAATTTTTCAAATATTGTCGTTTAAGATTTTTTCTTGTATAGAAAAGATTGCCAACGTTCTTCTTCCGTCCCTTGTAAATCCATTTCATAGCGGGCCAGCGTGAAAAAGAGATCCGATAAGCGATTGATAAACCGAAGAATAACCGGAGTGACCTCCTCTTCTTTGTTTAATGTCCATAAGCGTCTTTCGGCTCGTCGGGCGATGGTGCGAGCCATATGACATTGAGCGGAAACGAGTGTTCCTCCTGGGAGAATAAAATGTGAGGAGGGATGACGGATGGCGGATTGCCATCGGTCTATTTCTTGCTCGCAGCAAATATCTAAATCTTCGGGAAGCGGATTCGGATTTTGGGGACGTAAGGCGGTAGGAGTTGCCACGTGGGACATAACGGTCATGAGGGATTTTTGAATGAAATGGAGCATCTCCTGCCACTCGTGCCTTTCTCCGATTTGGGCCCGGATAAGTCCGATACAAGAGTTCAATTCGTCCAGGGTTCCGTTGGCCTCGATGCGAGGATCGTCCTTGTCGACCCGTTTTCCCCCGTGTATTCCTGTTGTTCCTTTATCTCCTCCTTTGGTGTATATTTTCATGTCTGTAAGTGTCGATGGAATGTTTGTTTATAAAATCTGAAATAAAATGCAGGCCGTATTTTCCATAATTGGTAATTCGGTCATCTCCATGGCTTTTTTTCCTTGCAGGTAAGTGGCGATGGCTCGGTTAAAGGCTCCGTGGCCTACGGCGACGATTCGTTTTCCCTCGTGATATGTCTTTAAATACCGAATGAAAGCGGCAGCCCGGTTGAACAGTTCATCTACCGATTCGACACTATCCGGTAAATCGCTCCAATTTACATCGTCCAATTGTTGTCCCGTGTATACGCCCCAGTCCATTTCCCGGAGCAGGGGGGTCGCTTCAGGCTCCAATTCGTGAAATGAAGCGATTACTTCGGCCGTCTCCCAGCTTCTGGCCAGATCACTGCATACGACGGCATCCACTCTTTCATTTTTTAATTTCTCGGCTAACTTTCTTGCTTGTTCAATACCTAACGGGGAGAGGGTGCCCGGGAGTTGCCCTTGCAAAATATGTTGTTGATTTTCTAACGTTTCCCCATGACGGGTAAGAGTGAGTTCTATCATGGCATCTCTTCTTTGATTCTTTCCCGCGAAGGTAATAAACAAATTCAAGTTTTTGTTACTATCGTCTTTTTACCAATCTGATGATGTATTTTACGGATAAAACAATCCCGCTCACGGAGACAAAGGCACATCCGAGCAAAAGTCCCCACATGACGATTGTCCATAATACGGGACGATCGATTAGAAATTTGAAATCCAACCGGTGTAATCCCCGGAAGGCCCAGCGTTTCCAACGTCCGTTGTTATCATAATGTTGCGGTTGAAAAGATTTCAAATTATAATAATAGCAATCTCCGGATTCATTATCCAACGTTACTTTATAGACAGGTAGAGGTAAAGTTCTGCGACGGGAGATGTAATAGTTATCGTATTCTTCCATTTTGACGATGGTGTAGTGAACCGTATCGGCCGTCAGTTTCTTTACGGCAGCGTAGATCGTCTCTTCGGTGATTTGAAAAGGGCGTATCGAGTCGGCGGATGCATCCAGAATAATTTCTTTTTCCACTGTCCGTAATTTGTAAAGTGGTATATCGTTGTAATTACTCCAGGTAATCTCTTTTACAGGACCATGTGTTTTCGATACTTCGGCAATAGCCTTCCGGTAATCCAGATTATATTTTTCGATGGGAGGAGCAGCCGCGATGGAAGGACGGCTTCTGAACGCGTTACCTGCCTTTTTGTTATTGTTGAATAAATTGGAAAAGGTGGGTGATATGGGCGCCCATGCACTGAATAGCCAAGTACAGATAAAGATACCGAAAAAGAAACCGGTGATGTGATGCCAGCGGAACCACGGCTTTGTATAGGGAGAATGAAGAAAGCCTTTCCGGCGGGCTAGCCAGTAGGCTCGGATTCCGAGAAAGATTCCACTGATGCACATGATAAGGCTGAGTAAGCAACTCCAATACAAAAGAGTATCCCATTTTTGTATATCCTGTCGAATAGAGGTGATGTATAACCAATGGGGAATAGCTCCTATCCAGGCCCAAAAGCGTTGTTCCCGGGAAGAGAACTGTAGGATATTTCCGGTACGGGAAGAGATATAAAGTTGGTAATGTTCCGGTCCGTCAAAATAGAATTTGTAGATAGGCAGGTCTTTTTTCAATTGTCCGAAAGGAATCCATACCTCTAATTTGCGGAGTGTATCGACCTCGGTGATGTTACGATCCGGACACCAGTATTTGGCTCTCTCCTCGCAAAGGGAATAGATGGGAGAAGGGAGGATATAGGTACTGTCGGCGTAGAGATCGGTTACTTCACGCCATCTGCCGTAATGGAAAACCGGTTCGCCGAAGGGATTGTTTAAATTAAAGTTGTTCGAGAGTACATTTTGGGGTAAACGTTGCCGTATCTCGTTGATTGCGGGTAGACGAGAGGTATCCAGGGCTTCCTGGCGAGGAAGTCTTTTGTCCGGTCCTACCCGGGGAAAGGAGTGGTATATCAATACTATACCGGAAATGCACCATAAAAAACACAGTATACAGAGTAAAAGTCCGAGAATCCGGTGTACGTGAATAAAAAATTTAATCATATCTTTTTAGTTTATAGTTTTATAAATATGTTGCTTACTTCACGCCAGGAATTCATCGGAACTCTTATCGAATCGCTCGATAACGATTCAATAACGGCTTGATAGTTAAAATCTTTCATTTTTGATGAAAAACATTTCAGTAACGCTATCCTTAACCCCGAGCATATGCGTTAACTATTGGTTTCGGTAGGTCTCCTGACTCGCCCCGGATAGATACCTTCCCATTCCCTCGTATTCGCTGGAACAGTGGTGTAAGAATTTATCCGTCATATATCTTCTTTTCAGAAGAAGCGGGCATCACAGTAGCGGGTACTGTACCGGATTCTGACCGGTTTCCCTCTTGTGTGTTAGTTAGAATGATAACACAACACCAAAACGCTGCAAATGTACAATTTTTTTTGAAATGATGTTATTTCTGGAAAAATATCATGAAATAAAAAATGGTAATAGTGTTTCTAATAAAGAAATTTGTATTACTTTTGTGCCGTTTTGGTGCGATACCTCTTTTCTTGAGGTGAAACAGAATAGGGAATCCGGTGTGAATCCGGAACTGTACCCGCAGCTGTAAGTTCCTGTAAAAGAATTTTGTACTTCAATGTCACTGGTTGAAACCGGGAAGGCGGCAAAATTCGGAACAAGTCAGAAGACCTGCCAAAGCACGTAAACCATAGCTTTCGGGAACAAAAGCGAGAGGAGAAAGATAAATTTATACTTTTTACTCATGTACCCTTAAACTATGTTAATAATGCTTTATTCATTATTAATATATAGTTTTTATGAAAAAAGTTGTTGTACTAACATTATTGTTACTGGTGTGTGTCGGCTCTCTTTTGGCCGAAGATAAAGACAAAAGGAAAAAAAAGAGTATCACGGATTCGATTTTTAATATTGAAGAAGCGACGGTCTTGGGAAAAAAGAAAAGAATGGAATTAATGGGACTGAATGTACCTCTCAGATTCGTTCCGTTAAATGTATCTCTATTGTCTGCAAAAGTGCTTGAACGGAAAGGAATTACCGAATGGGTGGATGCCGTTCGTTTTCTGCCTGGCGTCCGACTGGGCAACCAGGGCGGTTTGTGGAGACGTTTTTACGTCGGAGGCTCCAATATGCCGGCCGTTTTAATGGTGGACGGTATTCGGGATGACCGGCAGAGTATTAACACGTTTCCTTTGGGGGATCTTGCTTCGGCGGAGTCTATCGAAGTGCTTCGCGGACCTGCAGCCATCCTTGCCGGTTACGGAGCCATGGGAGGTGTTATCAATATTGTGCGTAAGAAAGCCTCTCCCGAATTTTTGGCGAATGCCCGTTTCAGTTATGAGAGGTGGGATGTAAAGAAGGTAAGTTTGGGATTCGGCGGTAAATTGGTCGGACCGGTAGAGTACATGGCTAACTTGCATTACGCTACTTTGGGAGGTTGGCGTCGTATGTCTCCTCAGCGTTTATCCGGAATAGCGACATTGGGAGCTACTTTAGGCAAGAGCAGAGTTGATGTCGCCTTTGGTTTTGAAGACGACCATTATACGGTCGAATTGGGGGCTGCTCCTTATATGCCGGGGGATATGGTGGATATGGCTACCGATAAAGTGGTTATGCGTAAGGGAGATCGTCATCCAACAGCCGATTTCGGGCAGGTTTATAATGATTTTGCCAATGATTCGCATAGCCGGAAAGGGTATAATATAAAACTTGATTATGTTTATACCTTTACGAACGGTTTGAAATTGAAGGAGGTTTTTGCTTTTGATCACAGCTATCACCGGACTTCCGGAGTAGGAAGTCTTTCTTACAAAAGTGCGAAAACTCCCTTTGAAGGAGCGGATTACAAATATTATACGGAGAAGAACGGGGTTCGGGAAGCGACTTATGTGGATATAGATTCTTTGCGCCGTTTCGGGGCGAGCGGTTTTTTCCCGCGTCACGATACTTATAACAACACATTAGAGTTAACCGGCGATGCGGAAATAGCTTCTACAAAACACCATTATGCTATCGGTTGGAATTGGTCGTTATTTGATATGCGACAATATTGCGGTTGGGATAACGGAGATACCTACGGTCCGGGAACCGATGTGATGTTGTCCGTGAAAAATCCGGAACTTGTACAAGGGTACTGGATACAGAATGTATCTTCCATTTACTTGAGAAAATGGTATACAAACGGTATCTATTTCCGTGATGTATTTGAATGGAATGATAAATGGAAATTCATGGCTTCCGGGCGTATGGATTTTTACAAGAGAAGAATGATGGCCAATTTTCCGACGATCGACGGGAAATCGTTCGATTACGATAAAAAAGATATGGGAAAATGGGCGAATTTTCATGCCTCAGCTTTTACCTGGCATGTGGGAGCTGTTTATTTTCCCCGTCCAGAATTATCGATTCATATTGCCCACGGGTCAGCCTTTACTCCGAATACGACGACATATCGTGTAAATAATATCTATTTGGATAAAAACGGAAATTCGATTAATCCGGATAAGGAAGGGGATCAAATTTTCAAACCCGAACGGGATTACTCTTTTGAGACGGGAGTTCGTTATACTTTTAACGAGTGGTTGGATGCAAGCGTAAATTTCTCTTACATCCGTCGTACCAATATGGTTACGAACGTGGGAACCCGTGAGGTGGAAGAAGAGCAAGGGGATGGAACCGTGGAAGTGACTAAGATGACGGTTAATGCGCAGGTAGGTAGAGCCGATATGAAGACACTGGATATGGATGTTACGGCCCGGATTTTACCTACTCTTTCTTTGAGGGGGGCTTTATGTTTGTCGGATTATCGGATACGCTCCATTCGGGAAAGTAGTGCTTTCCCCGAATATAAGCAGACGGGGAAAAACATGCGTACCACAGGAGTACCTCGGACTACTTTCTATGTGTTTGCCGATTATACTGTTCCGACGGGGATATTTAAGGCTTTGTCCTTTCATTTGAGTGGAAACTTCCGGGACAAAATTTTCCGGGATGTAGCTTCCCGATTGTATTATCCCTCTCTTTGGTTGATGGATGGAGGCGTATTTTATACGATAAAGAGTCATATTACGTTAGCATGTAATGTAAATAATATATTTAATAAGGAGTATTTCGAATCATCCAGTCCGGTACAGGGTACTCCGAGAAACTATCAACTTTCTGTGTCTTATAAGTTTTAAATAGGATTTTGGGGTTTTAAGTGAGCTGTTTGACGAAAAAATTATTCAGCTTTTTAGGTATGTATTTTCGAATCTTCTAATTGACATTCGTCAATTGTAATTTAGATGATAGCCATTCCCTGTATACGGCCATACGGTTGTATACAGGGAATGGCTATTTCGATGCACGGAACATTATTTGTTTGTACAAGTTGTGAATGTTCTCGGATTTAGGTTTCGTAGTATGGTATGAGTGTTTCTGATTATCTTACTGGTACCCATTTGACAGCATCGGCAATTATCAGTTGAAGGTATTCACCGAATATTTTATTCGTAACGGAAGCCCCCCGGTCGTCCAATACGACACGGGATTCTCCAGCCGGTAAAGTGAACGTGCCTAAGGATACCCAGACTTCTTCCGGCGACAGGGTGGAAGTAACCGGTAGCCAGTCTGAAGTTTCTTCTCGGTTTTCTATGATGATTTCCTCTTTTCCCTTGGGGGTGTAGACGGTATAGTAGTTTTTCATCCCCGGGTGGTCGGCTGTACATAGTTTTCCGTCACAAGCGTCAACAATACGGGGTCGGTGGATAAGTATCTCGTATTTCCCTGCTTCCGGGAGGTTTGCTGTCCAGACTGCTTTGAAATTTCCCGTGCCTGATTTTTTGGTGAAAGCACTACGAATATGTTTGCCGTAGAATTCCTGCGATAAAGTAACAATCCAAGCGTTGGCTTTCGAGTTTTCTAAATAAGTGTACTCTTGGGCGTCTTCTTTTTTGACCAGATCGGCTAATCGTTTTCGATTGTTTGCCGAATCGATCAGCTGGAAGCTCTCGTCCTCGTTGTCGACGATGATCTCTCCCGGGGGGGAGAATCGATTCCTCTCGATCAATGTGACTCCTTCTTTCGGTACGGGGCCTGATAAGGGGGATTCATTGTTATTGAATGAAATGTTTTTCGGTAAATTACCCGAGAAATTGGTGGTCAGCAGGAGTTCTTCTTCGATGTCTTCATGAACGACAATTCGTTTGTATTCTCCGGGTTTGATGATGTAATTCCGGCAGTTTTCGATTGGCTGTCCCCCGATACCATACTGACCAAGCTTAATGATCGAGACGATACCGTCCGTTTCGCTGGAATTGTTTACCATAAAGTCGATGACTTGTGTCTTTTCTGTCGTTTTCCGGGACAGATCTTTTATCGTTAACAGGGGAATCCGGCGACTCGTGTACCACTCGTCCATGTAAGCCTTGATGTCCTGCCCGAAACGTTGCTCGAATTCCTCGAAGAACGAGTCGAAGTCAATTTCCCGGAAGCGGGTACGCTCGTTAAATTCCCGCGTGAAGCGGTTTAGGGAGTCCCAGGTAGTGATTGTCGAGAGATAACTTAATAAATGCGAAACTTTTGTAGAAATGACGAGGCGTTGTTCCTCGCTGTATTCTTCGGCCATGATCCCTTTCAATCCTTTTTTCGCAATACGGTTTATCGTTTTGGGATTCATATCTTTCTTGGATACTTTCGGGTTGATTATTTGTTTGAATATGGCGTCTATCCCCTGATATCTGTCGGAGGTGATGCTGCTGGTATAATCCGAGAAAATACGATTTATGCGCATTTGGTCCAGGTAAAAGGGAAGCTGGTAGTCCAGTATATAATTCTGTATGCTCCAATCTTCGCAAGGAGTAAAAGTACCGGGATGTGTATTCTCCCATTCGCACCATCGTTCCTGAAAAAGTGCGATCTCCGGTTGAATGCCATCGCTGAACGGACTTCTGTTGAGAAAGGACGAAGGAACCTCGACCAGCTTGAAATAGTGAAAGGGGTAAGGGGTAGGTTTGCCGTGTTCGATTTTATTTCTGCATTGATAAAATACCTTTTTTAAATTTTTCTCCCGGTCAGGATTGTCTTTTTTCAGGTCCTCCCATTCATCGAAACACTTCAGGTAGAAATCGTTTCCCGGGTAGGTGTAAAACTCGACGGTAAGGGAATCGACCGTGATCGCCCTTTTCTCGTAATTCCCGATACAGAGGGTTAACCCGGTCAGGTTTTGTAAATTGTTGAACGTGACGTTATCGCCCTCTCTCGTCGGTTTGCCTTGAGATAAGACGGTCATCTCGCCCGGGTTTTTGACGCGGAGGGTGTAATCCGTGAAATCGGTCTCCTTGGATGCCTGTAACTCGACCGGAGGAACCGCGGTCGGATACCACATCACTTGCGGTATAAGTAAAGTGTATTTATCCGATACGAAAGCCGTGTGTCTGCCGTAATTTTCGTAATCAAAACGATACCTGACGGTAGAAAAGAATTTATTATCCGGAATGTTAATCTGGTAAATATCCTCGTCGATCGTTCCCCCGTACTCCATCTCTATCTCGATATTTTCCCCGGGAGCCAGGGGACGCTCGATGACGATCACCTGCCGGTCCCTGTGAAAGGGAAGGTTTTGTCCCCCGGATTCGATCTTGTCGATCTTTAATCCCGGGTTTAAGAAGAGCAGAAGCTGTTCCATTGTTGTTTTTTTCCGGTTTTGAATCTTCATCCGGCTTGTTGCCGAGAATTTATCTCCCCCGGGTCGATAGGTGATATCGTGCTCGCTCACGCGTGCCGTGGGGTATTCATTGTATTTCACGAAAGTTTCGCGATGCCCGATCCTGTTTTTCAAACGGCTTTGAAAGTTGGTAACGTATATAACGCCGAGCCCCACGGCAAGTACGAAGCACAAGAAAGCGGGAACCGTTAAATAGCGTTTCCGGCCGGCGACATTGGGATATCTCTTCGTGGCTAAAACGGCGAGGTAGAGCAGGCTTATACCCAATAACAGGATAGCACCTCGCTGGAGCAGGTAATTCTCCATGTGCATGAACCCGACTAAGGTGGAAAAAAAGTTCGGAAGTGAATTTCCACGAAAATCGAATATCCCGTGAAGAGGCGTCGTCAGGTAGGTGTACGCTAAGTAGAGAAAAGCGATCAGGATAAGCCAGCTGACGAAAGGGTGTTTGGCTAACCTGTTTACCAATACGGATAACCCGGTAATAAAAACAAGCGTGGGCAGCACGTGCGTGAAAAGATAGAAAAGATATATTCCTATATTGACGGGGGAATTCGGTACAAATATGTGGATAATCATGGAGATGATCATAAAGATGACATCTATCGTGAGGAACGGAATAAGAATACCCAAAAATTCCCCGAGAAAGGATTGACCGTTACCGATGGGCCGTGCTGAAAGCACTTCCCGGGTTTCGGCTTTTTTCCGTTTCCTATGGATGTCGCAGACGATAAATGTGACGAATATCGGTTGGAAGAGGTTCAAAAAGTAATATCCGTATAGAGGAAAAGAAGACTCGAATATAAATTTACGCCATGGAACGTACGTATTTATAAGGTTATCCAAGAGAGGACTACCTAATATAAATCCCAATGCCCCGAAGACAAAGAGGTAAAATAACCAGTTTCTTTTTACTAACTTGCTCTCGTAAGTTATGGCTGTTTTTAGGGTTGACATTTCCATAATTGCAGGTTTTATTTTTTGTAATTTATTTTTAGTACGATACAAATATATAAATAAAAAATAGTAGCATGCAATACATAGTACTGTTAAAATTGAAATATTTCCGGGAATAAGAATTAGGAGGACGTGGATTCTGGATATCTATCTCAGGATATATTATTAATATATAATGGTTTATTCTTTAAAATGGAAGATTCGCCGGAAGTGAGATCGGTATAGGATAGTGGTTTATTTTTTTTGCTTTATTATAAATAACAAGGACCGAAAGGCTTTTTACCGTATTACGGATAGGGAAAATATGCCGTATAAATAGAATCTAAAAATAGAGATTATCAAAGCATAAAAAAACAACTCTTTCGGTCGATTGGCGTGAGAAATCGGCGATTGTATTGCTGGAAGATTCGATTGATACTTGTGGCTCACAATTGGCTGTGGTTCTATTGAAATGAATGATGCTGATACGGTTGTTTTTTCCGTGAGGAATCAATTGTAAACGGAATTGCTTGTTTTCTTATTTTACAACTTCGTTTTTTTTCTGCGATTTCTTTGTATTTCGTTAAAAAACAGAGAAATTTGCCGTTATGATGAAAAGAAAAATAGTTTTGATAACCGGAGGACAGCGATCCGGCAAAAGTGATTATGCTCAGCGTTTGGCGTTGGAGTTATCGGATTGTCCGGTTTATTTAGCTACTTCCCGGGTATGGGATGAGGAGTTCCGGGAGCGGGTAAGAAGGCATCAACGAGACCGGGGGGCCCAATGGACCAACATAGAGGAAGAGAAATATATATCGAAATGCGATCTGAAGGGGCGCGTAGTGGTTATAGATTGTATTACTTTGTGGAGTACGAATTTCTTTTTCGATAATGATTCCGATATTGAAAAATCGTTGAGGGAAATAAAAGATGAATTCGACCGATTTACGGCACAAGAGGGAATTTTTATTTTTGTAACGAACGAGATCGGTATGGGGGGGATAGCCGTGGATCCGGTACAACGTCGTTTTACCGATTTACAGGGATGGGTGAATCGGTACGTGGCTTCCCGTGCGGATGAGGTCGTGTTGATGGTCTCCGGGATAGAGATGAAAATTAAGAGCTAAGGATAAAATAAATATACAATAAAAATGAGAGCGTTTGTAGTAAAAGAGACGAATAAGGCTATCGTGCCGGTTTTAGAGGATAAAATCAATAATTTGACAAAACCTAAAGGCTCTTTGGGGCGGTTGGAAGAGTTGGCTATCCAATTGGGAACTATCCAACAAACATTATCTCCGAAATTGAATAAGCCGCAGAATATTATTTACGCTGCAGATCATGGGATTGTGAAAGAGGGCGTTAGCTTTTCAGCACCGGAAGTAACCCGACAGATGATTTATAATTTCATCAAAGGCGGTGCAGGCGTAAATATGTTCGCTCGTCAGCATCATTTCGGTCTTAAATTGGTAGATTGTGGCGTAAACGGGGATTTTGGCGTATTGGAGGGTTTGATCGATCGAAAGATCAGGAAAGGAACTTCTAACTTTCGTTACGAGGCGGCAATGAGTGAGGAGGAGTTTGAGCGGGCTATTGAAATCGGCGCAGAGATTGTGGATATGGTTTACGCGGAAGGAACCAATGTGGTGAGTTTTGGAGAGATGGGAATAGCTAATACGTCGCCTTCTTCCGTTTGGATGTCCTATTTCACCGGGATCGATTTAAAACAATGCGTGGGAGCCGGAAGCGGTTTGGCAAGTGACGGTATTAAACATAAATATGAGGTGTTGAAGGCTTCTATGGAAAATTATACCGGGGACGGATCGACAGAAGATATTTTACGTTATTTCGGGGGATTCGAGATGGTCGCTGCTGTCGGGGGGATGTTACGTGCCGCGGAGTTGGGAATGGTTATTATCGTGGATGGATTTATCATGACTAATTGCGTGCTGGCAGCAAGAAAATGTTGTCCGGCAGTAACGGATTATTGTGTATACGGACACCAGGGAGATGAAACGGGACATAAATTGTTATTGGATTTTTTGGAAGCTAAGCCGTTGTTGAATTTAGGATTACGTTTGGGCGAAGGGACCGGAGCTATTTGTGCCTATCCGCTATTGGAATCGGCTGTGCGTATGATTAATGAAATGGCTTCATTTAAACAGGCCGAGGTAACAAAATATTTTTAGATTGAAAGATTCAATGATTATAAGGATTAAGCGATTGGATTTAATCTCTGAATCGCTTAATCTTTCTGACTCCCATCCTGTTAATTTATAATCTGCAATTTACAATACTATGAAAGGTTTATTGGCGGCGATGATGATGTTTACCCGATTGCCGTTGTGGCATTGGGTAAGTGTGGATAAACGTTATTTCGAGGAGGCCATACGGTATTGGCCTGTGATCGGTTTTTTAACCGGTTTTGTTACAGCCGGAACTTTTTGGTTAGCTTCGTTCGTGTTACCGGTGGGGATTGCCTGCGTATTGGCAATCATTGCCCGTGTTCTACTAACCGGAGCTTTACATGAAGATGGTTTGGCGGACTTTTTTGATGGGTTCGGCGGGGGAACGACCAAAGAGAAAATTTTAGCTATTATGAAGGATTCGCATATCGGATGTTACGGAACCATCGGATTGCTTCTCTATTTTCTGCTCTATTATAGTTTGTTGTTTGCCATCGGGGGATCGGGAGTGGAGACCTCCGTGTTATTTGCCATTATTTTGAGTGCGGATTGTTTTTCTAAATTTTGTGCGGCCGGAATGATCAATACGCTTTCCTATGTTCGAAAGGTAGAAGAGAGTAAAGTACATTTATTATACAATAAAGTTAAGCTCTTTCTTTTTGCGGGAGTCGGTTTTCTTGTTTTAATACCCTTTCTTTTTTTGGATGCGTATTTATGGTGTGCAGTCTTCCCTGCTTTAATGATGGCATGCGGGTTGCGTTTTTTTCTGAAACTCAAGATCGGGGGATATACCGGAGATTGTTGCGGGGCTTCGGTATTATTGATCGAGCAAGTATTTTATATAACAATTGTGGCTCTTCTATTTGTTTGTTGACGGCTTTTTCTTTACCCATTTTATGGCGTCGGCGACGATGTATTGGTTGGAACTTCCCCTATCATCGAGGGTGACACTGGTTTTTCCCGTTACGAGGGTAAAAGTGCCCAATGGAACCCAAAATCCAAGACTACGTTCTCGTTTGTTCATAAGGTCTAATTTAACTTCCTGTTTTTTTTCTTGCTCTATCGTGTAATGAAGAATTGCTCCGTTACAGTAATTATTTAAGACAGGTGGTTGTACCGTGTATATTAAAGGAATGTGGGCGAAGATCTCGTACTCTCCCGGTTCGGTGACGGTTACTTCCCATCGGGCCTTGTAGCTTCCTTTTCCACCCGTCTTGTAATGAATACTTTTTGTAATTTCCCCGTGATAAGTGTAATTATAGTTTTTGGTCCATCTAAGGGCATTATGGGGCCACTCGTAATACCTGTTAAATTCTTTTTCAAAGAGTTCGTTCAGAATCTTTCCCGGTTCGATAAGAGAAAATCCCTGATCCTCGTTGTCCACGATCAGTTCATCCGGATCGGGTGTTGTTATCGTGGGGTTGCAATCGAAGATTCCGGTTGTTGTGTCTGCCATGAAAGTAATGATCTTTCCGATAGATCTTTGAATTGGAATATTATAAGATATTCCGGTATATAGTTTGATATCATACTTGTTATCGTTGACCATTTTTATCTGTTTGCACGAGTGGGGTGGAAGTACGAGGTATTTTATTGATGAAGAAGAAGGAATTGTATTTTGTCTTTTTACATTTTCGAAGTCAATAGACACGATTGCATCGATGCCGGTCGGGTTATACAGTTTGACGTGAGCGGCATATCTGCCGAGGCTGTCTCCTTCTATTTTATTTATTTGAGCTTCTTGTACTAAAATTGCAGGTAAGCCCTTCCCCGCGTACCATTTTCGAGTAAAAGGAAGGATATCCGTGTTAAACTTTTCTTTAAATTTTTCGAGAAACTTTTCGAGAAAGGTTACTTGATAAGGTACGGTACACGTTTCTCGAAGCAGGTCGATGACTTGGTCTCTTCTTGCACGAGAGGCAAGGTAATGAAGGAAATCCTTTTTTTTCAGGTCAATGATCTTGGCGAGCACTTCTTCGGGTAATTTTTTGTCATACAAGGCTTCTTTCAGGCTGTGTTTTTCCATGTAACGCAAGGCGAAAATGATGTTGGCTGTAGGAGTATATTCGTGTATAGATGCACCGAAAACAGGTTCCTCTTTTAAAATATCTTGTATGATTAAATTTATGACTGGAAATTCGTCTGATCGGGTATAGCATGTGTCTTTTACAAGAACGGGAAGAATGTTGTACTTGTTTTTTTCCCAGTTGGTGACTCCTGTTTTCTCGTTATAACGAGAAGATTCTCCTTGTACAAGGAGCTCGAGAGAACGGGAGAGCATATGACTTTGTAGCTCCTTCTCGTCATTCGTGTAAAAATTGCTCCGGTATATTTTTTTCATTTGCTTAAAATCGAGATCGAAGGTTGCTCCTCTTTCCGGGTAAAAAAGAATCTCCGGTTGGGCGAAATCGCTGCTCTCTTTCCGGGTCCTGAAAAAGGAGTGAATGGACAGGGGAATCTCGATTAACATTAATCTACAAGGTGGATTTCCTTTTATTTCTCTGTAATTTATTAAATCTTTATACGCTTCGATTATTACTTTGTTGTCGGCCTGTTTTAGGTCGTTATAAAAGAAGGGTTGTTCTTTCAGGTAATAGAGGTACGCGTAAAATTTCCCCATGCTAATGTATTTCCTTTTGAACTTGCCGGCACAAAGGGAAATACCCGTAAGAGGATCCTCGTTATGGAAAGAGACCTGTTTTTTATTTTTCTCTTCTTTTCCCTGTGAGAGGAAAATTAGTTCTCCGGGATTTTCGACGGTCAATTTAAAGCGGGTAAAGTCTTTCCCGGAGCAAAAAGGGGCCATCGGGTTAACGAGAGGTACGGCCGACGGGTACCACATGACCTCGGGGGTAAGGTAGATATAGTTTTCTTCGACCATAGCACTTCTTTTGCCGAGTATAAAAGGAAGAGAAGGGTTATCTTTGGGTTGGTAAAACAACTTGTCGGGGATATCGAGGTAAGCGACGCTCTCGTCGATTTCCCCCGAGTAACGGAGTTTTAGTTTTATCTCTTGTCCTGTCTCCAGGGGATGAAAGATGAGGGTGACCTGTCCTTCTTGTTTGAATGGCAGTTCTTTTTCGTTCTCTTTCAATGAGTTTATTTTCAGGCCGGGGTTTAGAAAAAGCACGAGGGTATCGACTTTTCCCGGGTTCGGGTTTTTCAGGTAGAGTTCGCTGGTCGCGTTCACGATAGAGCCTTCCCTGGAAAAATGGATTTGGTGTTCTGGAATTTGTAAGTTGGGAATATTCCCGTGGCGCGCGAATATCTCCACGTGATTCTGTCTTTTTTGGCTCTCTTTCACGAAATGAATCCGGTACGAGGAGAGCAACATCAATCCGATAACTGTCACGACGATTCCGGTTATTCGGAATTCTCCGGGAGCTTTTACCCGGTTGGGGATTCTGTTAAAACAGGCTATCGCCAGGCAAATTAGTCCAATCCCGATCCCGAAAAAAGCTCCCCGGTGCAGGAGGTAATGTTCGGGATTAACATGTCCGGTGATGTTCGAAAAGATGTTCGGTATGGAGATGGCCAGGATATCGGTTGTCCCGTTCCAGTAATCGTGAAAAAAGCCGGAGGTGCAAAGGTAGAGTAGACCCGTAACTAATATGGTAATCCCTTTATGTCGTGTAAGAAAGGATAGAAAGAGGGTAAGTCCGGAGTAAAAGAGGGTCGCTGGAACGGTCAGAGTAATGAAATAGAAGAGATAGATTCCTATGTTGAAGGGAGAGTCCGTGAGTAGTACATGCACGGTAGAGGTGATACCGATGGACGCTAAATCGAGAATAAATAGGACCTTTATAACGCCTAACGTTTTTCCGAGTAACCACTCGCTATTCCCGGCGGGATGAACCTCGAGGTTTTCGGCTGTCGATCTCTTGTAGAACCCGCTGATCGTAAAGATGACAAATAGGTTCTGAAGAAGGTTGAGAAGCGTGGTGCTGACCCAGGGGATATAGGAGGAAATGGCGATTCTTTGCCAGGATGCGGAGGGAAAATTTCCATGGTAGATCATAACGATATAAGTGATACCGCCTATAACCAAACCCGCGAGGATTTTAAACAAAATACCTCGTCCCTGTATTTTAGCTTCGTGGGTCAGAATCGTGTTGACGTTATATAGGTTCATATCTCAGATTGACTTAACAAAAATAGAAGTTTTTCCTTTTTAAATAAGCTAATAATTCGTATGTATTAATGTAATGAGGAAAAAGATTATTAGAAAATAAATTTTCTGTTGTACTTGATTTGGGGACAAGAATCATATCGTCTACTATGGTAGCCTCATTGGGATTAAATAAGGTAACGGTTTTTGTTGCAGTACCAAATCCTGCAAGAGAAAATTCCAATGTGTAGGTTCCAGAGGCATTGAGAACTAACACGTATCTTCCGTTTTTATCTGTTTTGTAACGATTGCAGTACCAAGAGTGCGGACGGTGACACCTGGTAGTAATTCCATGGTCCAAAATTCTCTTACGTCTCCACCGACATAATATTTAGCCGCAAATACCTCTTCTCCTTCTATAAGCAGAAAGGAGAAGAAAAATAATCTTAAAATTAAACTTTTCATATTCGTACGATTTAATGATTAATATATGGAGGGACGAAGTATCGATTGTAATTTACAAAAAAATAGATAATAAACAAAATTTTAGACGATTTATTTTAATTCTACATAATGCTATCAATAAATTCTTTTCCTATATTTGCTTTATAAAAAAACGGTGATATGAAAACTATTCTTATAATTTTAAGCTTCCTGATCTGGGGAGGAGAAGATGGTTTTGTTTCAGCCCGGAAAGAGGAGCATGTGCGGGTATTGAGACCTTTAGAGCAATGTGAAAGAGTAACCGATTTGAATAAGTGGATAGAGCGGGTGGAGGTGATACCGTTGGATAAAGTGGAGGGAATTACAGTTTGGAGCCGTAAAATTTTGCTTGTGCCGGGGGAGAATATTATTTTGTGGGATAATCGTAATATCGCTTTTTTCGATGCTTCCGGTAAATATTTGTTTACTATTGGAAGGGAGTGTATGCCGAAGGAGGGTAATTGCGGAACTATCCGGGATGTGGCATTGGATTTTGATAAAAATGTGTTGTTGGCATTGGATTGGAAGGGAGATGTACAATTGTACGATCTGACCGATGGTCATTGGTTGGAAAGTATTCATCCGGAATATGCTGAGGCGGGAGATGCTTATGAGATTGCTCCGTCGACGGACGGTGGTTTTTTTCTCTATTTTTGTATATTGGATGAGGATAGTTTTTCAAAGCCATTCGATCAGTTAGTGTCATTTGATAAAAAGGGGAAAAAGACTGGAAGCTATCTGTCTCGTTCAGACTATACGATTCCTTTCTTCCTCATTTCTCCCTCTTATGATCGGTCTTATTATATCCGTACACAGGGAGGAGAGCATTTTTATTATAGAGTAAAAGAGGGAAAATTGGAAAAAGAGTTTAAAATTGATTTTGGAAAACGGACAATCCCTTCCGGATATGCCTTTTCTCCGCTGAAGGAAGGTAAATCGCAGATTCAATATTATTTGCAGGCGGATTATTTTAAAATGCCGATCTATTTTAAGGCGACTTCAAAAGAATTTTATTTTTCCGTTGCGGGCCCTCGTGCCGAAGCCTATTATTTTTTGTATCCCAACCGTAAGCAAAAGGGAATTTATTGGGTAGGAGAAGAAGGGGCTCCGGTACGATTTTATCATTCGGATAAGGATTATTTTTATACCATTCTATGGGATGATTGCAAGGAACTGAAGAAGACGGAAGATATTCAAAAAATAAAGGATCCTTTGAAACGTTGTGTATTGGAGCGTATCGGATTGATACAGCTTCATGCTCTGCATTACCCTTTTATTACGAAAGTTAAATTTAAATCATGATAAGCCGATGAAGTTGACATTGATCCGGCATACCCGGGTAGAAGTTCCTGCCGGGACTTGCTACGGGAATAGCGATGTAGATGTAGCGGAAACATTTCCGGAAGAGGCGGAGAAGGTGAAGGCAGGTTTAGTGGGAACGCGATTCGATGCGGTGTACTCGAGTCCTTTGCAACGATGTACGAAATTGGCTGCTTATTGCGGTTTTCCAGATCCTGTACTGGATGATCGTTTAAAAGAGTTGAATTTCGGACACTGGGAAGGAAAACGATGGGAGGAAATTAAGGATCCCAAGTTACAGGAGTGGTATGACAATTGGTTAAATGTCCAGCCCGTAGGAGGTGAAAGTTTTTTGGATCAATACAATAGGGTTACTGCCTTTTTGGATGAGTTGAGAAAGAAACCTTTTCGGGAGGTTTGTATTTTTGCTCACGGGGGAACGATTCAAGCTGTATTGATTTATGCGGGTGTTTATAATTTCAATCAAGCATTTTCAAATGATATCACGTATGGCAGTCGTACGATCGTGGAGGTCGTTTAGCATCTTTCTTCCTCTTCTTCGGCATGGCGTATGGCTTGTTTGAGTTTTCGGCGTACGTTCTTTTCGCAAACTAAAGTCAGGCCGATAATGAATAACATGACGGCTACATCGATACACATTCGAGTACTGACTCCATTGAAATCCATCATTGCTATTCGTACGATTGCAATTAATATGAGGATATAAATGAAAGCCCGTATCCGTTGTAATTTTTTTTGACAATGGAGTATTGCGTTGTTGGGAGATTCGTCCTCTTTTTTCATAAAAAATTCTTTTACGTCGTTAAATGTACGAATTATTTTTTAATAAGAGATATGAATTTCGATATGAAATTCAGTTGTTGATGCTGAGCCGGATAGTTACTCCTTTATCGTTTCTTACTTGTACGGTCTGATCTTCCGAGATGGGGTAGACGTAAGAGTAGATACAAGGTACGACCTCTTTCCCTTTTTTGTTGACATAGCCCTCTTTCCCTTTGGCTCGGACTAAAGCATAACCCATGGAATTAAACGGCTCTATATGGGTATAGATACAACGGGTAAGGGGAGCTCCTTTATCGTTTAACAGACCTACTTGATTGTCTTGGTTTAGCACGAGAATGAATTGCCGCTCTTTATCAAACCAGTATATATCTTTATAGACGGAAGGAAGGGCGATGTCTCCGTTTTCGTCCAATAAGCCCAAAGCATCGTCTTTATAAATCCGAAATAGACGGTTGCTCATTTTTCCGATGGCGTCGTAGATACAGGATGTGATTTCGTTCTGCAAACTGTCGATTAATCCGAATTTTCTCTCTTTTTTTATTTTATACACGTTTGGTGTGAAATATTCCAGTTCTTCATACCGGGGAAGAAAGACCTCTTTTCCTTTTTTGTCGATATAACCGTACAAGTTATCCTTGACAACAAGAGCGAGACCTCTCTCTCCAAAATCATCAATTCGGTCGTACGTGGTTTCGCATATTGTATTACCGTAAGCGTCGATTAATCCGAATTTCCCTTCTGCTTCTACCCGAATGATCTCCCCGTTGTATAATTCTCCGTCGGCATCGCAAAAGGTCGCCGATTGGTATTGGCAAGGCGTTACCATCTGTTTTTGGAGGTTGATAAAACCGGATAGGCTATCGTTTGTAATGGAATAAAGATAAGCCCCGAATTTTTGAATATCATTGTATAGGCAAGGGAGAATCTCTTTTCCGTCCCGGGAAACATATCCTAATTTCCCGTTTTGTTTAACGAGAGCTATGCCTGTGGAATCGAAAGCAAATATCTCATCGTAACGGAAAGGAATCATTTCTTTTCCGGAAAGGTTTATATAGCCGTATTTATTTTCTTTTCTGGCTTTGGCGACCCCTTCTTCCGGAAAGATATGAAGTTCGTCATAAAGGCAATCTACAACCTTTTCTCCTTTTAGATTGATGATTCCCTTTTTGGCGTTTTGGGTAACAATGGCCAATCCGTATTGAAAGCTTTCTGCCTGTTCGTATTTGAATGGGATCACGATCTTGCCTTTTGTATTGATGAATCCGTAACCATTGCCCATCCTGACGACTGCGATACCCTCCTTAAAATCTTTTGCCCCATCGAATTTATAAGCTACGATTTCTTCTCCCGTTTCGTTAATAAACCCCCACTTTCCATTGGCTATCTGGTGGGCGTAACCGATAAAATTGATCTGTTTTTTTTCCTTGCAGGCCAGCAACAAGCCGATCAGGCATAATAGAAGGGTATATTTCATTATGTGTACTATATAGTCTATATTTTGAAGGATTAAAAGTAATAATATTTTTTAAATAGAGTGTCTGTTCTTGATTGTATGAGTGATAAAAAACAACGCTGATCAATTTCATTTTGATCAGCGTTGTTTATATCTTACAAAGATTAAATTATTCTGCGGTAGCGGCAGCTTTATTTTTTCTTTTTCGTTCTGTCTCGTCAAGGATGATTTTGCGAAGGCGCATAGACTTGGGCGTAACCTCCACGTATTCGTCTTCCTGAATATATTCAAGAGCTTCTTCCAAACTAAATTTTACGGCAGGGGCGATGTTTACTTTATCATCGGAGCCACTGGCTCGCATATTGGTCAGTTTCTTGGATTTGCAGACATTGATAACGATATCGTCCTGACGGGTACTTTCGCCGATAACTTGTCCGGCATATACTTCTTCACCCGGATCGATGAAGAAACGTCCGCGGTCTTGCAGTTTATTGATTGCGTAAGCGAAAGTATCTCCGGCTTCCATGGCGATAAGAGAGCCGTTGGTACGCATTTCGATCTCTCCCATATAAGGTTCGAAGCCTTTCAGGCGGTGGGCCATAACGGCTTCTCCGGCCGTCGCTGTCAGTAAATTGCTTCTTAGACCGATGATTCCCCTTGAGGGGATATCGAATGTAAGGTGAACCCGTTCATTCCGGTGTTCCATGTTGGTCATGGTACCTTTTCGACGGTTAACCATTTCAATCGCTTTTCCTGAAAGTTCCTCCGGTAAATCGATCGTTAACTCTTCGACGGGTTCGCATTTGACGCCGTTGATCTCTTTTATGATTACTTTGGGTTGTCCTACTTGTAACTCGTAACCCTCCCGGCGCATGGTCTCGATAAGAACGCTCAGGTGTAATACACCCCGTCCGAATACGACAAATGAATCGGCTGTTAATCCGGGTTGTACCCGTAAAGCAAGATTCTTTTCCAGTTCCCGGTCCAAACGTTCCTTGATATGGCGGGAAGTTACGTATTTACCGTCTCTTCCGAAGAAGGGAGAGTCGTTGATGGTAAATAGCATACTCATGGTCGGCTCGTCGATTGCAATGGGAGCGAGAGCCTCCGGATTCTCGAAATCCGCAATCGTATCGCCGATCTCAAATCCTTCGATTCCCACTAACGCGCAGATCTCGCCGCACTCTACTTCTTCCACTTTTTGTTTACCCATCCCCTCGAATATCATTAAATCTTTGATTCTGGATTTTACCATCGTTTCTCCGTCCCGCTTACATAACGTTACGGCCATTCCGGATTTTAGCTTGCCGCGGGTTAGTTTCCCGATGGCAATACGTCCCACGTAAGAGGAGTATTCCAGGGAGGTAATTAACATTTGTGGAGTTCCTTCCTGTATTTTAGGAGCGGGAATATCTTTGATAATAGCGTCTAATAACGGGGTAATATCAGTTGTCGGCTTATGCCAATCCGTTGACATCCAACCTTGTTTGGCACTACCGTAAACAACGGTGAAATCGAGTTGCTCTTCGGTAGCGTCCAAAGAGAACATAAGATCAAATACCTGTTCATAAACAAAATCCGGTCTGCAATTGGTCTTGTCTACTTTATTAACTACCACGATGGGTTTTTTACCTAAAGCAAGAGCTTTTTGAAGAACGAAACGGGTTTGAGGCATAGTTCCCTCGAAGGCATCTACCAATAGGAGAACACCGTCGGCCATATTCAGAACGCGTTCGACCTCTCCACCGAAATCGGCATGACCCGGTGTGTCAATGATATTGATCTTATAGTCTTTGTAATGAACGGATACGTTTTTAGCCAATATGGTAATTCCTCGTTCTCTTTCCAGATCATTATTATCGAGCAATAGATCGCCTTTGTTTTCTGTTTCTCTGAATAAATTTCCTTGGTAAATCATTTTGTCGACCAGTGTCGTTTTCCCGTGATCGACATGTGCGATAATCGCAATGTTTCTAATTTTCTGCATTTTGCTCCTTTATGGTATTGTTCCAAATAGGGCGCAAAGGTAATGCATTTTATTGGAAAGTGAATCAGTTGGATATAAAAAATATAAAAAAGGGACTTCGGAGTCCCTTTTTTATGATGCGATAGAATCAGCAATCAACGCGGTTTGCGCTTCCTAACACGTTAATTGTTTTGTGTTTATATAATTCCTTTAATGATTCGCGTGCCGGCCCGAGGTATTTACGCGGATCGAATTCTGCCGGTTTCTGGGCAAATACTTCACGAATAGCGGCTGTCATTGCCAAACGTCCGTCGGAATCGATGTTGATTTTGCAGACGGCTGATGTCGCTGCTTTACGTAATTGTTCTTCCGGAATACCTACGGCATCTTTTACGGCTCCCCCGTATTTGTTGATAATGGCAACCTTGTCTTGAGGAACTGAAGAAGAGCCGTGAAGTACGATCGGGAATCCCGGGATCCTTTTTTCTATCTCCTCGAGGATATCAAAGCGTAAAGGAGGCGGAATCAAAATTCCCTCTGCATTCCGGGTACATTGTTCCGGTTTGAATTTGTTGGCTCCGTGGGAAGTTCCGATAGAGATAGCCAATGAATCCACCCCTGTTCTTTTCACGAAATCTTCTACCTGTGCAGGACTGGTATAGACGTGTTCAGCTGCTTTCACGTCGTCTTCGATTCCGGCTAAAACTCCTAATTCTCCCTCAACGGTTACGTCGAATTGGTGAGCATAGTCTACCACTTTCTTCGTTAGAGCGATATTTTCTTCGTACGGGAGGGCCGAACCGTCAATCATGACAGAAGAAAAGCCCATTTCAATACAAGATTTACATAATTCAAAGGTGTCACCATGATCTAAATGAAGGGCAATAGGTATATTGCATCCCAATTCTTTTGCATATTCGACAGCCCCTTGTGCCATGTAACGCAAAATGGTTTGATTGGCATATTTTCGAGCTCCGCTGGAGACTTGTAAGATTACCGGTGATTTGGTTTCTACGCAAGCTCCGATGATGGCTTGCATCTGTTCCATATTGTTGAAATTGAAAGCCGGGATGGCGTATTTGCCTTCCATTGCCTTCTTGAACATCTCTCTGGTGTTAACCAGTCCTAAGTCTTTGTAATTAACCATAGCTGATATTTTTTATAATCTGCATCAAAGTTAAGGATTAAAAACAGAGTTTTCCAAGAAAAACCGGAAAAAATTTCAAACGTTTGCGTAACCTGTTAATTTCATGTTGTCCGGAAATACAAGGATTGAAGATGGGAATTGAAATTCATACCCGATATTGCGACGCACCCCTGTTTGCAATCTTGTTAAAATGTCTGGTGTACGATTAGGTCGTCCCATGCGCTATCTTGTTTCACCATTCGATCTCTTCTAAACCATGTGCTTTTAAATAGGTATTGGCTTGACTGAAGTGGTGATTTCCAAACCATCCGCCCCGATTGGCCGATAAGGGAGAAGGATGAACGGATTTTAATACCAAATGGCGTTGCGTATTGATGAAAGCTCCTTTGCGCTGGGCATAAGAACCCCATAGCATGAAAACGAGGTGCTCCTTTTTTTCGGCTAATAGTTTGATAACGGCATCCGTGAACTCTTCCCAGCCTTTATTCTGGTGGGAGCCGGCCTGATGAGCCCTTACAGTCAAGGTAGCGTTCAGGAGTAGAACCCCCTGATCGGACCAGCGTTCCAAATTTCCGGAAGAAGGTATGGCTGATCCCAAATCGTTGTTGATCTCTTTAAAAATGTTTTGTAAAGATGGTGGTTGTTCTATTCCTTCCGGTACGGAAAAACAAAGGCCGTGAGCCTGTCCCGGCCCGTGGTAGGGATCTTGTCCCAAAATGACGACTTTCGTGTTTTCAACGGGACAATGGTCAAAAGCGTTAAAAATAAGTTTTCCCGGGGGGAATATTCGGTTATGCTTATACTCTTCTTTCACAAATTGAATGAGCTCTGAAAAATAAGGTTTTTCAAATTCTTCCTTTAAAAGGTCTTTCCAGGATTCTTCTATTTTAACGTCAGGCATGGTAGGTAGAATTTAGATTATAATTAAAGATTTGATGATTTACGATTGGGTGATTTTGAAAAGTCATTATTTGACAGGCTTTATCTTTAGTTCAAAAAGTTTAGGCCAGCGTTTACCGGTAACATATAGGGTCCCTTTTTGGGCATTGTAGGCAATACCGTTCAGTACGTCATCATTTTCATCTAACTTGCCGCTCTCCTCCTTTGTTAATAAGTCGGGCAGATGCAATTCTTGTTTGACGACCCCTGTTTGCGGATCGATAACGGCGATTCGATCGGTTAGCCAAACGTTGGCCCAGATCATGCCGTTTATGAACTCCAGTTCGTTTAGATTCAGGACGGGACCGTTATGGTCGAAAACCTCTACTCTTTTCAATATATTGAAAGTTTCCGGATCGAGGTGATAGAGGACATGAGTTCCGTCACTCATGATCAGTTTGTCGTCCATTGTGGTAATGCCCCAACCTTGAGTTTGGTAATCGAACGTGGTTTCCAGCGTGAAAGTATTCAGGTCGTAAACAAATCCTTTGTGTGATTTCCAGGTAATTTGATAAATTTTGTCTTTATAGATGGTAATACCTTCTCCGAAATAGGACCTGTCAAGGTGAAGGACGGATAGTATTTTATTGTTTTGAAGATCTGTTTTTCGTAAAGAGGAGGCTCCGTATTGTCCGGTTCCTTCGTACATGAAATTGTCGTGAAATACAAGACCTTGGGTGTAGGCGCGGTTGTCGTGAGGGAAGGTGTTTATAAGTTGGTAATCGAGAGATACAGGAGCTTTGTTTGGTTTAATGACGATCGGCATGGTAGCAATCCCCTGTCTCTGGTTAGGATGGAAAGCCATGACTTTTATCGTTTGAGTTCCGCATTTCCCTTCCGGGATTTTGAAGATATACTCCCGGGTATTACTGTCTAATGTGGTGATCCTTGAGTTATTGTACAGGATATGAGAAGAATCGATTTTATATCGTTTGTCGTAAGCGAAATTTATTTTGATTTTCTCTCCGAATACACACGTGTCGTTTTTTTGAGGATAGATAATCTGGATGCTCTTAACGTATCTCGTCGTATTTTCCGGTGATGGTTTCGCATTTGCCGAAACCGACGTTGCGTTTTTGTTTTTAGGCTTTGTCTCCGTTTTGCACGAGATGAACACCAATGTAAATAATAATGCGTAGAATATGTATGTCATTGATTTTTAATTATAATTATCTTCCTCCTGTGAAGAGGGTAAAAGAAGCCTTCTTATTCGAGGCTCCATTCGTATCCGTCTTTTGTATCCTTAATAAGGATTCCTGCATTTTTTAATTCGTCACGAATCTGATCGGAAGTGGCCCAGTCTTTATTTTGGCGTGCTACTTTCCGCACGTTCATCATCGCCTCGATTACTTTGTCTAAAGCTTGGTTGCTTGCCCCGGAATCCTCCTCGCTTTTTAATCCCAGAATATCAATTACGATGTCCTGGTATAGTTTTTTCAATTTATCTAAATTTTCGGTGTTTATTTTTTCATGGCCTGCACTGATCGAATTGATGATCCGTACACCGTCGAATAGATGGGAGATTAGAATAGGAGTATTCAAATCATCGTTTAGCGCTTCGAAACATTCCTTTATCAAGGAGTCCACATCTACCGTATTCTCTATTGACGGCTTCAGTTTATTCAATTGGTTGACGGCGGACATAAGACGTTCGTAACCTTTTTGGGCCGCTTTTAATGCTTCGTTTGAGAAATCGAGCGGGCTACGATAATGGGCTTGGAGAATAAAGAACCGAACCGTCATGGGGGAGTAGGCTTGTTCCAGTACGTCATTTTCTCCCGAGAAAAGTTGATCCAAGGTGATAAAGTTACCTAACGATTTCCCCATTTTTTGTCCGTTGATGGTTACCATATTATTATGCATCCAGTACCTTACGGCGTCGTGTCCGTACGCGGCCGCACTTTGGGCGATTTCGCATTCGTGATGAGGAAATTGTAAATCCAACCCTCCCCCGTGGATATCAAACGTTTCTCCCAGGTATTTTTGACTCATACAAGAACATTCTAAATGCCAGCCCGGGAATCCTGTTCCCCAGGGGGAAGGCCACCGCATGATGTGTTCCGGGGAGGCTTTTTTCCAGAGAGCGAAATCCAACGGGTTTCTTTTTTCTCCTTGTCCGTCTAACTGGCGTGTATTGGAAAATAACTCTTCTATTTTTCGGCCGGAAAGTTTTCCGTAATGGAATTTCCGGTTGTAGTGTTCTACATCGAAATAGATATTGCCGTTACTTTCATAAGCGAAACCGTTATCGATAATCTTTTTGATTAACTCCTGTTGTTCTATGATGTGTCCCGAAGCGTGAGGTTCTATACTGGGAGGAAGTGTATTCAGATCTTCCATGTTTTTATGATAACGGTTGGTATACAATTGGACGATTTCCATCGGTTCCAGTTGTTCCAATTTCGCTTTTTTGCCGATTTTGTCCTCTCCTTCGTCTGCGTCGTTGACTAAATGACCTACATCAGTGATATTCCGGATGTATCTTACCTTATAACCCAAGTATTTCAGGTATCTGAAAAGCAAATCGAACGTGATAGCCGGACGGGCATGTCCCAAATGAGCATCCCCGTACACGGTAGGACCGCATACGTACAATCCGACAAATGGAGGGTTAAGAGGTTCGAACAGCTCCTTTTTCCGATCTAATGTATTGTATATCGTCAGTTTATTTTCCATGGTATTTTTAGTCATTTGTTTCGGATAACAAAAGTAAGAAAAAAATAAAAAACAACTTCTCTATTTTTATAAAGTTTAAAAACAGGGGAAGAGAAGAGCATGGGATAGGCGTTTTACTCCTGCGGCTTATACTTCAAGGCTTCCGGGATCAGGGCTTTTAATTGAGCGATCCGTTTTTCGTCTGCCGGGTGGGTGGATAAGAATTCGGCTTGTTTGCCTCCCCCTGCTGCTGCCATTCGTGACCAAAAGGCCGTGGCTTCATTGGGATCGTAACCGGCCATTGTCATAAAGATCAGTCCCAAATGATCGGCTTCCGATTCGTGTTTACGTGAAAAAGGCAAGATGATGCCGACGTTGGCTCCGATTCCGATTACCTGTTCCAGTAACGCTTTTCTTGCTGCCCCCTGGGATTGGCCGAGTAATTCGCTTGCGGCAGTACTACCGTATTGAACCAATGCTTGTTGACTCATTCGTTCGTTGCTGTGATGGGCTACGGCATGAGCGATTTCGTGTCCCATAACGACAGCGATGCCCGCTTCGTTTTGGCAGTAGGGCAAAATCCCTTCATAGAATACCACTTTTCCTCCGGGCATACACCAGGCGTTGGGTTCATTGCTGACTACCAGATTAAATTCCCATTGGAAATTTTGAATTTCGGATTCTAAACCGTGCTCTCTCAGGTATTGTTCCACGGCTTTGGATATGCGGGCCCCTACTTTCCGAATCCGGTTTTTGGCCGAATCGTCGCTCGATAATTTATTCTCTTTAATAAAACTGCTGTAAGAAGTCAGGCTGGTTTGTACCATCTGGTCTTCCGGAAATAAAATAAGTTGATGACGTCCCGTGATGGGTACGGTGGCACATTGGTACATCAATAGAAGGAAAGAGCCTAATAGGGTAATACGGGTAAATTTCTTTTTCATCGTTTGATTTCTTTTTTATTTCGAATGCTAAAATATAATACGTACCTGAAAAATGCAATGTTTTTCAATAGAGAATCTTTCGGAAAAAATGAGTTACTTTTTGCCCGTTGGACAGCATCCCGTTAACAATCTATTTTTATTGGGTTAAAAGGTAATAGATAGATAATAGAAACAAGATTTTCTTTTATTGAATTATTTTGAGGGAAATACTTTTATTTTTGTGTTAAAATGAAAAGTAATGAATCGGAGAATTCTTCAATTGGCCGTTCCGTCGATTATATCTAATATAACGGTCCCGTTATTGGGTTTAGTCGATGTGGCTATCGTGGGGCATTTGGGTGCGACTGCTTATATCGGGGCGATTGCGGTAGGAGGATTGCTGTTTAATATTTTATACTGGAATTTCGGTTTTTTGCGAATGGGTACGAGCGGGTTGACTTCGCAGGCTTATGGACGGAAAGACGCTTCGGCGGAAACGAGGGTTTTGGTACAGGCGGTTTGTGTCGGGTTGGTCTCTGCAATCGCCTTATTGTTGTTGCAATACCCGATCGAGCGTTTGGCTTTTCACCTGTTGGATACCAGCGATGAAGTAGAACGGTATGCCGTAGCCTATTTTCGGGTTTGCATCTGGGGAGCTCCGGCTGTTTTGACTTTGTATGGTTTTAAGGGATGGTTTATCGGAATGCAAAATTCCCGTTTCCCCATGTATATTGCTATTGCGGTGAATACGGTTAATATTTTGTGCAGCCTTTGTTTCGTTTTTGGATTTAAGATGAAGGTGGAAGGAGTTGCCTTGGGAACCGTGGTGGCCGAATATGGCGGCTTGGCCATGGCGGTTGTTTTATGGGTGAAGAAATACGGCTATTTGCGGGTAAGGGTTGTTTTGCGGGAAAGTTTATATTTAACGGCTATGCAGCGTTTTTTCGCGGTGAACCGGGATATTTTTTTGCGTACATTCTGTTTGATTGCCGTAACTACTTTTTTTACTTCCACGGGGGCCCGTCAGGGGGACGTGATATTGGCGGTTAATACTCTGTTGATGCAGCTTTTTACACTGTTTTCTTATATTATGGACGGTTTTGCTTATGCCGGGGAAGCTTTAGCAGGCCGTTACGTGGGTGCTTGTAATTTAAAGCAATTGAAACATGCTGTCCGTAATCTGTTCGCTTGGGGAGTCGGACTATCTTTGTTTTTTACTCTTTTATACGCGGTAGGAGGGAAAAATTTTTTAAGTATATTGACGGATGATACGGAGGTCATACAGGCTTCGGCTACTTATTTTTATTGGGTTTTGGCTATTCCGTTAGCCGGATTTTCCGCTTTCTTATGGGATGGAATACTTATAGGTGCCACTGCAACGAAACAGATGCTTGGGGCTATGTTGATAGCTTCATTCGCTTTTTTCTTCATTTTTTATACTTTTTCCGGGAGTACCGATAATCATATGCTTTGGCTGGCTTTTCTGGTCTATCTTTCTTTGCGGGGAATCATGCAAACGCTTTGGAGTCGTAAGATTTTTACACTGCAATATTTACAAAAAATAGGTTGTAAATAATTTTCGAGTGTTTCCGGATCATTTAGATCTATCGGTTTCGGGTATTGTCGTGTATTGTAAAAATGTTATTTTTGCACGGTTGGATGAAAATTAGTAAAAATTAAATGTATGAGTGTGACAACAGAAAAGAAAAAAGTGAAGTTCAGTAAAGCGTTTTGGGTTGCCAACACGGTCGAATTATTAGAGAGAGCGGCGTATTACGGTGTTTTTGTCGTAATCACCCTGTATTTGAGTAATGTATTGGGTTTTTCAGATATTCAGGCTGCTACTATCGCGGGAATATTTTCCGCTTGTTTGTATTTCTTGCCTACTTTCTCGGGAGCTCTTGCCGACAAAATAGGATTTCGTAAGTCCATGTTACTGGCTTTTTTGTTATTGACGTTAGGGTATTTGGGATTAGGGGTATTTCCGACTTTTTTGGCTTCTACCGGATTGGTGGAATACGGATACGAAACTCGTTTTAACGGATTGCAGGATAGTAACTATCGTTACGGTATCTTACCGATTATGGCTTTGATCGTTGTCGGCGGATCTTTTATTAAAAGTGTTATTTCCGGTACCGTGGCCAAGGAAACGGACGAGAGTACCCGAGCGAAAGGTTTTGCTATTTTTTACGGGATGGTAAATATCGGGGCTTTTTCCGGCAAGGTATTGGTGACGCCGTTAAGAGATTCTATGGGACATGAGGGGATGATCGTCTTGAATTATTTCTCTGCCTCCATGACATTTTTAGCTTTAATAGCTATTTATTTTATGTATAAAAGCGATAAACATGCGGGAGAAGGAAAATCTTTCCGGCAGATATGGGTCGCTTTGATGAAAGTCTGTACGAACGCCCGTCTGCTTATTTTAATTTTAATCATTACGGGATTCTGGATGGTGCAACATCAGTTATACGCGACGATGCCCAAATACGTGATCCGGTTGGCCGGGGAAGGAAGTGCTATCGGGTGGTATGCTAACGTGAATCCGTTGGTGGTTGTGTTGACGGTGAGTTTGATTACGCAATTGATGCGAAAAAAATCGGCATTATTTTCTATGACGGTAGGCATGTTTATTATGCCGGTATCGGCTTTATGTATGGCTTCGGGTAATATGTTGAGCAATAGTGAGATTGTTGGAATGCATCCGGTCGCTTTTATGATGATCGTGGGTATCGTGTTCCAGGGATTAGCTGAAGTATTTATTTCTCCCCGTTTTCTGGAGTATTTTTCTTTACAGGCTCCTAAAGGAGAGGAAGGGCTTTATCTCGGATTTAGCCATTTGCATTCGTTTCTCTCTTCTATTTTCGGTTTCGGATTGTCCGGATTCCTGTTGAGTAAATATTGTCCGGACCATGCTTTGTTTAGTAGCGAGGCGGAGTGGGCGGCGGCAGCTTCAAATGCTCATTATATCTGGTATTATTTTGCCGGTATTGCTTTGGTTTCGGCTATCGCTTTGATCATTTACGGAAAAGTGGTACGTTACATAGATGCCCGGAAACAGGAGATGGGTAACGAATAACTACGTAGTATATATCGGAATGAAAAGGTGTTTCTCCTCGTATTTAGGAAAAACACCTTTTGATTTAAGGTTTGGTTTGTTTTACAGTACGGGTGATTTGTTTGGAATGGAAAGGGATACGACTAACGGAAAATAGTTCGTGTTTTTGAGCTGAAACCCTTATGGAGGTAACAAAAGGCTTCTTTGTTGTTGCCTTGCCTTTTGTCAATACATGTCCGTTACGGGAAGGATCACCGTCATAGATGATGATATCATGATGAAGGGGAACCTCCGAAGATTCTTGGATGATGAATTTTAATTCTATGTTTTTCATCGGGGTATTTTGATGCAGAACGCCATGTGCTTTATTGTTCCAGGCGATAGTAATACCTATACAGACTACGGTAATAGTTAAGATTAAAAATCGGGTCATGTTATTCTTTTATGTTTGTGTAAAGATTACGTGAGAAAAGAAATTCAGGTTACATCCTGATAAGTAGGAGATTGGAAAAAAGTTATTATCCGGGAGTTGCCGTAGGGAATTGGAATTTCTTTATTAGATTTGTAAAATATCTATTTTTGTAGTTTTAGTAAGGAGGTTTTGTAAAGAGGTATGGATACAATCATAGCGTTATTTGAACGGAGTTGCGAGAAATTTTCCGAAAGTCCTTATTTGTGGGAGAAGAGAGATGGAAAATATATATCCACGTCTTATCGGGAGGTTAGAGAGAAAGTAATAGATTTTGCCGGAGCTTTACTCTCTTTGGGGATGAATAAGGGAGACCGGGCAGCTCTTTTGAGTGAAGGATGTAATCGTTGGGTGTATGCTGAACTGGGGGTATTGTACGCGGGAGGGGTAAATGTACCTTTAAGTATCAAATTGACAAGTGATGAAATCTTATTTCGGATAGAACATTCGGGAGTTCGTTTTTTAATTGTTTCTTCTTATTATTTCCGTCGGATACGTGAAATGAGCTCCCGTTTGCTCCAAGTAGAGAAGATCATTGTATTCGATTATGAGGGAGAAGAGGAGCGTACTCTCTCTTTCGAGTCTCTTTTGTCTGAAGGCAAGTTGTGGTTAGCATCTAATTCTCACGTCTTGAACGATCGGGTTCGGTCTGTTCGGGCAGATGATCTGGTAAATATCTCTTATACTTCGGGAACAACGGCAGACCCTAAAGGGATTATGTTGTCGCATGGGAATTATGTGACGAACGTGTTACAGGCTGATTCGCTGATACAGATTCCATCGTCTTATAAGGTGCTTTTGTTTCTGCCTTGGGATCATAGTTTCGCTCATACGGTAGGCATCTACTCTTTTATGTATAACGGAGCTTCGTTGGCTTCGGTAGATTTTGGAAATTCTCCTATGGAATATTTAAGGAATATTCCGGTGAATCTTTTGGAAATAAAACCTCATGTCTTGCTTAGTGTGCCGGCATTAGCGAAAAACTTCAGAAAAAATATAGAGGCCGGTATACGGGCGAAAGGACGCTTTATATGGAAGTTATACCGATGGGGGCTGAAAGCTGCATATCGTTATAATGGTCTGGGAGATGATAGGGGAAAAGGTGGAAAGGCATTTTGGTGGCCTTGGGTTAAAATGGCGGATGGGTTTATTTTCTCTAAAATTCGTCGGAGTTTCGGTGGAAATTTGCAATTCTTTGTCGGGGGAGGGGCTTTGTTGGATATCGAACTACAACGCTATTATGCAGCCTTGGGGATTCCTATGTTACAAGGGTACGGATTGACGGAAGCCTCGCCTGTTATCAGCTCCAATACGCCGGAACGGTATCGTTTCGGTTCTTCCGGTATGGTCGTGAAGCCATTGGAGTTGAAAATATGTGACGAGGAGGGAAAGGTTCTTCCGGTTGGAGAACAGGGAGAGGTATGGATTAAGGGAGGCAACGTGATGCTGGGCTATTGGCGGAATGAAGAAAATACAAAAGAATATATCATAGACGGATGGTTGCGTACCGGTGACATCGGTTATCTTGGGAGAGAGGGGTGGCTTTATGTTTTAGGCCGGTACAAATCCTTGTTGATAGCTAACGATGGGGAAAAATACAGTCCTGAGGGGATTGAAGAGGCAATCGTGGAACACTCCCGCTATATCGAATGTTGTATTTTATACAATAATCAATCTCCATACACGGTCGGGCTGATCGTACCGAATAAAACAGCATTGGAGGAGTATATTATGCAGCAGGAGGTGGAACCGAATACCATGGATGCCTATCGCTCCATGGCCTTGAAGCTGGAAGAGGAGTTGATAGCTTTCAGAAAGGGAGGAAAATGGGCCAATTTGTTTCCGGAACGTTGGCTTCCAGCGGTTACCGGAATACTTCCTGAAACTATTGGGGAACAAAACGGTTTGATGAACTCTACCATGAAGGTCGTGAGACGTAACGTGATCGAGCATTTTAAAGCGGAAATTGATTACCTTTACACTCCGGAGGGGAAAGCTATTACGAATAAGCGCAACCTTCAGAATTTAAAACGAATAATGTCATAATCGATTGAAATATAATTATTATGCGTAGGAGAACGAGACAGGTTAAAATTGGAAATACGTTTATTGGGTCGGAGTATCCGGTTCTTGTACAGTCCATGCTAAACACGAGTACGATGGATACTTTCGCTTGTGTGGAACAGGCTGTCCGAATTATTGAGGCAGGGGGAGAGTTAGTAAGAATTACGGCTCCGGGAAGAAGAGAGGCAGAAAATTTGAAAAATATACATATTGCTTTACGGGAAAAAGGATATCGGGAACCTCTTTCGGCAGATATTCATTTTAATCCGGTAGCTGCTATGATTGCGGCTCGTTATGTCGAGAAAGTGAGGATAAATCCGGGGAATTTTGTGGATAAACGGGCTACGTTTGAACATTTGGAATATACGGAAGAAGAGTATACGGAGGAGTTGGAGCGTTTGCGGGCGAAATTCACTCTTTTTTTGAACGTGTGCCGGGAATATCATACGGCGGTACGTATCGGTACGAATCATGGTTCTTTATCCGATCGGATTATGAGTCGGTATGGAGATACTCCTGAAGGAATGGTAGAGGCGACGATGGAATATCTTCGAGTATGTCGGGATGAAGAATTTAATGATGTGGTGATCTCTTTGAAATCCAGCGATTGTCGAGTAATGGTGGAAGCCGTTCGTCTGTTAGTCAGGGAGATGGAGAAAGAGGGGATGGATTATCCGTTGCATTTGGGAGTGACAGAAGCCGGGGAGGGGGAGGACGGGCGAATTCGTTCGGCTGTGGGGATAGGAACTCTGTTGAATGAAGGGATCGGAGATACGATTCGGGTTTCTTTAACGGAGGCTCCGCAAAAAGAGATCCCGATAGCTCAACGGCTGGTACGGATTTGTACTCCTGAATATCGTTCGGAATTTCCCGTTTGGAAATCTCATTTTGTTAAACCTTTGATCGTGGCGGATATTTCTCATGTGGATTGTATCGACGAGCGAATTACGGCAGGATTGGATTTTCACGTTGCCGCAGTCAATGATCCGGTTTACGGTGATTTGCTGAAAGCAGGAAAACAGGCTCCGGAGATTATTTACACGGAAGCTTTGGGACCGGAATTAACCAAATTACCGGAGAGTGTGAAGATCCTTGTCCCCTATGAGAATATTGATGTCGCTCACGTGTATAACCGGAATGCAGTTGCCTTGATTGGGGTGAGGGAGTTTTTAACCTTGGAGGAGGAACCGGAAGGTAATGGCGTATTCGTAGAGATACGGGGTGTGGAGGAGATAAATCAGGAATTGGCCGTGAAATTGCAAAGAGAAGAAGAGGCTATTTTGGTATTGACACCGACGGAAGTGCTTTATTCCAACTATCGCCATCTTTTGGAACGATTGGCTGAATTGAACATCAAAAACCGGGTAATTATCCGGGCGGTCGTTTCGGGAGAAGAAATAGATGATTTGAATCTGCGAGTTGCCGCTCATGTCGGAGGATTATTTATAGATCGTCAGGGATACGGTCTATGGATTAGTTATCCTCAGGCGGGTAACCCTTTTGACGCCCTATCCATTAGTCGGAATATTCTTCAGTCAGCCGGAGTTAGGCGCTATAAAACAGAGTTTATTAGTTGTCCGGGATGTGGACGTACGTTGTATAATTTAGAGGAGTCGGTTGCTAAGGTGAAAAAAGCCTTTGCTCATTTGAGTAAATTGAAAATTGCCGTGATGGGCTGTATTGTAAATGGCCCAGGAGAGATGGGTGATGCCGATTACGGTTACGTGGGGGCTGGAAACGGGAAAGTGAATCTTTACCGGGGAAAAGAAGTCGTTCGGATTGCCGTTCCCGAGAGCGAAGCTCTCGAAGCATTAAAACAGGTGATCATAGATAATGGAGATTGGGAGTAAACGAAGGAACTTTTTTGATTTTGTGGTGATCGACATGTTATAATTCGTCTATCTTTGCGGCCGTTTTTATTCAACAGCTAAATAGATCTTATGTCACAAAATACACCTTTGATTTTAGGTACGGAGAAAATCGGGAAATTACTTCTTCGTTATGCTATTCCGGCCATTATTGCAATGACGGCCTCCTCTTTATATAATATGGTCGATAGTATTTTCATCGGCCACGGGGTCGGCCCGTTGGCTATTGCCGGATTGGCGGTGACATTTCCTCTGATGAATTTAGCGGCAGCTTTCGGTTCGCTTGTAGGTGTCGGCGCATCTACTTTGGTGGCCATAAAATTGGGACAAAAGGATAAAGAGAGTGCAACGCATGTATTGGGGAATGTTATCGTTTTGAATATAATCATTGGAGCGTTGTTTATGGTGCTGATGCTGATTTTTTTAAAACCGGTACTTCTTTTTTTCGGGGCGAGTCCCGAAACATTACCTTATGCGGAAGATTATATGCAAGTTATTTTGGCCGGAAATTTGGTAACGCATGTATATTTAGGATTGAATGAGGTATTGAGGGCTTCCGGTTATCCTCAAAAGGCAATGGCGGCAACATTGATGGCGGTGCTGGTAAATTGCGTGTTGGATGCCCTTTTTATTTTCGTGTTGGATTGGGGAATACGCGGAGCTGCTTATGCTACCGTCCTTGCTCAGGTCTTGGCCTTGAGTTGGGAGTTGATGCATTTCTTTAATCCGAAAAGTTTTCTTCATTTTCAAAAAGGTATTTTCGGTTTAAAAAGAAGCATAGTGGGAGGGATGCTTGCTATCGGTTTATCTCCTTTTTTAATGAATTTATGTGCTTGCTTGGTAGTCATATTGATTAATAAAAGTTTGAAAGTACATGGAGGGGATATGGCGATAGGAGCGTATGGTATCGTAAATAGAGTGGTTTTTTTGTTTATTATGATTGTGATGGGTTTCAACCAGGGGATGCAACCCATTGCCGGATATAATTTTGGAGCTCGACAATTTGATCGCTTGATTCGGGTGTTGAAATATACCCTGATTTGCGGTATCAGTGTAACGACTTCCGGTTTTTTGATAGGTCAGATTTTTCCTCGGCCTATTATTTATCTTTTTACCGTACATGCCGAGTTGGTTGAAATTGCTTCGAGCGGGTTGAGGATTGTGCTTGCTGCATTTCCTTTGGTCGGTTTTCAGATGGTTACTTCCAGCTTTTTTCAGTCCATCGGGATGGCTAAAAAAGCTATTTTCCTTTCTTTGACGCGCCAATTGTTATTTTTGATTCCCGCTCTTTTGATATTTCCTCATTTTTGGGGTACGACGGGAGTTTGGGCCAGTATGCCGACAGCCGATGTTATTGCTTCTGTCGTGACGGGATGTATGTTGCATTGGCAATTGAAACGGCTAAAGATTTCGAATTTGCTTTGATTGCGATGTTTTGTTGTTTTAGGCTATGGGCTCTCGCGAATATTTTGATTTAAAATAGGCTCCGGCACCTTATAGGAAAGAAAAAATAAGTAATTTTGTATGTATAACTAATCCTAAATAAAGTGTTATGGAAAATTGTGTTGTTACAATCGGTAGGCAATTCGGCAGTTGCGGTAAGCAAATCGGACAAAAATTATCCGAAAAATTGGGAATTGCTTTTTATGATAAGGAGTTAATCGCATTAGCTTCTCAGGAAAGCGGATTGTGTAAAGAATTTTTTGAGAAGGCGGATGAACAGAATTCCGGTAGTTTATTGCATGCTTTTGCCGCGGGCTTTACTTTCGGCGGATTTCAATATAACGATTTTCTTTCCAATGAAAAACTATTTCAAATTCAGTCGGATGTTATCCGTAAATTGGCGGAAGAGAAATCTTGTGTTATTGTAGGACGTTGTGCGGATTATATTCTGCGGGAGAAAAAAAATTGTGTGAATATTTTTATTCATGCTCCGTTGGATGAACGGATAAAAACCGTGATGCGGCGGGAAAACATATCCGAGCATGATGCTTCGGAGCTTATTCGTAGAATGGATAAAACTCGTCCGGGATATTATAACTATTACACGGATAAAGAGTGGGGAGTAGCTTCTTCCTATCATTTATCTATCGACTCTTCTCTTTTGGGAATTGATCGTAGCGTAGATTTTATACAGGAATTTGTAAAAGAAATGATCTCTTGTTGATGTAATGAATACGGGATTTTAGAAAAGTATGGTTTTACGAATGTTATAAGTTTAAGGGGGCTTTGGATAGGCCCCCTTAAAATTGGATTGTTTATTTGAGTTCACAAGAGATTCGGGTTTCGTTCGGACTTGCTTGATGATTCTCTTTTTGTTTTAGGCCTGACTTGGCCCGAGGATTTGTCTCTTTTCCGGACAACGAGAATGTTCCGCTGTCGCTTTTGGTAACGGTTTCGGGGATATTCTTTTTATATTCGGTCCAAATTAATTTTACCGGAACTTTGTTGTAACCTTCCGGCACAATGGAAGTTAGGTCAAAAGATACTCTGCCGTAGCTCCAAACATATGAATCTGTGTTTTGGGCATCGGTTTTTTCTCCGTATGCATTATGGCGTAAAGTGATATATACGGAGTCGTTGTGTAATCCCATATCGTCTTGAACTAGATTGATGAAGTGTTTTTCAGAGGAGCCTTTCTTTACCGGAATTTTGAATTCGACATTCAAGTATTTTCCGCCGAACCATGCTTCCGTGATATTAATGGGATCGTTACCGATGCTGTCGTTTCGGACGGCTTCATTTTCTTTAATGAAGGATTCTTTTACGGGGACTTTACAAAGTACATCGTCAATATCGTATAAACGGATGTAATAAATCATTTTGCCATTTAGGCTTGTTTCCTCCCTTTCACTCCCGATAATGGAGTAATTGGCAACAACCCGTAGACCTTCTTTTACTTCATCGCCATTGAGACGTACTCCTTCGGAGAGAATCAGTTTATTTCCGTCATCCCGGCGGATAACGTATTTGGATTGGGAATTATCGACTTTTTCAAGATTACCATAGCTTATCCACGAATTTCCGTTCCCAACGTAGTAATATTCATCATCGTCATCGCATGACGTAAAGAAGAAGACGGCTAAAAAGCAAATTAACGCCAATTTCCATGTTTTATTTTCCATAGCTGTTTTTAATTATAAAGTTCATCTATATGATGCACTACTTTAAAAAAGGTTGCGTCAATTCGATTGTAATTTTTAATTAACGAGATCGGGAGATTGAAGGACTAAGAGATCCAATGATTGAATTGAATCTCTTAATCGATCGTCGGTACATTACCCCGTTCCTATGGGTTGTTATTCAGCCATGAAGATTTCCGGTTCTTTTCGGTCATGGAAGTTCCTGAAAAGAAATTCCGTAAAAGGAGTATTGAATATTCTGGCTTGGCTGGGGCATTGTTTTACACAGGCACAACATTTAATACAAGTTTCATCGTTGCTTATGATTTCGTCTTTCAGTTGAATGGCTTCGACAGGGCATATTTCGACGCAAAATCCGCATCGGGTACATAAATCTTTTAGGGTTTTCGGTGAGGCTGGAGTTTTGGGTTTCTTTTCTTTGTAAGGAATATTTCCTTTCACCTCCAATAAAGGGATATCGCTGGTTGAACCATAGATATGCAATTGTTCCACGCTTTTTCTCCCTAATGTTTTTGCTATTTGCAAATCGGATGGGTCGGGCCGTCCGGGAGCGGTTGGCATTGTGGAGGTACTGTAAGAATGTTCTCCGATGAAGGCTCCTCCACTAATGGGAATAAAACCGAGTTCGTTTACCGTATCTCTTAATTCGATTAAGGCATCTTCGTAATCTCTATTACCATACAAAACGGCGATAATGGCTGGTGATTGATGGGCTTTAATGATTTTTAATCGATCCAATGCCGTTTGCGCAACTCGACCCGCGTAAGTTGGAACAGCTATGATTGTTAATGTATTCTCAGCTTCGATTGATGTTGCGTTTGACGCAGGCGTCAAGTCGATCTCTTTTCCGATGGGAAGTTGAATTCCTTTTGCGATGGCCCTTGCCACTTCCCGAGAAGTGTGAGTTGGTGAAAAATAGATCAATTGAATGGTATTGAATTTCATTTTGTTGCAGATTAATTATTTGCGGTAAAGATAAATATAAAAAACAAAGATTAATGTCCGGCGAAAATGAGATTTTTATTTTGTATCGGAGCAATGGCGTGAATTTCTGAAATAGAAATTGCCGAAGCCGGTATATGGATAAATTCAAAATAGAAGGTAATTCCTAAAATAATAGTCGAAACGAGTAGCTTATGTTGTATTTTTCCGTAGAATATATAGATGGGTAATGGTACAAAATGCAGAGTGTTATGAAAAATATTTATATTACGGGGATACATGGTTTTATCGGAGAAACCATACGAGGTATTTTTGAAAAATATGGATATAAGGTCAATGCGATTCCGAGAAACGTGTTGTTTGAGGGAGGGATGGCATTGAAGGAATATATCGAAGATGCTGACGTGATTGTTAATCTTGCCGGTAAAAGTATTATGGGCCGTTGGACAGCTCGCGGGAAGGAAGAGATTATGCGTTCCAGGGTATTGGCGACTCGAAACCTGGTGAGGGCCGTCAATGCGCTTCAGCGAAAACCTCAGGTTTTCATCAATGCTTCGGCCGTGGGTATATATAAGGAAGGGAGCGTAAGTGATGAAAATGCTACAACTTATGATTCCGGTTTTTTGGCAGAAGTTGTGAAGGGTTGGGAAAAAGAAGTAGCGTATTTGGAGGATGTGCGTAAGGTTATTTTGAGATTCGGAATCGTGCTGGGGAAAAATGGGGGAGTTTTGAAACAACTCAAACGATCCTTTCGATTTCATTTATTCTTGATCATGGGAAGCGGGAAGCAAGTTTTTCCGGTGGTGCATGTTAAGGATATTGCCGGTTTTATCCGGTACGCCATAGAAAACAGAGATATTGAAGGGATTTACAATATGGTTATTCCAAATTCACTTAGTTATTTAGAGTTTACCAAAGCCTTGGAAGAACATATTAGAATAAAAATAACAATAAAAGTTCCTGAGAAAGTATTACTGATGCTGTTGGGAGAATCTGCTTTGGTATTGACTCGCTCTGCTAATGTGATCCCCTTTCGAACGTTACATTCCGGCTATCGAATGCAATACCCCGATTTAAAATCGATCTTGTCAGATGTTTTAATTGACGATTAGAATGATTTAGTGATTCAATGATTTAGTGATTCAATGATTCAAATCTCCTAATCCCTTAATCTCCTAATCTCCCAATCATTTAATCTCCTAATCTCTTCTTTTCATCTTTTAATTTTCGTTCTCGCTGTGTTGTCGAGTCTTTTCTTTTCGTTGTCGGTAGTTTTTCGGGGAAAAAAACATTTTTTAATTCTTTCAGGTTCAGCGTGATAATTGCCTGTTAAATTTTTTCCTGGAAAAAATGTGATAAAAAATTTGGAAAAGGGGATAAAGTTGTTTTATCTTTGCACCCGCTTTCCGGAGGGGTAGCGAGATGAAACGGGCCTGGAGGTGTTGAACGAGGGTGTTGAAAAAAGTTCGAAAAAAATAGTGAAAAAGATTTGGAAGGTGAGAATAAAAGGTGTTATCTTTGCGTCCGCTTTCGCCGTTAAAAATGGGGGAAGCCGGTAGATAGAGAGACGAGTTCTTGAACATATTGAAGTGAAAAAGACGAACAAGCGAGCGCGAGCCGTCGGAAGACGGCCGTGAATTAAACCGGGACAGGAAGAACAAAAAAAGTAAAGATTTTTTATCATGAAGAGTTTGATCCTGGCTCAGGATGAA
>NZ_QJPL01000030.1:0-518 GCF_003204205.1 Sanguibacteroides justesenii
TTTTTGACGGGTTTTTCTTTTTTCGTGGTATACTTAACCCGTAACCGTCTTTTTTCTTTTATTCTCTTAATCGGGTACTTGTTGTTGACCGTCGTTTTCTTGCCGGATGCATGCCAGGGCTTGTTTGATCCTTTTGCACTTCATGTACCCAATATATTTTCCGATATGGTCGGTTTCCCCGACCCGTGGGGTTATTTTTTTCACCGGTTTTGCTGGTTGTTGTGTGGTGTCGGTTTTTTTAGCGCCGCGGTGGTGTTGTCCCGCCGTCTCCCGAATAGTGCACGGGAGAAGCGTTTATGGAGGTTTGTCTGCGTGATATGTTTTATCCTTGGAGTCGGTAGCGGCATGACTTTTTATCTAAGATATCAAGGTGCTGTCGAGGCTCGTCGTCTCTATCGTGATGTATACGTCCATTACAATTCCTACCCCAAAGTCACCCTGCTCGATTTGGATCTGGATTACGAGTCGCGTGGAAATCGATTGTCGGTCGATTGTCGTTTACGTGTTCGGAATCAAAA